>NZ_JAMAVT010000015.1:0-154728 GCF_023713665.1 Paenibacillus sp. MER 180 | reverse complement strand
GGCTTTTCACCTAACGAGTACCGACGAGCTTCATAATAAAGATACCTCAGCTCTATTCATATGAGCTGAGGTATCTAAACTAACCATTTTTGTTTTTTAAACTGTCCACTTGACAGGGAGCACTTCAGTCCTCAACGGCTCTTTTTGTAGTCAGATTGCATACCGATTACCGCTCCATTTCTAGTTGTATTTCTAGCCTAAGTGAATGATGGTTAGAGCCGCACCAGCAGCATTGTTAATAAGCGTAGCTGTTCCTAGGAGTCCGAACAATTGGAGCGATATTGTTGTGTTCGCAGCCAATGTTAGAATGACGTCATTGTTAAAGGTGGATACCGTAAGAACAGGTGTTATCGTAGAGGCTACATTTGCTACTCCGTTGATAAGCAGTCTAGATCCCAGCAACAAGCCCGCGGTTAAGTGGAGCTGATACGAGATGTAATATCTTCCCGCAGTAGATACGGTAAAAGTATCGTTCGAGCCATTCACGCTTATTCCAGATCCAATGTTCTGGGCGCTTGGGAGCGGAACGAGTGTACCTAACAAGACGACCGCGATCGATGCTCCGGTAGTATTGGCAGCATACGAGGATGTCGCGGTAGTGCTCGTCCCTGTTGCTCCCATTGCCCCGGTGGCTCCGGTAGATCCAGTAATCCCCGTAGAACCCGTTACACCTGTCGATCCCGTTGCGCCAGTCACCCCAGTCGAACCTATTCCAGTCGATCCGGTTATACCTGTCGTTCCAGTAGCTCCCGTTACACCCGTTGCACCTGTTGAACCCGTAGTTCCCGTTCCCCCTATGGCTCCGGTAGGGCCTGTTCTTCCTGTGGCGCCGCTCTGACCTGTTGATCCGGTTGAACCAGTTGCTCCAGTAGCCCCTGTTTCCCCCTTAGGTAACACGGGCACGATGATTCCAGATGCCTTTGCAAGCCATGATGAAAATGGATGACCGTTTAGAAATCGATAATGATTGTCCATAAACAAACTCCTTTTCGAACCGCCATCAGCTTACCATCTCTCAAGAGAGTTACTCTATTAGTTCGTACATATTCCATAGTATTGAAGTCTCTCTCAATATGACTTGGCTTATATCCAAAACAATTAGATTTACACTCTCATTACTTGTAGTATGTCCTTCCCCATCACTTCAGTTAACTTACTATCAACCTTGGCATTTTCAATAGTCCGATCGATCAGCGTTCACCATAACATAAATAAGAGCCGCGAGATTCTATTTTCTCAACGACTCTTATGGTAAACAGATTTATTTCGCTTATATACACATCTAGTAGTTTTGGGCATTTATCATGGCTCTCGTCCATAAACCAAAAAATAATCGCATGTAATGAAACGTCAGCCGAACATGATTAAAAACACTAAAAAACTCCTTGCTGCGCAAGGAGTTGTCATTAGTTAATTTGGTGCGGTAGAGAGGACTCGAACCTCCACGGGCGTACGCCCACTACCCCCTCAAGATAGCGTGTCTGCCATTCCACCACTACCGCACGTATTTTGGGAAGGATGTCTATTGACATCTCAACCGAGGAATAAAACTGGTGAGCCATGAAGGACTCGAACCTTCGACACCCTGATTAAAAGTCAGGTGCTCTACCAACTGAGCTAATGGCTCATGGTGCAAGAACATTGCTGTTCGCCATGTCACTCCAACAAGGATTGAAGTGGTGACCCGTAGGGGATTCGAACCCCTGTTACCTCCGTGAAAGGGAGGTGTCTTAACCCCTTGACCAACGGGCCATATCGTTGTCGTTTCTTACTTTTTTCTCATCACCTCTCGGCGACAATTAAGAGTATATCAAACGATACGACCGTTGACAAGCCTTTTTTTAAAAAAACTTTTTCACCATATTTATGAACCGTTTTTTCCTTGTCCGACAGCTATTCTCTGCACCAATTTTGGCATGTTTAATTGCTCTTATAATATGCCCGAAGCCTCAAATTAAATACGAAAGGAACAAGGTGGCTGTACCGAAGTAAACCGTCAGCGAGAAGATATCATTCAATGTTGTAATAAGTGGCCCTGATGCTACAGCTGGGTCGGCGTTAAGCTTATACAGCAAGATAGGAATTGCTGTACCCGCCATTGTACCGATGATAACCGTCAGGAATAGAGAGCAGCCCACTACGAGCCCCAGCGCTAAGCTTCCCTGCCATATCCCCGCTACAAGGGCAACCGCGGTGCCGCACACCGTACCGATGATCAGACCTACGAACAATTCTCGCCACAGGAGCCTCGTAACTGTTCCCTTGTCTAAATGCTCTGACGCAAGTCCTCGTATTACCACAGCAAGTGACTGCGTGCCTGTGTTTCCTGTCATCCCTGCAATCATGGGCATGAAGAAGGTCAGCGCAACAACCTGCTGCAGCGTCCCCTCAAACCTACTAATAATGCTTCCCGACACAAGCCCAAGGAACAGAAGCATAATCAACCATGGCAAACGTCTGCGGGCTGCTGTGAAAGGGTTCGTTCGAAAGTCAATCGTCTTGTCCGTTGCCGACAACTTATTGATGTCCTCATGCGCTTCTTCCCGCAAGACGTCAATGACATCATCAACGGTTACGATCCCTAGAAGCTTGTCATCTGGATCAACAACAGGCATGGACAAGAAATCGTATTGTTCAAATAGTCGTGCCACTTCCTCTTGATCCGTATCGACGGTAACGGAAATGACCTTCTCATTCATAAGCGATTGGATGGTATCTGTCTCCGGAGCCAGCACCAATTCACGATATGTCAACGTACCGACCAGCCGCTTCTGTTCATTGACTACATACAGATAGTGGACGTTCTTCGTCATCTCAGCGAACGCCTTCACCTTCTCAACCGCTTCCCGCACGGTGTAACGCTCATAGAACCAGACATAACGGTTCGTCATCAATCCGCCCGCGGTCTCCGGTTCATAAGTCATCAGGCGGCGTACTGTGTCGCTCTCCTCCCGCTCCATGAGCGAAAGCAAGAACTCCTTCTCTTCCACGCTAACCGCTGCCATCATGTCA
The DNA here is from genome assembly GCF_023713665.1 of Paenibacillus sp. MER 180. Taxonomy (NCBI): domain Bacteria; kingdom Bacillati; phylum Bacillota; class Bacilli; order Caryophanales; family Paenibacillaceae; genus Paenibacillus; species Paenibacillus sp. MER 180. The sequence goes on along the minus strand of NZ_JAMAVT010000015.1, from coordinate 151,716 downwards.
GCCAAGTCGTCATTGTCCATCCGGTTCAATACTTCTGCCGCACGATTGCGGCCAAGCATCTGGAAAGACTCCAATTGAAGATCCGGATTCAACTCACGGATCATCTCCGTAAGCTGACCTACTTCCAGCACCTCAAGCAGCCGAGAGCGCTGCGACAAATTCACATGCCGATATACGACTGCTAAATCATAAGGATGCCAATAGCGGAGCGCATACTTCACTTCATCAACAGAACCCTGCAAAATGAGTTCTGCCTCATCTATGATCTCATCAGTATCGTACGATACCGTGTCCTTATCCTTGTTCGAGTCTGCTTTCGTTGTCTTTTTCTCGTTCCATGCTTGCTTCTGTTTATCACGTTTACTTCCCATTACGCTCACCCCCCACGGATAACAATCCGTATATGGTGTACTCCGCTGCTACTTCAAGCCGATATTATGAAATCCACCATTACACTCATTAAACGCACTGAACAATTTGCGAAACAGAATGACCATCATCTGTTCACATTGAATGCCTCTATAGTGTATGAAAAAAAGCAAGGAATAACCGCGATCTCTCACAGTTACCCTTGCTTTATCCATTTCGGCGATGATGCAATATGTATAGAATAACAAAAAAATCCCTTGCGGGATCTTGTCTGTACCATTGTGGCGGAGAGAGAGGGATTCGAACCCTCGCGGCTGTTACACCCTAACGCTTTAGCAAAGCGCCCCCTTCGGCCTCTTGGGTACCTCTCCATAAATGGCTCCCCGAACAGGACTCGAACCTGTGACAACTCGATTAACAGTCGAGTGCTCTACCAACTGAGCTATCAGGGAATGACAAGTACTAATTTATCATGAATCCGATATAGTGTCAACACATTTCAAAAAATAAATGTAAAAATATCAGACAAGCAGTCAATCAGTTCGCTTCAAACCAGCGTGACAAGGCAACGATTAACGCCCCCATTCGCTCCTCATCTGGAACTAACATCCGCTTTATCCCTTCATCTATCGCCGCTGCAGCTGTAACTTTGCCCACCGCCGCAAGCAGTGTTCGCTCTTGGAAGATCTGGAGCAGCTTATCCGCCATCCCTCTTTCCTTCGCATAGGCAAATAGGAACCGAAGCTGTGGAGCAGCCGTTACAGCAACTGCATCTATCTGTCCCGACAACAGCTCTGAAGTGAACTGCTCCAGTACGGCCTCATCGGGCGGAGTATGCCGGTAAGGCATCAGCTCTATAGATTGCGCACCTGCATCAGCGAGAAATGCGTTCAGGGTTGGGGCTGGGTCTCCGTGCAATTGCAGCGCAACTAATGAGCCGCGCCATTGTTCAGCATCATAAGATGCCATAGCCCTTACCAGACCAAGCGTCGAGCCGTCATCATCTCGAATATCCGGGACGATGCCAAGCCGCTTCAATGCATTAACGGTTTTGTAGCCTCGTGCTGCATGCCGTATCTGCTTCAGCTTCACTAGCAGTGCCTCTTCTCTCCCCGCTTCACGCGCCGCCTCCAGCAGCTTCTCAAGCCCTATTCCTGTCGTCCAGACAGCCAACTGCACAGGTTTGTCTATTACCTTGTCCACTTCCGCAGCCAGATGGTCAAAATGCTCGAACATCGTCCCTTGAGTTGGCCTTACAAGCGGTATTCCTCCCTGCTTCGCAACAAGCAATGACATCTCCTCAGCTTTGCGTGGACCTGTAATTGCAATAACCTTTCCCTCACATTTCGGCATGACAAGACCTCCCTCAGCTATTGTTTAATTGGTTCACTACGAATACGAGTAAAGCTGTATGATGAACATTATCGCTGTACGTACGGCAGTTCATTATTTCTCCAACTGCTCGGTCATTAGCAGCATCTTCAACTTTCCGTGACAACGACCACATACATACTTACGAACATCCACCTTGCGTTTGCGCATATAAGCTTGTCCGCACTGTACACATACCAAGCGGTATCGATAAGGCATTTGACGGGTGCGGGCAACATCCGGCAGCGATTTGCAATATCTAGAACCTCCAACTGCTTGCAGCAGCTGTCTGAAATCTGCATCCCGATGCTTGTACCCTTTCCCTTCCAAGTGCAGATGGTAATGACAGAGCTCATGCTTAATAATACGTTCGACTTCTTCCAGACCATTCTGCTCCAGCTGCTTCGGATTGATTTCAATATCATGCGAGCGCAGCAAGTAGCGTCCTCCTGTTGACTTCAGCCGCGAATTATAACGTGCCTTATGCCGAAAAGGCTTCCCGAAATCACGGAGCGAAACCTGTTCGATCCATGCTTGCAGCTGTTCATCTGACATCTTTATCCCCCTTTCGCCTCTTCGTCTCAGTCTGCTATTTCTAATCCTGTTCGAGATAAGTTGCTTTCGGGGTATGCCTACATTGTAGCGGGAAAGGTTGTTCCCTACAACAACAAGAATGAAGCATAAATTCCTTTGAGATACAGGCAGAGATACTTGCAGAAATGCTTGCAAAGATACCTGCAGAGACGATTGCGGACCTGCACCAAATGCGGCCAACGCCCATATGATAGCGTTACAACGACGATTCTCTCGTCCCCGCCGAAGGAGGGATACTCATGCCGCAATGGTTATGCAATCAGCTAATGCGCGCCTTCAATAAGAAGGATCGCCGTCAAATTAAGCTATTAAATGAGTGTTGGTTTTTTTACCGTTCGAAGCCGCGTGCGCATACGTAAATGGCTCCGTACGCTGCGCAACATGCACAAGCAGAAAGTCAGGCCTTAGATCATCATCGCATATAGGCAAAAAACCCCCGATTGAACGAACGGCGTCTCATAACAAGGTGTGAGACCGTCCGACTTCCTCATCGGGGGACTTTCGTCATGCTGCAATATGCTACCGTCATGTTTCATATTTTACGATTGCATGTATTACATATATGGTTTTAATGCTTTCGTTCTATCGCTTTATCCCTCTTTACTTCGGAGCCTTCATGGTAAGACCGACCCGGCCCTTCTTCATATCCACTTGCAGTACCCATACCGTTACATTATCACCGACAGAGACAACATCAAGCGGATGCTTCACAAAACGGTCGCTAAGTTGAGAAATATGCACGAGGCCGTCATTCTTAATGCCGATATCAACGAATGCACCGAAGTCAATAACGTTGCGAACCGTTCCCTTCAGCTCCATACCAGGTTTCAAGTCCTCGATTTGGAGGACATCTGTACGGAAAATAGGCGGCGCCAACTCCTCGCGCGGGTCGCGACCCGGACGCAGCAAGCTGTCGATAATATCCTTCAGTGTAGGTGTACCTACCTCTAACTTATCAGCCAGCTCATTTAGATTCGCCCCGCTCAGTGCCTGTGTTAACGCAGCTGTCCCAATATCCTCCGTACGAAGTCCCATGAGCGCGAACAGCCGATCAACAACTCCATACGACTCTGGGTGAATCGGCGTCTTATCAAGAGGAAGATCTCCATCTGGAATACGGAGAAATCCTACACATTGCTCAAATGCCTTCGGCCCCAGACGCGGCACCTTCTGCAGCTGCTTACGAACCGTAAATTTCCCGTTCTCTTCCCTGTACTTCACGATGTTCTTAGCCAAGGTTGCATTGATGCCTGATACATAAGACAACAAGGACGGAGAAGCCGTGTTCAAATCTACACCAACATGGTTAACTGCCGATTCCACAACGGCGCCCAAGCTCTCCTCCAGCCGCTTAGGAGCCACATCATGCTGATACTGACCAACTCCAATAGCCTTAGGTTCAATTTTAACCAACTCCGCTAATGGATCCTGCATCCGACGAGCAATCGATACTGCACTGCGCTCTGCAACATCCAGAGAAGGAAACTCCTCTTGGGCTATCTTAGAAGCCGAATAGACACTAGCGCCAGCCTCATTGACGATTACATATTGGATGCCAGCTCCACCGCCTGGACGGGACTTCAACCAATCTGCAACAAATTGCTCGGTCTCGCGAGAAGCGGTTCCGTTGCCGATTACGACCAACTCAACCCCATACTTGTCTGCGAGTCTGCTGAACGTCTGCTCAGCCTCTGCCACCTTATGGTGAGGGGCTGTTGGATACGTTACTGCTACTTCCAGCAGCTTGCCTGTATCATCGACCACGCACAGCTTGCAGCCTGTCCGGAAAGCGGGGTCGACACCTAATACGGTCTTCCCCTTTACTGGCGGCTGTAATAGAAGACTTCGCAAGTTCTGTGCAAATACTTGGATTGCTTGCTCCTCAGCCTTGTCAGTTAGCTCATTGCGTACATCCCGCTCAATTGACGGTGCAATTAATCGCTTGTAGGCATCTTCAATCGTCGCCTTCAGCAAGGAAGTGACGACAGAGTCGCGTTGGATCACTTTCCGCTCCATATAAGCATGTACCTGTTCTACAGGCACATCTAACGCAACTTTCAGAATGTCTTCACGCTCACCGCGGTTAATCGCCAATATCCGGTGAGAAGGCAGCCTGCGAACCGGTTCCGTGTACGCATAGTACATCTCATATACCGATTCCTGCTCTTTGTCCTTCGCTTCGGTACGAATTATGCCCTGATCAAATGTAAACTTACGAACCCAGGCTCGTATAGCAGGCTCGTCGCCCACCATCTCCGCTATAATATCAAGCGCACCCTGCACCGCATCCTCAGCGGTTGCAACGCCCGCTTCTTCATTCACGTATGAAGCGGCTTCCGCTAACGCGCTGCCTTGCTTCGGGAACGTCAGGATCCAGTTCGCCAGCGGCTCAAGCCCCCGTTCCTTCGCCACGCTTGCCCGCGTCTTCCGCTTCTGGCGATAAGGACGGTACAAATCCTCTACCTCTTGCAGCTTCGAAGCTTCTACAACTGCTTGCTGCAGATCCGCTGTCAGCTTGCCCTGCTCCGCAATCAGACGAAGCACCTCACGCTTGCGATCCTCCAGCCCGCGTACATAAGCAAGCCGCTCTTCGAGTGCGCGCAACTGGTTCTCATCCAGCTCTCCAGTCATTTCCTTACGATATCGCGCAATAAATGGAATCGTATTGCCCTCATCCAATAAGCTGATAGTTGCATCTACCTGCTTCGGATTCAGTGACAATTCGCTTATAAGCTGCTTGCGCAGTCGTTTTGGCTGTTCCGCAGCCATCTGTTCTAGCAAGGGTTCCAATGCTGTCATATAGATAACGGATTCTTGTCCTGCCATTCGTTACATCCTCTCTGCAACCCGAACCCTCATCGAAGAATTCGAGATATTAGGTGTCGCCGGCACTTGTCCGACATTTACGGTTTTCTTAGATTGATGCCTGATCATTCTGCTCTCTCTATTTTCGCAAAATCGAGCCTTATTTTCCAGCGCAAAGGTCACAAATCGTTATGATCCGATTCACAGAGGGATATAGCTGTATCCCTGTTTCTGCTCATAGCAAAAAAGAACGAGGCTATCCCCGTTCTTCTTATTCTCAATATCGTATCTAGAAGTCAATCAAGCCCACACTAATTTGTAAGCCTTCATCAACCTTGCGCATCGTTTCCTCATCCAAGTGCGTTATCTTATCCGTCAAACGCTGCTTATCGATCGTACGAATCTGTTCCAGCAATATGACCGAATCACGATCAAAGCCGTGGGTTTCCGCATCGATTTCGACATGGGTCGGCAATTTCGCCTTCTGGATCTGGGCTGTAATCGCCGCAACGATCACCGTTGGACTGAATCGGTTGCCAATATCGTTCTGTATGACGAGGACAGGTCGAACCCCTCCCTGTTCCGAACCAACGACGGGCGATAAATCCGCAAAAAATACGTCGCCGCGCTTCACAATCAATGTTTACACCCCACTAACCAAACGGCCGAGAGTGCCATCCGCATCTTCTTCCGCATAAAAAGCCTCCGATGCCATTGTGAGATTGATTTTCGCCATTTCCATATAGCCACGCTGCATCGATTCACGAATGTGCCGTTTCTTGCGCTCGTTCAAATATAATTTCATCGCTTGTCGGATAAATTCACTCCGATTGGATTTCTCCATAGCGACGATGCCGTCCACTTCTTGTAATAATTGGTCGGGCAAGCTGATCATGATCCGTTTGGTGTTCTGAATATTTGCCACCTGTCCTCGCACCCCCAAAACCTTTCCTGCCTAGTTACCATTATGTCGATTCCGTAGAAAATTTATACAAAAGAATATATATGCCCAATGCAGACGAAGTATGTTGCATCATCAACAAGTTCGTCTCAACAACATCCCCACTGAGCCTCTCCATTTCATTCGCTCTTGGGACACCAAAATCCTTCAAGTTCCGCAAAAAGTTTCGCGGTAAATGGTTCCAAATGCCGAATTATTGGGTACGCGGCACTGCAACCTGCATTATTTATCCAAGTAGGAGCGGATTCGACACCTTTACGACTTGCCCGTTGTCGATGTATACGCGCGGTACACGGTTCGAGATCATGCATGTGACCTCATAATGTATCGTGCCTAACCATTCTGCTACCTCGGCTGCCGTTATGCATTCCTCGCCTTGACGGCCAATGAGCACAACTTCCTCACCTGCTCCAATAGTGCTGGCAGCCTCGCCTAATGGCAGCAAAGACAGCATGCACTGATCCATACAAATAGTCCCTACTACCGGTACACGTTGCCCTCGAATGAGCATCGAGGCTTTACGCTGCAGCAAGCGTGAATAGCCGTCTGCGTAGCCTACCGGCATCGTAGCTATCCATTCACCATCTCCTGTACGATAATTGACCCCATAGCTAACGCCTTCATTTGCAGGAAGCGGCTTGCTGTGGCTAACCGCACTCTTTAAGCTAAGAACTGGCTCCAGTGCAATGCTCTGCTGATTGACTTCCGCGGATGGATATAGTCCATACAGACTGATACCAACACGCACCATTTGATCGCTCCAACTCGGCATGTCGATCGTGGCCGCACTGTTGCTGGTATGGACGATCGGGATCGTAATCCCGTGTTCCTTCAGGACATCAACAACCGTTAGGAAACGATCACGCTGCACTTGCGCATACGACTTATCCGCCTCATCAGCTGTCGCGAAGTGAGTGAACAGCCCCTCTACCTCGACTCCTTGAATCGATCTTAACCGGTTAATCGTACGCACCGCATCCTCTGGACTGCGAATCCCAAGGCGTCCCATACCCGAATCAATCTTGACATGAACCTTCAATATGCGACCGGCGTGATTGGCAGACCATTGAGAAGCCTGCTGCTCTAACGCCTGCACACATTCTTCTGAAAATATATTCAATGTTATATCATATCGAAATGCCGCTTCTATTGCTTCTGGCGGCGTATATCCAAGTATCAATATTGGCGTATGGATGCCTGCCTTGCGAAGCTGGATCGCTTCCTCCAAGAACGCTACATTCAAATAATCAACACCAAATTGTTCTGCGGCGCGAGACACTTCTATCGCACCATGTCCATATGCATTCGCCTTTACACATACACTTAGCTTCGTCGAAGCTGACATTGAGCTGCGAAATGCTTGCAAGTTCCGGCGCAATGCATCTAAAGAAATCTCTGCGCGCGTCGGGCGAAAATACGTATCCAAGTCAACCACCTTCACCGTCTCCTCGTCTCTCCCGTTCAATCGTCAATATCCTATGTTACTTGCCGTCAGGAAGACTGTCAACCAACGGAGACCGTGTTTACCACCCTTTTCTAAGGAAATAACCACATAGCTAGACAGAATCTCCCGTTTCCTCTCTTGAGATACGCATAAACGCGGCCCGAATTTCATGTACATGAATACGGACCGCGTAAGTTAGATACTCTATCTTATTTTCCTGGCTGGTCGACTAATGATTGTGCAATCTTCACCATCTCAGCGGTCGGGAGATCTGAGCTGACGATGCGATATTTGACACCATCATACATCCAGGTGAGCGCCTTTTGCTCCTCGCCCGACAACTGTCCGACCGTAAAGCCAAGATTCAAGCCTTCCCCAATCGGCAGCCCTGTCTCCATATCCTTCGGACGGGATTCCATAAGGGTGAAGTTATACGTTCCTGTATATCGAATCACTACAGCATGCTCCTTGCTGTCTGGAATTGCCGGCTCATCCTTCTTCGCTACCCCCTCTGGCAAGTAGGATGGCTCAATAATTCCAAATGGCCCAAGCTCAGCTTCATCATTGCTGCGATCATTTGCTCCAGCATCAGAGCCTGTTGTCTCCGAACCTGTTCCTTCTGTCGTACCCGATGATGGCTCGGTGCTGTCTGGATGCTCCGAATTGTCAACTTGAGCATTCGTTTCCTTCGTTTCGCCTGTTGGAAGCTTATTTACCTCGACAGTCGTGTTTGGAAGCGCGGCGTTCTTCATGCTCGTCATATTGCGCTGCATATCGAAGGAATCCTGCTCGAACTTCTTGCCGAAGTCGAATTGATTGAACTTCATTTCCACAATGACCTTGGAATCTGAATCACTCACTTGTACTTGCTTTGGTGCATAGCTATCCTTGTTCAACCATATTTTCTGACGAACCAAAGAGTCAGTCTGATAATTAGCCGCCACTTCAAATACATAGTCTTCACCATCTGCTGTGAACTGGCGAGAGTTGTCAGACAGGATGCTGCGTACTAACGTTTGATACAAGTACACTTGGCCTTGGTTCTCTGGCCAATCACTCTGGAAGCGGAAGATTTTATTCAAGCTTGGTGTCAGGACGAAGACGCCTTCCTTGTTGCGAAGCACAATTTGCGTAATATCCTTCTTCTCATTCTTTAGCTCAATCCGGTAGTACGACGGGTTCTGATACCATACCTCAACCCGGTATTCAAGCGGCTGCTGACCCGAGTGCAGTGTCATCGTGCCGATGCCTGCATAGCTTTCCAGTTTACTCATTACCTTGTCCAGATCTTGAACCACCGCGGTCGCATCCTTTTTGCCGCATCCAGCTACTAGGATTGCTACGCTCATCACGATGGCCAACACCCATGTGATCCGACGCATGAGATCATCCCCTCTGACATCAATATTCTTCGATTCGGTGTACTCCTCATCACTGATAACATGTCTATGTAGGAACTTGGACGATTATGCAGACTAGCATGACAAGCGTGACAAGTTATCTTTGTGAAATTTACACCCTCCGGTTCAAGGAATACACAAATTGGCGTCGAATATCATGAGAGGGAATCAAGATAAGAATATCATTGGATCAATTGCAGATTCAGGGAGTAGTGATTGACATACGATCTTGGACAAAAGTTATCCTATTTATTGTAGCTACCGCTTGCTTGACGCGGTTCATCCCGTTCTCAAGCTTCTTCCGCAATGTGGACACGCTAATTCACGAGCTGTCTCATGCCCTTATGACCCTTGTACTCTCAGGCAAAGTGATGTACATTCATTTATTCAGCAATCAGAGCGGCGTTACTTATTCTGCCTATACGTCGACGTGGAAGGCCATTCCGATCTCTCTTGCTGGTTACATCGGCGCTTCGTTATTTGCTGTACTGCTGTTCTATTTGCATGCTCGCAAGCAAGAAGCCGCTGGACTGATCGCTATCGCGTCCTTAGCGCTCATCAGCTTAATTCTATTTGTCCGCAATGGGTACGGCATGATGTGGTGTGCTGGCTTCGTCATACTGACAGGCCTCATCTGGAAGTTCGCACCTCCGTGGCTTCGGAGCGGCTACTATTTACTAATTGCGTTCATTTGTCTCGTGGAATCGGTCATAAGTTCCGCATACCTTGTCTACTTGTCAATGAAAATGCCTAATGGAGCAGGAGATGCTGCCAATCTTAGTCATGTTACCTATATACCATCCATCGTGTGGGCGCTGCTGTTTACCGCCGTGTCGCTATGGTGTGCAAGAATATCAATGGGCATCTTATTTCATGGCCCTCGTAGAGGGAATCGGTAAACTTCCCAATAAGAAAGGAGCTGTCCAGCATGATGGGTATCATCCATGTCGGACAGTTCCTTCGTTTATGTAACCGCTGAGTTTTTTGTTCGTCTGAATGTAATATCTTTTGCACCGGGTTCTGTATTAAGCGGAGCACTTAGCAGAATTATATTTCCTTCCTCGTCGGCAGCAAATTTTATATTCGCTGTTACCCCTAATATTTCTGAATGTATCGTGAATACATGCTCCCCAGTCTGACTCATTCGAAAACAACCGACATGAAAAACAGCCTGAAGTTCATTCTCCACAACTTGAACCTTAACGGTTCCATAACCAGGATGCTCGTAGCTTCCTTCATACCTCTGGAGTGTGGTTGAAGAAACCAACACGGCCTCTCCTCTTGATGCAGCGCTTTCGGCTGCCATTTGTTTTCGTTGTGCTTCCCATTTCTGAATATCCTCACGGAGTTGTTCGCACCATTCAATAGGATCAAGATTCAAAAGCCTATCATAGACAGTCAATGCTAAAGATGTAGGAAGCATGGTACCTTGTCTGTTCGTCAGCAGAACAATGCCGATCCTTTCATCGGGTAGGAAAGAGATGTGCGAAGTAAATCCGTCGATGCCACCCCCATGCTGAAGCATGCGGTATCCACGATATGATTCGAATCCCCAACCCAATCCATAACAGCTTAATGGAAACTCCTTCTTTCCGAACAACATTGGTGGGCAAGACATTTGTGGAGAATGTAAGGTCACAAGATTCTTCTCTGAAATAATACGCTTCCCTTTGAAAGCTCCATTTTCAAGATTAGCAATCAACCAATTACTCATGTCCATGACTGTACTATTAATAGAACCAGCAGGTCCAATCGCATCGAAATTGCGATACTCAACTTCTCGAAGCTGCCCCTCCTGTTCGATGTAGGGAACTCCCGCATTATCATGCAACTTCAACTCATTCACGGAAAAGCCGCTCTCCTTCATTTCCAGCGGATCGAATATTCGCTCTTTAACAAGCTGTTCCCAAGTACACTCCGCTACATGCCCTGCTATATATCCAGCAGCCGTATACATAATATTGTTATACTGCCAGGTTGACCTGAAATCGACATTAGGCTCGAGGTATTTGATTCGCTTGATTATCTCCTCGCGAGTCAAGAAAGAGCCGTACCACATATTATCATGCCGCGGCAAACCGGTACGATGACACAACATGTCTCGCATCGTAATTCGCTCCGCTGCCATCGAATCGTACATATCAAAGTCAGGGAGATACGTGCGCACAGGTGTATCCCATTCAAGCTTCTCATCATCTATAAGCTGAGCGGCTACCATTGCAGTAAATGCTTTCGAACAAGAGCCAATGGCAAACAGCGTAGTCGGGGTCACAAGGAGCTTCTGCTCAACATTCCTATAACCGAATCCTTCTGCCATAATGACCTCTCCATCCTTCACAATGGCGAGTGCTAAGCCTGGGACGTTCCACATTTCCATTTGCTTTTTGACGAGAGTATGTAAACCTTCCAATACGTACTGAGCATCCTTTGTCGTATGAACCATTGAGTTGGCACTCCTCTATTGAATCCATGTGGCGTCGTCTAGCATCTTGCCTCCAGACGCGCTGACAAGCTTCTCTACTACCTATTGTTGATGCGCACCCACTACTCATTGCCAATATTATCCATAATAACCCATTGATAGCGAACGATGATTCTCTCACTACATAATCAATGGATCTTTTAGAACAACTGAGTATTCATTTCATAATTTTCTTCAACATACAAAAATCGCGGTTATTCATACCCTCTCCTCAGGAGAAAGAGATACTTGTCACCGCGATCTAGTAACGAATGCTAGTGTACTTTTTTTAATAAGCTCACCCTCCTAGGAGCAGGCTGCAAGCTTAGATAATGCCATGATGACTGCGCCATGCGCAGCATCTTTCTTCGGTGTAATGCAGTCCATATTGGGATAGTGTTCCTTGAGCATGGCTGTGAAGGCATCCCGCACATTGCTGTTCTTCAGCAGTACGCTTCCTGCCATGGCAACTGTTCCTGACTGCAGAGACAACTTCTCTACAACCGGGATAACAAGTTCACAGAGAGAACCTGCCGCCTTGTGAGCAATCTCCAGAGCCGCAGAATCACCAAGCTCACATGCCCGCGATAATATCGGAGCAAGAGATGCAATATCCTTCTTATTCGTCTGCTTATCGTATACGAATCGAATCAATTGCTGCATAGACTCAATCCCCAGCTGTTTCATAACCATATCTGTAATCGGCGTTGCCGGCATGCGTCCGTCATGTGCCCGTACAACGATGGACAACAAGTCACGCCCAATGCTATAACCACTGCCCTCATCATCGATGAGATGGCCGTAGCCGCCTGCGCGATGGGACTGGCCCGCTACATTTTTCCCATAGCAAATGGATCCCGTTCCAGCAATGAGAATGATGCCATATTCACGATCATGGGCGCCGTACAAGGCTGTCTCTTGATCACCGGTAATGATCAGCCCACCTTCATAGCCGCAATCGCGGACAATGGCTTCCAGCCGTGTTACGACTGTCGGGTTGCTGACTCCGGCTGCACCAATGCACACCTGTGCACAGTTGCCCAGCCCGCCGCATACGCTGGCGATCGTCTCAAATATTTCTTGCAAGCTTGTGCGCACACTCGCTTCATCCTGACCATTAATATTAATGGCTCCAGATGTGAAGGTATGCACGGCTGCTCCATGTTCGTCCGCTATATTTACTGCCGTCTTCGTACCGCCGCCGTCTAAGCCCGCTACGTATGTCAACGTAAGCTCACATCCTTCATCTTCCTTGTAAAGGCAGTTCTCTATTTATACAAATGATACTGCTGCTTCATGGCACTGAATTCTCTGCTCTCTTCACGGAATTGCTCCAGCATCGCTTCTACATTAAGAGATTCCTCACGATACAACTTATCTCCGCAGAGCAAATCGATGAACGGTCTGGAATTCTCCTTCACTGGCGGCAAGAAAGCGAACTTCTCATAATTGCGCTTAATAGTGAACATTAATTTAACTCCCGCTTCAAACGGCTGCACCGCGCGATTGTCGAGCACATGGATCTGCACCCCGCCGCATTGCTCTCCTTCGAACTTCGAGAAGGATGGCTTGAAGTATACTGGACGGAATATAATGCCCGGCAGCTTCTGACGATTCATCTCGTTTGCCAGCTTCTCTGCCTCAATGAACGGTGCACCGATCATTTCGAATGGCGCTGTCGTTCCTCTTCCTTCCGATATATTCGTTCCCTCGAATACACAAGTCCCGGGGTACAACAGTGCTGAATCATAACGCGGCAATCCCAGAGACGGCATAACCCAAGGACGCTCTGTATCTGTGAACTGCATCGACCGCTCCCAGCCATCACAGCGTACGACATGAAGCTTGCAGTTCCAACCCATTTGTTCGTTCGCCATCAGAGCGACCTCGCCTGCGGTCAAACCATACCGTACCGCTAATGGATAGTTGCCGACAAAGGATTGATAGCCTGGTTTTAAGATATTCCCTTCAACCGTCATGCCATCAAGCGGGTTAATCCGATCCAGAACAACGAATTCCTTGCCTGCCTTCGCGCAATCTTCCAACGCGTACAGCATCGTATAAATAAACGTATAATAGCGTGCGCCAACATCTTGGATGTCGTATACAACCATATCCACTTCATCCAACATTTCTTGACTGAGTCGCTTGGAATCCTTGCGATACAAGCTGTATACAGGAACGCCTGTAAACGGATCGGTGTAAGTCTCAACCTGTGCACCGGCAGCTAAATCGCCACGAACGCCATGCTCCGGTGAGAACATCGCTACAAGATTGAAGTTGTCATGCATAATTTGAATCGTCGATTCGAATTGATTGTTCAATCCGGTCGGCGACGTAATGAGTCCAATTCGCTTGCCTTTGAATAGCTCCGTATATTCTCCAATGCAATCAATACCGTTGCGGATCATAGGTGCCTCCCTCTAAGTGCGCGTTCACTTGCCAATTTTACAATTCTGATTTTCGAATACACATCGTCTCTGCTGGAACCATGAACGTTTCCGCATATTGCTTCCGTGCCTCAATACCGCGAACCCGAGCTAGGTGCTTGTAGTATTCGAGATACGGGAATGACTTGCTGCCCGTTACGAACCAATGCAAGGACACTGCCTTCACCCACAGATCGTAAGCTTCTTGCGAGAAGTCCACGTACACGTAAGGCTTATAGTCGACTGCATCCTCCCAATTTTCCGCATAATAGAGAGTAGAAGCGAAGAATGCAGGGAGCTCCCGCTCGAACGATGCCAGCCCAGCGAAGAAGCGTGCATCATTGACAATGCGATGGGTCGTCATATGATCCTTGTGCATGCTGTTCTTGAAATGCGTAATAATGATGTTCGGACGCACCTGACGAATGACATCGCAAACTCTCAAGCGCATTTCTTCATTATCCTTCAGTTCACCGTCTGGAATTTCGAATACGATCGCTTCACCGCCGAGCTTTTCCGCGAATGCCTTCGCTTCGTTCACCTTCTGCTCGCGATATTCCGCCATATCTTGTCCTGCTGGAACCCCACGTTCTCCTGCTGTCAAAGCCAAAGTGACAATACGGTCGCCCTTGAGTGCGTGGCTTGCCAATACACCGCCTGCCGTCAGCTCCATATCCCCCACATGTCCACCAATTGCTAGAATCGTTCGACGCTGCTCGCTCATACCTACAACTCCTTCCTCATGATCGAAAATGATTTGACTGTCTGGAAACCTGCCTTCTCGTAAATGCGAAGCGCAGGGTTGGTACTGCCTGTGAACAACGACATATATTCTGTTCCCATGCTGCGAAATGCTTCGCAAAGCTTGAAAAACAAAATGGTTCCAAGTCCATGTCCCTCATGTTGCGGGCTCACGCCAATGCCTGCAAAATATCCCCTACCGCTCTGCTGGCGAATGACCGGCCCTGCGAAGCCAACTGCTTCTCCTTGATAGGCTGCAATTACTACGGGAACACCGTCAGCAGCTGCTTGCTTAATCTCCCTGGTCCAAAATGGGTTGTGTAGTTCCTCAAGCATCGACTCAATCCCACGATGACGATTAAGGTCGTACAACTCTACCACGTAGCCATCTGCTGCCGCTGCCAATTCTTTGTTCGTGATCGGCTCCGGAACTTCGAAGCTAGCCAATTGCAGATACATCGCTTGTTGAACCGCTCGCTCGAAGTAGCCATGCTGCAGCAGGTAATGATAGAGTTCACTTCCGACAGGCACCCCAGGCGCATTGTTATGCTCATGCTGCGGTGTATTCGGAATATACCAAGGGAGCATCATTGGATTGAAGAACAGGATATCTGCCTGCTTCTTCCCAAGCTCACGGAAACGTCCCTCAACTGCATCCAGCATCTGTGAATAGTACTCGTCTGTACGGTAATTGTGAGACAAGACGATGCACGTAATATACCCAGCATCATGACCTAGCGGCAGATCATCTCCCGTACAGCCGCAAGCGAAGCCCTGAACACCGCCATCATCATCAAGTAACACGAATGTGTTCTCCGGATCGAAGTATGGGTTAGATTGAAATATGTCATGGAAGCTCTCTACGGTAAGCTCTTTATATCCATCGCGAACTGCCTCTTCATTCCATAATGCGATAACGTCTTCCCTATATTTGTTGTCCCATGTGACAAGCATCGCAGGACCTCCAATTAAACATTAAACCTTCATCGCAGCGATGAAGGTTCAGGATTAGATTGCAGGACTATTAGCCTTTCACCGCACCTACGGTTACCCCTTGCAAGAAGTACTTCTGCAAGCTGAAGAAGAGAATAAACATAGGCAACGCTGAGATTGTAGCCCCTGCCATCATCGGCGCAAAGTAAGTCGTGTTGGCAAATCTGAAGTTTTTGAGGCCTACCTGAATCGTCTGCATATCCATCGTATTGGTAACCAAGAATGGCCAGAAGAACGTATTCCAGCTATCCATAAACGTCAGGATCGCCATTACCGCGAGTACTGTTTTAGACAAAGGCAAAATGATTTTGAAATACACTTGGAACTGGTTACAACCTTCAATCTTCGCACATTCCAGTACCTCATTCGGAATACTGCTCATGAACTGCTTCGAAAGGAAGATATTATATACAGTAACGAGACCAGGTAAAATCAAAGCGCTGTACGTATTTTGGATTTGGAAAATGTTAACGATTAAGATGTACAACGGCACTTGTGTTACCTGATACGGAATCATCATCGCAACGAGAAGCAATGTAAACAATGCTGTTCTGCCTTTGAACTTAATTTTAGAGAAGGCATAGCCAGCCATACTTGCAAAGAACACGTTTGATACCGTAACAACAGCCGCCACAAATAATGAGTTCAATAACCAGCGCAGTGAGTATTCACTGTAATCAAAGAAGAATTTATACGATTCAAAAGATATTTTGGATGGGAAGAGCGAATAGCTCATCGCCCCAGCTTCGACGGGATCCCCAAAGGAAGAAATAAGCATAAAATAAATAGGGAAGATCGTTGCCAAAGCAAATAGTAAAAGTATGAATATGATGGCAGCGTTTCTCGTATGTTTAGCCGCCGGATTTCCATTATGCGGATTGTAAAGTGACATCGTTGGCTTCTCCCCTTTCCTTAGTACTCCACGTCTTTACCCATAAATTTGAACTGAGCGAACGATATAATAGCGATAATTCCAGCCAACACGAGAGATTGCGCTGCAGCTTTACCGAATTCAAAGTATTTGAATGCGTTGTCAAAGATGAGCAATCCGACCATTGTTGTCGAGTTGTCTGGGCCGCCGCCTGTCATCAGATAAGCGTTCTGGAATACTTGGAAAGAGCCGATAACACCCGTTACCAACAAGAACAACGTTGTTGGCTTCAAGCAAGGAATGACAATGTACCACAGCTTCTTCAGGAAAGAAGCGCCATCCAATTCTGCTGCCTCATAATAACTATCATCAATACCGAGCAATGCTGCCAAATAAATAATGATGCTTGTACCATGGCTTGCCAGCCAGGACATCAGAACCAAGGAGAACATTGAAGTCGCGCTTGAGCCGAGCCAGTTCAGATTGCTGATCCCGAACAGCCCCAATAGCTGGTTCATAATCCCGGATTCCATTGGATCGAAGATCCACAGCCATACAACGGACATGGCAACGCCTGATGCAACAGCAGGCAAATAGTAAACAGCCTTGAACGTCGTCTGCAGCTTCTTGCTGAGCGGCAAGATGAGAATGGCGACCGCAAACGAGATCATCAATGCAACGGGAACCGTAAGTACCGTATACACAACCGTATTCTTAATTGACTTCCAAAAGAGCGGATCTTTAAAGGAAGAAATATAGTTATCGAATCCTACCCATGTAGATCCTAGCGGTTTATAATCCTGAAAACTAATAATAAAGGCACTTACTACCGGATATGCGGTAAAGACTGCGAATACAACCAATGCAACCGCGATAAACGCATATCCCCAACCGGAATCTCCTCTAATTTTCCGTTTCTTCAACGGCTTAGCTAATTGGGCCATAATGCGAAACCCCTTTCAATACGCAATGTCATAAACATTTTCGGATAGCCGCACTTCCATGTACATGTGTGGTTCATGCGGCTATCCGAAGCTGACTTCTTCTTAGTCCTTCACAATGCCGTCTTCACCGAATGCTGCAATGGCTGCCTCTTTCACAGCATCGTACATTTTCTCTGGTGTAATTTCATTTGCGATCAATGCTTGCAGCTTAGGTACTATCACTTCTGTTTCCAATTTAATTGCTTTTGCAGCCAGATCTGCTGGGATGTCTGGACGTGCAGGAGTTGCATGGCTAAGCAATTTTTCTACAGCCTTTTCATTGAACTCGTCTCTTTCGATTGGCATTTTTTCTGCTTCTTTTCGAGCCGATTCCGTAATGTGCGCTGCAAAGAGATCATTGTTCGTTGTTGCTGCTACTTTACCGCTTGCAAGGAAGTACGCAGCTTTTACTACGTTCGCTTTATGCTCAGCCGTTGGCTCATTCTTTCCACGGAATGTTACATAACCATCTACTGCAACTGCGGATTTCTGCTCCTGACCCAAGAAGGTTGGAACCGGAAGCACCGTATATTCGACCGGAATGCTGCCTTTTACTTCGCTGCCATCTTTTTTCGCGATTTTTTCGTTGTTTTCTTTTGAATTGTTTTCGAAAGTAGCAAGACCTTTACCTGTAATCATCGTTTGCCCTGTCAGGAACATGTTCCAGCGCTTACCTGCGTCGACAGAGCTAAGTTCTTTCGGCATCGAGCCGTCATCAATGAGTACACGAATATCCTTCAATACTTCAAGGAAGTTTTTGCTTGTGTAAGCGTATTTCATGTCTTTATCGAAGAATGCAGGCATGCCTGCATTTTTAACCAGAATCCCCAAGTAATCCTTGGAAGCTACACCTGCCGTAGCGAATACAAAGCCATAGCGGGACGTCTTGTCGCCTTCCTTCACAACGCCCTTCTTCACAGCTTCGCGGAATTCGTCAAATGTCCAGCCGTCTTGCTGAACTTTCTTCCAGTCGATTCCTGCCTTCTCCAAGAACTCTCTGTTACCGCCCAAGGCATGAACTTCCATGTATGCCGGGAAGCCGTAAAGTCCGTTGCCACTCTTCATGTATTCAAGCGGAATTTTGTCATAGTCTGCAATCATTTCGGGCGTTGCTACACCTGTCATATCCATTAGCATGCCTTGCTGGATATACTTTGGAATCCCTGCAGACGGGATGAATGCAATATCTGGCGGGCTGCCCGCGTTAACTTGTGTATCAAGCTTCTGCGTCACATCTTCCCAGCTTGCTGGCTCAATCTTCAGCGTCAAGTCAGGGTACAACTCGCTAAATTCCTTCTCCATTTGCTTGAAGTTATCTTGGAACTTACCGGATACTGGTGGCAACAAAGCTGTAATTGTATCTTTTCCACCTTTGCCTCCGTTCGCCTGTTCTCCGGATTTTGCATCATTGGAACTTCCGCAAGCCGACAGCAAGGAAATTGCCAAGGTAAAAGCACAGATGGACGCCAATACACGCATTTTTTTTCTCATTGATAAAGCCCCCCTCAAGGATATCGAATGATTTCTATACCGCTTTTGTAAACGTGCCAATTGCTTTTTTCAAACTACCTTCACTTTGCTCTAATGCCCGCTCCGCTTCAGCTGCGTCAAGTCCTGTCTTGATCATCATGATGGCTAGCTTGCAGTTCATGGAAGCGCTTTCTAAATAGCTAGTCGCAGTCTTCGCATCAACGCCTGTAACCGCCTGGATAATCCGAACTGAACGGTCGCGCAACTTGATATTACTCGCTTTCAAGTCAACCATCAAGTTATTATAGGTCTTCCCAAGTTTAACCATCGTGCAAGTTGTCAGCATATTCAGTACCAACTTCTGGGCTGTACCCGCTTTCAATCTTGTCGATCCCATAATGACTTCCGGTCCTACAACAGGTGAGATGCATACATCGCAGACGCTCTCTATTTTGGATTGCTTGTTATTCACTACGCCGATCGTTGCCGCTCCAATTTCCCGCGCCTTTCTCAAGGCACCGATTACGAATTGTGCGCTTCCGCTCGCTGTAATGCCAACAACCGCATCCTTGTCCGTCACGCCGCATCTCTCGATTAATGCCATCCCCTCCTCTGCATCATCCTCGCAGCCTTCAACGGCCCATCTCAGTGCAGTGTCTCCCCCAGCGATATGTCCTTGCACTAGCGAAGGGTCAGTTCCGAAAGTGGGTGGACATTCTGAAGCGTCGAGGACGCCGAGTCTGCCGGAAGATCCAGCCCCGACATAGAACATTCTACCGCCATTTTTGAGCGCATGGTGCAGGGTGTCGACCGCTTTTGCAATTTGCGGAATCTCTGCTGCAACCGCTTGCGGAACTTTCGAATCTTGCTCATTCATGAGGCGCAGCATCTGATCGGTTGTGCACTCGTCTATCACTAATGTCTCTGGATTGATTTCTTCTGTCGTTAGACCCGCCAGATACTCATCCATAGCCATCCTCCTATCCTGTTTTGTATAACTTGCTTATATATCCATCTTAGACCTAAATGTCATCATGGTCAACAGTTTTTGAAATAAAATTTTATTATAAAATAAATTATTGGTGTTTTATTTTTGTTTTTCAACAAAAAAAGACACCGGCTCACGTGCTCTGCCGATGTCTGCCATGTTGATCTGTTCTTCGTATCAACGATGCTTGCTAGCCAAAATATTATGTGTTTTCGTCAAATACTTCTTCACATTCTTATATTCCGCACTCGCGACTCCTGCAAAAAGAATATCGATTACCGTCAGCATAGCGATACGAGAGCCCATCGCACCGCTGCGAATCGTAACCTCGGGCGTGGATATGCTCAGCACGATATCGGCATTATCCGCCAGCTCGCTTTTTGTATACTTCGTTATCGCAATAATACAGGCGCCATTTTTCTTGGCGATTTCCAACGAATCCAGAATATCAATCGTGTCACCTGAATTCGAGACAAAAATCGCCACATCGCCCTTATCGAGCAGTGTAGCCGCCGTTAACTGACTATGCCCGTCCGTATATGCATGGCACATTTTGTTGATGCGCGAGAACTTCTGCTCCCCATCAATCGCAACGAGCCCTGACGCACCAATACCGAAGAACACAACCCGATTGCTCTCGCGCAGCACCTGCACGGCACGGCCGATTTCTTTCCGGTCAATGACGCAGAGCGTATCCTCGATGGATTTGCTATTGTTGCGTGAAATATTAGAGATGATCGTATCTAAATCATCCCCTGGTTGAATGTCTGTATACTGATCCTTCTGCTCGTCATCCATCGATCCGATTGATGCGGAGATGCTGACGATAAAGCTGCGGTAGCCTGAATAGCCCATCGTCTTGCAGAAGCGAAGCACGGATGCGTCGCTGGTCTTCGTCAGCTGCGCCAAGTTCTTGATCGACAAGTGCGGAATCTCTTCCAAGTTTGCGAGCACGTACTCAGCAACGATGCGTTCTACTGGCGTGAGACTATCCTTCATATCACGGATTTTGATTAAAATATTATCATGTATCGACATATGTCTATCCCTACTCGCCAAGAAATTTTATTTCGAAATAAAACCATCATTTTGGTATTATATTTTATTCTAGCTTGCATCTTGTCGGAATGCAATGACTTTCATCGCACAATTGTAAAATTTCCAAAAATTATACAGGGAATAGTTGCAAAAAAAGGCAGCAGCTTTACAGCCATTGCCTTGTCACGATCTATATTATTTCACGTAATAATGGAGCGGATAGGTGCGATATTGTGCCGGAGGCATTTTCTCCGTCGTGTAAAAGCCCGCAGGTGACTGCAGCAGATCCGGAATACGATTGACCACCGTTGCACAGGTAAGCTCTACGGTAGCCGGGCACGAGATCTTAACCTCTGTCTTCGGCTCCCCCTTGATAATCCAGTCATTATGATCCACTTCGTCCTCCGCATATACCTTGCCGATGCATTCTGTCACGATGACCGATCCTTGATGGGTTACCGTAGTGACAACCGCGGACATACCCGTCGCGTCGCCGGCCGGAATCGTTCTGCCGAGCGTCGTCGAGTACAGATCTTTGTCATGCGTCATCGGAATCAACTGCTGATCCATCGACTTGATCGTCCAGCCGAACTGCGAGCACAGCCACTCATTGGCATTGCGCATGAAGGAAGGCAAGTCATTGTTGCTTGCAATCTTCTCTTCAAATTCCGCAAGCGTCAATCCCGCACCATGAACCTCTGCCAGTGCAATGCCGTACTCTTCCACGTTGTAGCTGGACATGCCTTCGATTCTCGTAATCTGATGCGTTGCCCCTGCCAATGTCGTGATCAAGCTGCCCCAGAATACATCCTGATACCCGGATCCCGTCAACGTGCAGTTGTTGTCCTTCGCCAGCCGATCCAACCGGTTCGTCAGCGCCGGAGAAGTCGTCCATGGATAGAAGGCCTCTTCGCATGTACTGATGGCGTTCACCCCATAACGCGCAGCAAGTTCGAATGCAGCATACGTATCTCTTAGCAAGCTCGTCGTCGCAATAATGCACACCTGCACGTTACACTCTTTGAAAACTTCCTCTGCATCCGAGCGAACCGGCACGTTCAGCTTCACGCCGAGTTCCGCTACTTCGCCAACGTCCTTGCCGACGACGTTCGGATTCAGATCGATTGCACCAACGATTTCGGCCCCTTTTTCATACAAATATCTCAAAAAGTAAATCCCCATTTTCCCGCAGCCATATTGAATCACTCTGATTTTTTCTCGCATGTGGACAGCCTCCTTAATGGATTGTTATTAATTTCACAATCTAATGTATCTGAAATACTTGGAGCTCCTATGTCCTCATCATAAACTCTATAGCAACTATAGAGTCAATCCCTTTTGTACGGGAATCTGCAATTTCATGAACATGTTGCGCTCCTCATGATGAAATACTGGCAGTTCAACTACGACTTCGCAAATGTAATCGCCTATGATGTCGTATCCAAGCTCGCGAACGTAGGCGAGCAGCTTATTAGCGCACTCCTGCTCATCGAAGAAACTGCTGCAATAGATGCACAAATAGTCGTGCTCGGGAATCCATTCAACCCCCTCTTGCATAGCAAAGTCATCTTCGACAAACAGAAATATTTCCGTGGATACGAACTCACCTCGCTTCAACCTGCCCTTGCGTATCATTGAACCGACATTGCAGAAGTATGCCATCGGCAGGTGATTCACAATTGCCTGTGTTCGCAGCTCTCGCAATATATACTCATAGGATTCCAACGTGTTCTCATAGATATTGATGCCGCTGTCATAGCAAAGGATTTTGCGTGCAGGAATGTGCTCCAGCACAATATGTCCGTCTTTTGGCGCTTGGATATACGTTTCATAATTGTTGATGCTTACGTTAACTGCTCTCCTCATCTGCTCCAGTTCATTCATTTTCTGCTCAATTAGCGCCGCCTGCTTCCGCAGCATTGCAGGAATCGATTCGACCTCTTCATGATCGAGCCATGCCTTGATGCTATCCAAGGACATTCCCAGATACTTCATATAGTTGATCATGTCCAATCTTGCGCACTGCTTGATTGCATAATACCGATAACCTGTGCTTTCTTCAATAAACTCAGGCTTCAAGAGACCGAGCTTGTCATAATAGCGAAGTGTTTGTACAGAGGTATGATTCAGCTCGGCCATACGGCCGATAGATAGTTTCGTCATGACGGTGCACCTCAACTAGTAAGCTATTAAACGTATCTCTTCCTTTTCGCTTCATCATGTCGATTGTCCTTCTACGATCTCTACCGTTACAGCATTGGTTGTTAGCGTAAGACATTCCGTTTCTTTATCCTCCTCATGCCCACACCTTAATCAATTTGCCCGAGCTTCCATGCTTTGTTTTTATCCAGTGTAAAATTTGCGGTGTAATTTCTTATTTCATCAGGCTGCTCATTTGTACGATACGAAACGAGATATCGATTCGTTTCCCCCATTTGTCAGAACGATCGATGAAAAGCGGCTTTCCAACAAATTGATACTCAAATGAATTATCGAGTAAGAACATAAAAATTCCCCCGTACGCATGCAGTTTCCACCTTTCTAATTCATTAATTTCATAAGAAAAGATTATATAAAAAAGGCGCTTTCCTGTTGGAAAGACGCCTGACCGAAATGACTGTATATAAAGATGAATGCTTGTTTTATTGCTCCACGAACAATGGCACCTGAACAAAACCTTGTTCCGTCGTTTTGATGAGACCGATATCTGACAGACGGAGCTCGGGAACGACAACGAGGGCAAGCAGCGATAAGGTCATGAACGCATAGTTCATCGTGCAGCCTGCCTTGTTCAAGGCTTCGCTAACTGCCTTCGACTGTTCCGCCACTTGCTCGAACGGCGCATTCGACATAAGGCCAGCAACGGGCAACGGCAAAGTTACGATTTCCGTCTCGGTAACGAGCACGATACCGCCCTGCATATCGGCAACGACATTCGCTGCTTTCGCCATAAGCTCGTCGGAGTTGCCGATGACCATGACATTATGACAATCATGTGCCACCGTCGAAGCCAACGCAGCCGGTTCCTGGAACCCTACACCGGATACGAAGCCTACTGCCTGCTTGCCCGTACCACGGTGGCGCTCGATCACGGCTAATTTACATAAATCCGCTTGATCTCGTAATGATGCGATTCCGTCTTCAACCTGCACAGACACAAGCAATTCCTTCGTGTCCACATGATTCTCCCTCACTTGAATCGAACGAGCGGTTGCAACACCGCCCGTAATCGGTGCTTCAATCACGAAGTCTTCTGCCTTTACCGGACGAGCCAAGTGTACGGAGCGAATCGCTGATTCGGGATAATGGAACTCTGGAAGTTCGACGACCATTTGACCATGCTCGGCGACTACTTGTCCGGCAGTAATCGTCATGATTACATTCACGTCGGAAATATGACCATCCAGCATAATCATGTCCGCGAACGAACCCGGCGTAATCGAACCTACATCCCGCGCCACGCCAAATCGTTCTGCCGTATTAATGGTTGCCATCTGGAATGCCGTCACAGGACGCACTCCCTGCGCAATCGCATGGCGTACAACGAAATCCATATGTCCTTCATCTACTAGCGACTCTGGACTCCGATCGTCGGTGACGAGTATCATGCGGCGCGTGTCGATATTGTGCTCAGTATGGGCCTTGATTGACTCCGCAACGTCATGCCATGCGGAACCGCGTCTCATTTTCGCATACATGCCCAGCCGCACGCGTGCGATGACATCCTCCGCATTCACGCTTTCATGGCAACCGGTAATCCCGCTGGCGGCATATGCTGGCAATCGCCAGTCTTGAACAGGCCATGTATAGTGTCCATCAGCTACTCTGCCTGCGCGCAAGGCAGCTTGAATTTCCCCAATCATTTTGTCATCGCCGAATACGACGCCCGGGAA
This sequence comes from Paenibacillus sp. MER 180, assembly GCF_023713665.1. Taxonomy (NCBI): domain Bacteria; kingdom Bacillati; phylum Bacillota; class Bacilli; order Caryophanales; family Paenibacillaceae; genus Paenibacillus; species Paenibacillus sp. MER 180. Next base: position 126,905 of record NZ_JAMAVT010000015.1, on the reverse strand, counting down.
GTTCATGACTTCGCCAAGGGCAATCATGTCCGGGCCCCACGTAAAGGCTTCCGCTACCTCGGCCGGTCCAATCGAAGCGCCTGCCGTCTCCAGCTCTGGGCCGGTAGAAGGCACGCAGGAAGCGACCTGCATGTAAGCGGCGAGTGGAGTCGTTCTCGCTTCATCAAGCATAAGCTTCAATCCCGGAAGTCCGAGAACGTTCGTAATCTCATGCGCGTCGAAAAAGCCGCCTGTTGTCCCTTTGGGCAATACAGCTCTTGCAAATTGCGTTGGCGTAATCTGGCTGCTCTCAATATGGCAATGCCCGTCAAGCAGTCCGGGCGCTACATAACGGCCCTGTGCATCAATAACTTTCGTCGTGTCTCCGATAAGATGACTTGCATCCTTGCCTACAAATGCAATCCTTGAACCTTGTACGCCGATGAACATATCGTCCAATATTTCTCCAGAAGTCACATTGACCAGCTTGGCATGCTGAATGACAAGCGTCGCTTTCTTATCTCCTCTTGCCGTAGCTACGAGGTCAGGCACGCATTCTGCTAGATGCGGTCTTGCAAAGAGTGATGCGGATCCCATTATGTCGATGTCTCCTTTGTAAGAAAAATATGGTTATACATGATGCCATCCTCCCATTATAGGTGATTGGGAAAATATTCTCTACAAGAAAAGACCGCAGCTATGCTGCGGCCTACTTCCATTTACGCTTGTTAATCATGCTTCACTATAATCACATCTGCCTAAATCACATCTGGCTAACTTTTATTTCACAGACTGTTGTCCTGCAATACGGCCGAATGTAATGGCGTCCGCAACCGCGTTGCCGCCGAGACGGTTCTTGCCGTGGATGACACCTGTTACTTCACCTGCTGCGAACAAGCCTGGGATCGGTTGTCCCTTCTCATTCAATACTTGAGTCGTCTTGTTGATCACCACACCACCCATCGTATGGTGAACGGATGGAACTGCTTTTTCAATATAATAAGGGCCCTTGCTCATGTCCTTCAGGCCAGCACGATGATGGAAGTCCTTATCGTCTCCTGCTTTTGCGAAGCCGTTGACCCGCTCAATCGTTGCCTTCAATGCAGCCGGATCGATGTTGAAGAACTTTGCAGCGTCTTCAAGCGTGTCCGCTTTATACAGCATGCCTTCTTTCACGAGTGCGTCGTATTCGTCCTTATGCACCTCGTGCGTCTTACTAATATTCGCAATATCTTCGTTCCACAGCTGGTAAGCGTATTTTCCCTCTTGCGCCAAAATTGCCTTGGAAATTACGTCGCGGCGTTCAAGTTCTTCAACAAACCGCTTACCGCTTTGGTTCACAAGAATTGCACCATCGAAGCGGCTGTCCGCTACGAGCGAAATAACACCTGTTACTGGATCGCAGACCGGATACGTCTGAATGCTGTCCATGTTCGTTAATGCTGCCCCTACATCCTGAGCCATCACGATACCGTCGCCTGTAGAGCCAGGAGCATCTGTTGTCATGTATTTCTCGTCATACTCCGGATTATATTTCTTACGCATTTCTACGTTGGAGCCAAAGCCGCCGGATGCAATGATAACGCCCTTGTTCGCATGGAAAGTCAGCTTGCTTCCTTTAGCACCTGTTGCTTCTACGCCGATTACTTTGCCAGAGCTGTCTGTGAGCAGCTTTTCCACTTTCGTATCTGTCTTCAGCGGAATGCCAGCCCCATCCAAATGCTTCTTCAGCTTCGTAATCAGCTCTGCTCCTGTATGTCCCTGTGGAATAAGCGCGCGCTTCACGGAGTGTCCACCGAATTGGAAGAGATGATCCGGCAAAAATTCAACCTTGATTTCATCCTTCAGCCATTCTGCTGCCTTGGTCGCATTTTCGGCCATCGCGCGCACCATCTCAGGATCACCGACGTTGTCACCGCCTTTTAGTGTATCCTTAATAAACAATTCGACATCATCTTTGATGCCAAGCTTCTGTTGAACCCATGTGTTCGCCGCATTCATTTCCCCGCCGGAAATCAACGTGTTGCCGCCAACGGTTGGCATCTTCTCCAATAGTACGACAGAAGCCCCTGCCTTCTTCGCTTCAATTGCCGCACTGAATCCTGCTCCGCCTGCACCAACCACAACGATGTCATAGGTTTGTTCCGCAGGCTCCTCGGATTTGTTGGAGGAATCGGCCTTCTTCGCGATGAGCGTAATTCCTGCTTTAGATACAGCATCTTTGACTGCATCAATGAAGCCATGGCTTGTCATGCTGGAGCCGCTGATTGCATCTACTTCAGCCGTATTGGTGCTGATCATATTTTCTTTCAATTGTTTATATACAGGCTCGGCCAGAACTTCATTCTCCTTCTGTTCGAGTACCTTAATGTCCGTAATTTCATTGTTGTCAAATGTAACCTCTACCTTGATCGCACCGTGCTTGCCATCACCTTCCCCGACAGATGTAATGGTCTTTCCTTGTTCCTGCTGTGCGGTTCCTTGCGATTCCTTGCTACTTCCATTGCCACAAGCTGCTACCATTACAATAAGACATAAAATGAGCAGCCAAGTTCCGGCCTTACGAATGCTCTTCATGTTGTTATACCCCTCGTTTGTATATACTGGTGATCCGCTGCGCATGCGAAAGATGTACCGTACATGGATAATAGTAGCATATATTTTGATTGTTAAAAGTGAAAGTTATCACTTTCACCTAGTATATCTTTTATTTTCATATTTTCGCTGTAGACTTTACTTCATGTACTCGGATTGCAGCAGTCCCATATGGATAATATCGTGCCAAGCTCCATTGCGGAATAAGGCCTCTTTTATAACCCCCTCTTGCTTGAAGCCTATTTTCGAGTACAGCCTAATCGCTCTCTCGTTAAAATCGAACACCCGTAAGGACAATCGATGCAAATTCAACTCATTGAAGGCATAGTACAGTAAAATCTGCAATGCTTCCTGACCGTACCCTTTCCCCCAATAATTCGGTTCTCCGATATCGATAATCAGCTCCGCATTGCGATTTTTGTAATCGATTGAAATGAGCGACATGATTCCGATGGGCGTATCCGTGTCTGCGTCACCAATGATATACGATTTCGAACTCGAAGATCCAAGTATAACGGTGCGAACAAAAGCATCAGTATCCCCAGGAGCATATAAATCCATATGCGGATTCGTTGTCTCCATCACCCTTGCATCGTTTCTCCAGCTATGATACACCTGTGCATCCTGCTCCGTCATTTTGCGCAATCGGATTCTTTGTGTTGTGAACATAGGAATGCCTCCCTGCTTCTCTCTTGTTTAGAAAACTAATAATAATTGCTTTATCCCTATTATCAGCCTTGCAAAAAGAGGAAAAAAGGGTATAATTCTTGCTTACATGTCCCCTTTTAGTGAGGTGAGTCAATTGCTTCAACTGGATTATTTATCATTGCGCGCCTATCTCTACGAGCGTGAACATGAGCATACCGCAATGCTGCGGCTGCAAGAACTGGAGAATGTATGGCATTGCAGCCGGAAAAATGCTAAACGAAAGCTACTTAAGCTGGTATCTGAGTATGGTTGTACTTACATTCCCGGACGCGGCAGAGGAAATCAATCCGAGATTTGCTTTGTTACGTATTTTTATGAGGATCTGCTTGATTTCATCCAACTCTGTCTTCAGCAACAGGACATGGAGCAGTTGCTTCAAGTGCTTCAGCTTCCTTTTCCAAGGCAGTGGATCGGTGATTTGCAAAAGCCTATACAAGAGCAGTTGGGGCTGCAGTCTACAACATTAGGCAAGGATGTGTTACATGCAATTACGACCTTTCCGGTAACGAATCTTGATCCTGCGTTTGTATCGATCACCTATGATTCAATGCTTGCCTCGTTGATCGGGGATACACTGCTCCGTTATGATGCTGATCAGAATGAGCTTGTGCCTCATTTAGCTATTGGGTGGGAGGTCGATGAACAGGGGCTAACATGGACGATATATTTGCGCAAGCAGGTATGGTTCCATCACCATCGCGCTTTGACGAGTCGGGACGTCAAGTTCAGCATGGAGAGGCTCATGCAATCAGCCTGTCCCAACCGATGGCTTGCCCGGGATATCGCATCTATAGATTGTCCTTCGCCATTCATGGCTCGGATTATACTACATCGCTCGAATCCTTTGTTTGGACGCTATCTGGCATCAACACCGATGATCATCCTCCCCGAAGATGGTGAGAATACGGACAGCTTCTTTATCGGCACAGGGCCATATCGAATTGTATCCTGCCAGCAGAATCGAGTTGTACTGCATGCATTTGATTCGCATTTTCGCGAGCGCGCTTATATGGATGAGATCCATTGTTGGCAAATGCCCCCGGAACGGGCACATCTGATCCAATATGACATCCCTAGCACTGGAACAGTTCCTTTCAATGCGGCATATGATCGCCTTTCGGAACTTGGATATCGGTTTGCTATGTTTAATACGAAGCACTCTTCTACCATGCGGGATCGCATGCTGCGGAAAGCGTTGAACGAATTGCTGGACATGGAAACCATGTGGAAGGAGTTAGGCAGAACTGGGCTTATCCCAGCCTCTCATTTTTTCCCGTGGAGAAGCACACTGATCAGGAAAAGTCTAACAGACGCAAAAAGATGGCTAGCCTCCAGCTCCTATAGCGGCGAAAAGCTGCGGTTATATATGCTGGATATCCCAGAGGCATGGGAGGAAGCAGGATGGATTCAACAAAGGGCGCTCTGTATCGGGATCCATATCGAACTTCATCCCTACTCCTTTAACGATGTCCATGATTCGACGAACGATCCGCACATGGATATCATCCTGTCCGGTGAGGTATCATCACTTGATCCACATCTGTCAGTGCTTGCTGCTTTCCGCAGCGATGCATTGGCTTTCCGTCGTTATTTGTGCGATGAACAGCTCGAATGGATTGATTCCCAATTCGTTTTGTTCCAGCATGAAAATGCGGAGGAGAGAGAAAGACGAATTGATCGCATCGTTCAATACGTAGTTGATGAAGCCTGCATTGGTTTCATGCATCATCCGCAGCACGTGCGCCCCATTCATCCTATGCTGCAGCCTGTTCAATATGATTCATTTGGATTTGCTGACCTGTATAAATTATGGACTCCACCGTTGAAAAATTAATATATACCCAACAGGAGCGCAGTGTGCATTGTCTTATTTTGTGCATACATGCTCCTGTTTTTTTATTTGCTTGCGTATTGCCTCAAAAATGACAAGGATTGCTCCAATGCCTTCATTCCAGACTCGGTATCTAACTTAAATTGGAATTCATGCTCGGTAATCGCCTCATTCTGCTCGAAAAAGAGCGAATGAACCGGGACATTCACTGCCTCCAGCCTTGCAGCCAGCTCTCTTCCGTGCTCCTCAAATGAATTTTTGTTGCCATCGGTAATAAAGGTTGGCGGATAATCCTTCGTCACAAAGTTCACAACCGAAGCTAATTTCACCTTCTCCACTTCATGCCAATTCTTCTCTCCGATGTAGCTCCAAGCTACTTGATTCAAGAAAAATTGCACAGGCAGCGAATACTTCGTACTGTGGAACAGTTGAAGATCGAATGGGCCGCAATACAGCAGCATTCCCTTTATTGTGCCTCGTGGCACTGCTTGCTCCATACCCATTTGACGTGCTAAATCTGAGTTCGTCTGAATGGCAGTATAATTGCTGGCAATCTGTGCTCCTGCCGAATCTCCGGCAAAGAACAGCCGATTCGTATCAATTGGGAAGCGATCTGGATTCGCCTTCACATATTGATAACATTCATCCAACTGCAAAATAGGTGTTGGATATTTGGCTTCTGGTGCGCGCTCATAATTCATCGCCAATACCACATAACCTTGACTTGCTAACATGGTGGAAAAAATCGCAAGATCCTTCTTATCCCCTCCAACATACGCACCGCCATGCACCCAGATAATAGTCGGATAGGATTTCGCTTCTTCGGCGCTTGATGATTGTGGCAAGTATATATCGAATTGGTTGTCCTTATACCTCGATGGATAGGTCAAATCATGCTGAACCTGCACTTGGCTGCTATACGATGCGTACCCTGCTGGCTGGGTCGCGATTGGAGTCTCAAATAGTTTTCTTACAAACAGCGCCGTTAATGCAGGTGTGCTGTTCACCAATATGTAGGGAATCAAAATTATGAGAATAAGGGAGATCAGAAGCCAGATTCTGCGTTTTCGCGGTTTTTTCGTACGTCGCATGACCAGCCCCCCTTTGTCTATTTATCCATTATAACGCATAAATCATTCCACTCAAAAATCACAAAGAGCGCATAGCCTAGCTATCTAGACTATCACGCTCTTGGTTATAAGCCAATGCTACATTGACGTGTATAACGGCAACGATATCATTAAGATTGAGTTTTTATCCATTTCGCCATGTCAGTAATAACATCAAGCGGTACGTTGCCCGGCAGCTTATATTCTTCTCCGGTCGATGGTTTATCATACGGTACAAAAACATGGTTCAGCTTCGGATACAGCTTGTATGCGACATTGGTACGAGCCGACAGCGCCTTCTTCCAGCCGTCTAAATGCTCCTTGCCCACTTGGACATCATTGTCCCCTTGGATGAGGAACATTGGAACTTGCTGAGTCTTCGCAATGTCTCCGCCATAATAGTCGCGGAAATCAAACCACCAAGAAGGTGTGCCGATTGGCAGATTTGCCGGGTAGTTGTCGACTGTATATTCTTTATTTTTTATGATTTGAAGGGACTGCTTCCAAGCTGCTACTTGTGCTTCCAATTGAGCAATTGCCTGCTCTGGGAGCTTCGACTCCTTCGCACGAGCCAATTGGCCTTCGAATTGCGTCAGCATGAGATCCTCAAGCGGGCCAGATGGCCCTGCTGCAACTACAGCTCCCCGAATTGCCTTCGCAGTATCCTGAGCAAGAATTCTAGGCACGAGCATTCCGCCTTGACTGTGGCCAAGCACAAAGATCTGCTGCTTGTTCAGCCGCTTGTCTTGGGCCGCCCATGCAACCGCATGAAGGGCATCATCTATCGTCTCTTCCTTCACCGTAAAGCGTGGAACTGCGGTGGACTGATACGAATATTCACGCGTCCGCTTCTCATAACGAATCGTTGCAATCCCCTGCTTGGCAAGGCCGACGGACAGGTCACGGAACATCTTGCTGCTGCCGATCGATTCATCTCGATCATTCGCACCCGATCCATGTACAAGCACCAGAACCGGATAATTCCCGTCTCCTGACGCTGGCACTGTCAGTGTGCCCGGCAGCTTGAATTCCCCTTCTCCGATTACGATCGACTCTTCTCTATAAGCATCCTTATCATCATAGGATGGGGCTTGATATTGACCTTGGGGTACGAAATTGAAATACATATCATCCACCAAGCCGTCCTTAGCATAACGGAGCACCACGGATAATACCGAGCCTTTATCAGTCTTGAATGAGACGGCAGCATTACGATGCACATCATTTTCAGTTTGCGTGACTTGGATCAATTGGGTTGGTTGTCCGAACATCGTCGTAATTTGCTTGGCAAACATGCCGATCGGGTACACGTGACCCGCTTTCTTGAGTGCCGGAGTCAGAGAAGATTGGATCTGCTCCACCATTTCCGGACGGTCAGCAGCTGCTGCGAATTGCATGACAAATTGAGACGCACGCGTCTTCCAGTCCGACATTTCTGCTTCCACTTTCCCATTTACCCATTTCGCTTGAATGTGCAAGGCTTCACACAGATCGTTCCAAGGTACAACCAGAGTTCCTTGCTCCACTCTAGGTGCTGCAGTCAGCTTCAACGGTTGGCCGCTAATCGTCGATTCAACAGATCCGCTGCGTACGATCCATACACGATCCCCATAAGTAACCGTTGCTTCTTTCGTACTCTGATCCCACTTTACATAAGCTCCAATTGCGTTCGCCGCTTGCCGCAGTTGCACCTTGCTAGCAGCTTCCTTCTTTTCTGATGCCGCTTCCTGCTTCGTCTCCTCTGCAAATGCAGTTGGGACTGCGCTCCCGAGCAGCAAGCATGCTGCCATCATCCATTTCCAAGCTGATTTATTCAATTGGAATCCTCCCGGCCACAGAATTAGAACCCATTAGACATTTAGATAAATGTCTAAATAAAAGATATCACAACACCCAATTCCATGTCAAAAGAATCCATAACCCCTCTCCCCCTAACATTGGCGGGGATAGTCGCTATGAATCCAGCTCATATTAACAACACATTCGGTTCACGATTGAACCGAGTGCAGCACGGCTAGACAGATGCTTGCATCTATCCAGCCGCAAACTTACTATGCCTTATTGGGCTCATTTCAAGAGGAGGCTATCATCCATGTCCATTCCAAAACATCGCCGGGAAAACGCCGATAAAATCCGCAAGCAAACACCGCATGCGCATGGCAAGGTGAAATCATTCAAGGAGCTTGTTGAGGAGTAACATGCATGATAAGGGGCGACTTGGGCATTTCGCTTATCTCGTAATGATGCAGCGAAGCTTAGTCCCCCTCCTTCTCCCTAATGGTATGAAAATTGTATCGTTTCACAAAGAATTAATTGATTTGAAGGCTGATTTTCCTTCTAGGTGCATAAGCTTGCATGGAGAGGTATTCATTGTACGCAGATCGCAGATACATCGTACGCAAAGTCTGAAGATTGGAAACTTACTTCTCTGGATTGTTCTCTGATTGTTCTTTCATACGTGCGAATACGAATTCATAGCTGTGGTTGCCATGATTCAAGGATCGCTTAACGCGGGAAATGGTAGCCGTGCTTGCATTCGCCTCAGCTTCAATCTCACTGTATGTGTTATGGTTGTGCAGCATCTTCGCAACCTGGAAACGCTGAACCATCGTCTTAATTTCATTTACTGTGCACAAATCATCAAAGAAAGCATAGCACTCTTCAATCGTCTCCAAAGATAAAATCCCTTGGAAAAATTCATCTAACGCTTTCCCCTGCAGCTCTTCTATTAACATATGTCTACCTCCTTGAGTACTGACTGGCTGATTTCCAATCTCATCATGTTGAAGGTGGGATTAGAAGGTCATTCATATGACATATCCAGTTATGTGATTTTTTTCTCCAAGTATCTGAAATAGGTATAACATATTATAGCATTATTTTTCATTAGTAATTAATACCACATATTTCATAAGAAGAGCAGCACCTTCCATAGAAAAAAAGCTGGCTCTATGCACCAACTTTTCTTCTTATCGTTTGCGATTATGCTGCTTTGGAAGCTTTGGAAGCTTTCGTAGATTTTCCCAAGAAACCGTACAAAATGTTGAGAAGCGGTGCCACAATACAGAAAATAGCGAACGGCAAATATTCAAGTGTCGATACGCCGAGTGTCCCTGTAATAAATACCCCACTGACGCCCCAAGGAATTAGCGCATTAAAAGCTGCTCCGCCATTGGCGAGTATTCTCGTCATTTCCTTGCGTCCCACATCAATCGCATCATACTGAGACTTGAACGCTTCTCCCGGTAAAATAATGGACAAGTACTGCTCTCCAAGGAGAAGGTTAATCCCCATAGAGCTTAGCGCCGTCATCAGAATCAGCTTTCCTTTTGTGCTAACAAATGAAGAGATGCGAGAAATAATCGTTTTGATGATGTTCATTTCTACCAACAGCCCGCCTAATGATAATGCAAGCAAAATAAGGGATACAGACCACATCATGCTCTGGATACCGCCGCGAGACAACAGCTTGTCCACGCTCTCAACGCCTGTGTGCGCAACGTAACCATCCTGCATCAGCTTAGACAGGCTTGCCAAGCTTGTGTCTGGATGATAAATAAACAGAACTCCGATGGTAAAGACGATGCTTAGCAGCAAAGTCGGAATGGCCGGAATTTTACGCCATGCACATAGGAAGAGCACTAATACCGGAATCAAGGTCCATGCAGATACGGTAAATGACGAATTCAAGGTCTGAACGAGTTCGTTAATCTGTTCGCCTGTCGTCAGCACCTTCGCATGCCCTACAACTCCAAAGAAGAGAAGTGAGATCAGAAAGGCGGGAATGACGACACGCATCATATAACGAATGTGATCGAATAAATCGACTTCACCAATGGCGGATGCCAAGTTCGTCGTATCCGATAATGGCGAGACGTTGTTCCCTAAGAATGCGCCTGAAATGATTGCCCCGGTCGTAATGGCGGGATGATATCCCATGATCTGACCCATTCCGAAGAAGGCAATACCTACGGTTGAGATAGTTGTAAATGAGCTTCCTACTGTAATTCCCACGACTGCACAAATGACAAAGACAGAAGGCAAAAAATATTTTGCGGACAAGATGCCAAAGCCATAAACCATGATCGTCGGAATTGTTCCTGCTGCAATCCACACGCTGATTAAGGCTCCAATTAGCATAAAGATGAGAATAGGGATTAACCCGGGCGTAATGCCGTTCGATATTCCTTTGTGAACGCGATCCCAAGATATGCCCTTTATTTTAGCGAAGACGATAATAATCCCCAAGGAGAATAGTATCGGAATTTGTGGATCCATGCTTAAGCCGATAATACAAGCTCCTATAATGGCTAATAAAACAACTAAAAGAAATAGGCTTTCTTTCAGTGTAACCTCTTCTTTCTTCATATAAGCCGAACTCCTTCATGACCATCTATTGCAATGCTGCGCTCGCAAAATGGGGTCTATAGATTGGACATATCCTATGCTGTCTTAGCGATTCATGCGTTGTTCAGCCTTATTATACGCACCATGCCATACAGGTCCTACAAATTGATTAAGCGCGAATCCGCCTCCAATGCCTGCTGTGACGAATTGCTTCGCTGCAGCTACCGCATCCTTGACCGACATCCCCTTCGCAAGACCCGCAGCGATAGCCGCCGCAAATGTACACCCTGCACCATGATTATGATTCGTATCCAACTTCTCAGCTTCGAACATCGTGAATGATCGACCATCGAACAGGAGATCAATGGCTTTCTGATCTTCCAATGTCTTGCCACCCTTAATGACTACGTTCTGTGCTCCAAGCTCATGGATCTTGGCTGCAGCTTCCTTCATATCCTCTAGCGTGCTGACTTTGCGAATTCCCGCAAGCTGCCCCGCTTCGAACAAGTTCGGTGTCACAACTGTTGCTTTAGGAAGCAGAAGCTCTCGAATGGCTTCGCCGTTTTCCGGTTGAACAACTTCATCCTCGCCTTTGCACACCATAACAGGGTCGATGACGACATTCGTGATGTCGTGCTGATCAATAACTTCTCTAAGCAGCTCGATGACAGGAATGGAGCCGAGCATGCCTGTCTTCATCGCATCTAGTTTGCCCCCAGATAGTACAGTTTTAATCTGATTGCGAACAAGTTCAGGATCAATCGGATATACGGCATGATGCCAGTTGTTATCCGGATCCATGGTTACGATGGAAGTAATGGACGAGAAGCCAAATGTTCCATATTCTTCAAAAGTCTTCAGATCCGCCTGCAATCCTGCGCCGCCGCTTGAATCTGAGCCAGCAACTGTTAATACCTTCTTGATGTTTGTCATATCCGGCACCCCTTGGATAAAGAGGAATGCGCAACAACCGAAGATTGTTACGCATCCCATTTTTATTAATGTGAATCTTACATTTCGTACATGTAGATTTTTTCAAGCTTGTCTTGCATTGCTTTCTCAATCTTAAGCGCATATTCTTCGAATACGTCTTTGTCATGAGCATATGGAGACAATGCACAAGCACGAAGGATTGTAACCTTACCTGCACGATCCCATTCTTCTCTGCTAAATCCAAGACTGTTGACGAATTCCAATGGGCTGTTGCCATAGTCAGGAATTGCGAAGTCTGTATGAGATGTAATGAATTCGTTGCTGTACAATCCGCCCTTCACATAGGAAGCATAGTCGAAGAAGTCATGGTTCAACTTGTTCATTTTCTCCAAGTCTGTGTTGCCTTCTTCGTTAAATACATAGTCAACCATGTTGAAGTCTGGTTTAGTCAATGGATGAAGTTTAATCACTTTGCCATTAACGTTGAATGTTCTTTCCTTCAAGAAGTTGTAGAAGCGGTAAGCCCCTTCGATGCTCGCACCCATCAATTTACCAAAGCCTGTAACGTTGAGTGGCAATACTTTGTGTGCTGTCCATACAGCCGCTGCTGTTGCACCTGCTTTGGAACCTTCGAGAATATACGCACCAAGCAATGCTGGGATATCTGCACCCTTCTCGAATACGTATGTTGCGAAGTAAGAGATCGCGTCGCGCATTCTGATATCTTGAATAACGATTGCACCTGCAGAGTAAGGGATATAGCCCATTTTGTGCGGGTCAATTGTAATGGATTCAACTTTGCTCATTGCTTTGAAGGCTTCATATACATCTTCTGTAAGCCATTCGTCCTTCAAGCTCATATCAGTGAAGATATTGTGTTTCTTGAATACTTCATTAATTTTGTTGTATTCGATAAATTGATCATTTTCATCCAAGAAGATGGAGCGTGCATAGCCGCCGTAAGCTGCATCGACATGGATATAGAAGTAGATGCCTTCTTTCGCCAATTTTTCACGAAGAGCAACGATTTTATGAATATGGTCGATTTGACCTTCTTCTGTACTGCCGACTACGCCGACAACCCCAAGGATTGGCGTATTTTCTGCTGCCAATTCACGAATGCGTGTTTCCAGCTTCTCAATATCCATATGATAGCTGCTGTCTACATCGACTGCTTCAACAGCATCCAAGCCGATACCGATAATGTCGGCTGCTTTCAACCAGGAATAGTGTTTTGTTTGCGGAATCAGCCATTTACCAAGCTTGTCCAAATAACGACCGCTGCGTGCGGATTTTGCTTTGATGTCGTCCAATTGATCTTGAACTTTGTCCATGATGTCCATGATTTCTTGCGTAGACATGTTGAGCAATTCCCATTCGGATTTGCCTTCTACATGCTCAGGCGCAACTTCTTTAATCGCAAGCGGCAAGGACTTGATGTTACGTGCATACCAGAGACCTTCCAAGTTCGCGATGGAACCATCAGCACAAATGTGGCCCCAGCTATGTCCTTCGCGATAGCTCATCATTTTGCACAATTCATGTCCAACTTCTTCTTCCATCTGGGATGTACCTGGAGAAGATTCATAAGCTACGTTGTTACCGTTCCACAGCATTGCTGCTGTATAAGCAATAATTGCTGGCATCAATGTTTCCGAGTTCATATGACCCCAGAAACGTCCTGCTGTATGCCATGGCAAGGATTCGGAACGAAGCTTGGAAGACAATTGATCGAATACGCTGCGCATATGGTCTGCAGTATCTCGGAAGCTCTCAGAGCTCTTATCGAAAGGAGAGATGACTGGCAAATCTTGCGGTTGATAGTTTTGTCTCCAGCCAACATGCTCGTCCACAATTTTATTCAATACTTCTTTGAAGAGATTAACGTTCTCGCCTTTAGAACCAAGGAATAATGCTTTCAAGTTAATTTCCGGAATTTGATAGTTCATGTTCTATTCCTCCCGTGATGTATAAATGAATTGAATGTGATGAAACGAATTGATGAAGCACTTAATTTGTGAAACTATTCACTCTTTTTCCAGCTTGGCTTCTTGAATTTATATATGATAAGGGCGATGCCCACCATAACAATTGTTGCGCCTACTTGATATATGATATAACCCGTTGTTTGGCTTGGTTCGAGAATAGATGGTGGAATCAAGCTAACAACCAATGTTATGCCTACGCTCAACAAGGCCAGCAAAGCTACGAACCACATCAAGCCATTGCCTTTGCTGCCAAGTCGGAATGGTCTTTCGACTTCAGGCATTTTGTAACGAAGACGAATTGCTGAAATTGCGATAAAAGCATATACGAGACAATAGAGAATTGTCGTTGTAATTGTGATAATCAAGAACGCACTGTTTACGTCAGGTACTACGATATAAAGAACGGAAACTAACGAGATAACAATCGCTTGAATCAATACGAACGAAATTGGAATACCTTTTCCATTTCTCTTTTGGAAGAATGGCGGCAAGTTACCATCTTCTGCGACCTTGATCATCGATTTACTTGGTCCAAGTACCCATGCACTAAGCTGAACGAGTACACCGATCAAAATCATTGCCGAGATAATATTAACGAAAATTGATGGAATGCCTAAGTCTTCACAGAAGATCAGGTAAGGCTGCGTAATGTTCGCAAGCTCCATTTTCCCCATTGGAACACCGTTTGCTACAGTAAGACCTGCAATCAGGTTGAAAATAACCAGCAAGATAACGGAAGCGATAACTGCAATCGGATAGTTGCGTTTCGGATTTTCGATGTTATTCGCATGTACAGAGGAGATCTCTACACCAGCGAAGATAAAGATGATACCGGACAAGAATGCCAAGCTTCCCAAATCGCTTAGATTCGGCAACAAATTGCTTGCTTTGAAGTCAGCCAAGTAACCTTGTGGGTTAATGCCATTTTTGATCATGTACATAATACCCAGGATTACGAGAATAACGAATGGGATATATACCCCGATAATTGCGCCCCAGTTACCTGCAATTTTGACCATATCGAACTTCAAGTTCAATAATGTAACGCCCCAATATGAAATCAGGATAACTGCGAATATGAAGTAATTGTTTGATGATAAATCGGGAACATTAATGACGTATCCGAATAGAACCCCTACTGTGGATGCGACCATTACCATCCCGAAGAACATTTGTACCCATAAGAGCCATGAGGTAACGAAGCCCCATTTCTCGCCTAAAGCGTTTTTAACCCATACTTGCGGTCCGCCCTCTTCAGGGAACCCTGTTGACAGCTCGGCTGACATCAACGCGATTGGCAAGGCGAACAATACGGCTGCAACCAACATATAAAAGATTTGAGTCCAGCCGGTGGCGGCAAGTGTCGGCACACTACGAACAGTACCGAAGAACGCCATCGTAATCCCAATTAACCCGAATAGCGTCAACTTTTTTGAATTGGCCATTGATCTATCCTTCTTTCTCTCAGTTGTCTAACCTTTTCAATCTTCCTAAATTATTCAAATCAATGAATAAGGTATGAATTGAAACTATAGGAATGCAATTGAAACGCTTCGAGCTCACCCCTTGATCATATGAAATTATTTATATAGTTTTGTTAATCGATTAACTTGCACCGTCAGTATACGCCTCATTTTTTTGTTCTGTCAATTCGATTCAACACCTTGTCACATAAGGTTTTTTCGTCATTTTCCAGAATCTTGTTAGCAGATACTTTAAAGCTTTTTCCAGCAATTCGATGAAGGCTTTAAAGGTTTTTCGCTTCTATAGGTAAAAGCATTTCCAGGGTGAAATAGTGAATATAAATGCGGTAAATAGTATTTTTATATATACATCAATTCATCTTCTCTATCATTTATTTATTGATATTGAACACACATCCTTTCAATCATGAAATAAAAGCACACATGGGGATTGGTTGCCTACTAGAAGATATCACTATCATGCGTTGGGGAAGTTGTTCTTATTCCCTAAGGTTGAACGTAATTGAGGGCAAAACTGGATTGGGGAACAAAGAGTGAAGAAAATACAAAAGGGAATACTTATACATGCTGGGGAATATGTTTACCGGTTTGCTGGAGTAAGGGAAACCTCTCAGAAATAGATAATTCCCTCTCTATTTCTATTTTTTATCAAATTCCACTCAAATGCTTGAAGTACGCAGATACAAATGAAGAGGATTAATTTGGTAAGTAATTATATTGAAATCGGCTATTTCTTATATCAAAACGTGTACCCTTTCTTATCTTCCTATGATAATCCTCATATTTTAATTGTGAAATATATCATAGCCAAACATTTCAATTTTTGATCTTTTTATGGCCTTTATAGATTAATGCGCTCAATCTGCATCAGAAAGTGTATAATTTCTCTTCAGCTCCCACTTTTTTGAACCAAGCAGCATTCATTGGTGACGTTCCGTACAAAGAAAGGACTGGATTTTGTCTCAATCCAGTCCTTCAAACTTCTATCATCTATATAAATTAAATGATGACTCTATTTCTTAGGATGATGATCTATTTGAGCCGTATCCCAGGATACCAATCGAGCATGATTTCGAATGCAGCGTTCGCTACGACATCTTCTGTTCGGTACTCGCTCAAATCATATACAGGATCAGGCTTCAACTTCTCCATATATTCCTTCATCACTCTGCTGTATCCGATTAATCTGCGAGAAGGGAGTAGGGTACTTGGCTCACTACTCTCCAACCTTCGTTGTCCCCTATTCACTACAAGCTTGTCCAAGCCTTCGTCCATCTTTTGAACAGTCGCCTGCTGATCGCCCTTTGGGTTCACAACCTTCACGTTCACGGTCACATGGTCTACAGATTCTTTATCCAAGGCTCTGCACCATAGAGACAACCACGACTCTGCCTTAATATAATACCTGCCTTGAAAATAACTCTTAATTGTTGGAAGCAGAATATGTAGCTTAGGCTGGCAACTCTCTTCATTTCGTATAATATCCAACATTCGAAAGCAGCCTAGCGATATCTGCTTTACCTGTTTATACTTGCATAATCGATTGAACGCAATTAGCATACGGTCAAGTTCTTCATTCAGTTGATCGAGAGCCACTTCGGCAATCCCGAGATCGAGCATAAGCCAATTGACTTGCATGTCCTGATTGATAGCCGATATAATGCGATGATTCAGTAAAGCACTTTGCAGCGATTTTTTCCACGATTCTGGCATTTGGTTATCCTGCCCCCTAACTAAAGGAGATAAAGGAAAGAGAATAGCTGTAGCAGCTATTCTCCAAATTTCATGAGCAGCTATTCTCCCAATTTCACGAGGCTGTAGCTCTTTTTCCCTTTACGGATAATAATGAAGCGGCCATCGAAGGAATTGTCCACAGTAACTGTCATTTCCAGATCCGTTACTTTTTCTCCATTCATCGAAATTGCACCGTTCGCAATATCTTCACGTGCTTGACGCTTGGATGGTTCGATACCAAGATCAACGAGCCAGTCTACAATGTTTTTCTCTTCCTTAGAAGCATGGAATGTAGGCATATCTTTGAAGCCTTGCTCGATTTCATCTGCAGTCAGCGCTTTGATATCTCCGCTGAACAAGGCAGCTGTAATTTTCTGAGCTTGTACCAATGCTTCTTCGCTATGAACGAATTTGGTCATTTCTTCAGCAAGTACACGTTGAGCTTCACGTTTATGCGGCTCTGTTTGTACTTTCTCTTCTAACGCCTTGATTTGCTCTTGCGTTAAGAATGTGAAGAATTTCAGGTATCTAATTACGTCACGGTCATCTGTGTTTGCCCAGAACTGGTAGAACTCGAATGGAGTCGTTTTGTTCGGATCGAGCCAGATTGCACCGCCAGCAGTTTTACCGAATTTCGTACCATCTGCTTTGAGCATCAATGGAATTGTCAAACCAAATGCTTTAGCTTCTGATCCTTCTTTTTTGCGAATCAAGTCAAGGCCGCTTGTAATGTTTCCCCATTGATCCGCGCCGCCGATTTGCAGTTGTACGTCTTCATTAACGAACAAGTGATGGAAGTCCATCGACTGAAGAATCTGGTACGAGAACTCAGTGAAGGAGATCCCCGTATCGAGACGGCTTGCTACGATATCTTTCGCCAGCATCGTGTTGACGCTGAAGTTCTTCCCGTAGTCGCGAAGGAAATCAAGAATTGTTACGTTATGAGTCCAATCGTAGTTGTTCACCATGCGCAGGCCAGTGTCGCCTTCGTTCAAGAACAGCTTCTTCATTTGCGCAGTCAATGCATCTACGTTATTTTGGACTTGATCCATCGTTTGCAGCGTACGCTCTGTTGTACGGCCGCTTGGATCGCCGATTGTCCCTGTTGCTCCACCAATCAAGATTACCGGACGGTGTCCTGCAAGCTGGAATCTCTTCAGCATCATGAATGGAATCAAGTGTCCGATATGCATGCTGTCCCCAGTAGGGTCAACACCACAGTATAATGATATCGATTTCTCGCTTGTTAATTTACGCAAACCTTCAGCATCTGTCTGTTGATTAATGGCACCGCGCCATTCCAATTCGTCGATAATGTTCATCATTGTGATTCAGCTCCTTGGTGTGAATTTATATTTGATAATTGGGAATGTAAGTTCAAAACGCTACCTTATAGGTTTAGAAATACAAAAAAATCGTCTCCTTGTCTATTGTAGACATAGGGACGATTAATTAACCGTGTTACCACCCAGCTTGCATGAACAGTGCTGCAGCCACTATTCATACCACTCTCGGCAATGATATCGATTGCCAATCCGCTTAGCGTTACCTAAGAACCTCCAGAGTGTAATTCGCAATTCATTGTGTGTACCAGGTCGCATCAACCCCTGGCTTTCTGAGAACAGTGACAACATTGCTACTTCGCTCTTTCATCGGGTTATTCAATATTAGATTACTGACAATCTTAGAACTTATTAAACCGTCTGTCAACACCATTTTTTTGAAATTTTAAAAATTGAAGAAGTTCGGAATCGGGGATCTTTTACGCCTCTGCTACTGTCCGTTCGCAATTAGTATAACTTAAACGGTATGTTCTATACAGCTGGATCAACGTTCAAATCTTCCATTAAGCCCACAACAAGGTCTTGATACAATAGGTTTGATTTGCTCATGGGCTGGGATTGGTATTTGATTAACTATCGGCACAACGAGTTAAAATGTGTGTACTTGAGGATAGCTACGACAACTATTGACCACCCTGTGTTTATGAAGATAGATCATAGCAGCAAAACCAAATGCGGAGAAAAAAATGGACTCTGTATCAAGTTGACATAGTAAGGGAAGTAGGATTGAGATTGATTCTTCATAGAAACAATCTATTATACCTAAAGCCATCATACAAAATATAGAAAAGACAATATACAATTGAATAAACATTTAAATATTTGAACGTAGAGCTTATGAAAGACCGTCAGGATGATCCCTGACGGTCTTTTGGGTTCTGCGCGTATTCGTTACTTATTCAACATCATATACAGCATCTTCGAGATTTCCGCTCTCGTTACTGAGCCGCGCGGATCGAAACGGTTGTTGTCTTTGCTGTTAATGATACCCGTTGCTTGCAGCTTCGTCACCGCATCCTTCGCCCAGCCGGAGATGCTGCCCAAGTCAGCAAATGCTGGCACGGAGGACGATCCCGAAATTGGCTTCTTCATGTATTCTGCCATTTTGTTCAGAATCACTGCCGCTTCTTGGCGCGTAATCGGCTCCGTCGGACGGAATTTGCCGTTGCTGCCCTGTACCAATCCCAGTTCAGCCGCTTTGCTCACATAGCCTGCATAGTAACGGTCTGCCGCTACATCCGCGAATGGCGTCTGTCCTTCTGCTGCTTGGATACCCAGCGCACGGATGACAAGCGTCGCGAAATCCGCTCTCGATACATGCAAGTTCGGGCGGAATTGGTTATTCTCCATCCCCCTAATGATATTCTTCGCAGCCAGCTTGAGGATGTACTCATCAGCCCAACCGCCAGTTAAATCAGTGAACTGCTTGTGCTGCTCAAGCACCGCGAATTGCGCCAGTTGATCCGTCGTGAAGCTAATTGTGCTGCCATCGAACGTACCATCTATCAGCTCTGCTTTGCCGCCCACCAGATGATACAGGTTCGCATAATCTTGCTGTAAATGCTTCTGTTGCTCTGCCGTTAGCGTACGCTTCACGGTAATCGGACCGCTGAATTGCTGAACCGCCGTCTCTGTCTTTCCTTTGACCGTTACTAGCTTGAGCGTGAATACAACGCCTGTCGACTTCAGTTCACCGTTCGAGCTAATTGCCGCGTTGATTGTCGTCTGGATTGAGGAATTCATCGTCGGATCAATATGAAGTACGATGCGATCGACATCTGCAATGCCATTCGGCAAGGAAGCTACCGGAATCGTCACGGTAAACCCAGATCCCACAATTTCAATACTCAATTTGCGCTCTTTCGCTTTCTGCACACCAGCCGCATCCAACACGAGCTGAGCCGCTTGTTCCGAAGACGCTACCTCGAGCTTAATCGCCACTTTGCCGTGCTCTGCTTCATTGAATGCTTTTTCAAGCGCAGCGCGATCTACCGCATAAGCGCCATCCGCGCCCGGTTTAATGCTCATAACCCCTTTGTCCGAAGAAGTCTCCGGCTTAGGCTGAGGTTTTGGATCAGGCTTTTGTTCTGGCTTTGGATCTGGTTTCGTAGTACCAGGGCCTGGATTAAGATTACTCACCTTACCTGTATAGAAGCCCCAAATATCCGATAACACTTGACCGCTGTTGCCGTCTTCTGCCTTCGTATACCATTGATAGTAGCTATCGCCTTGGAGACCGTTCCAAGTAAAAGCTGCCTGCTGGCCGCTCTTCACGTTATTCACTTTGCCGATCGGTAATTCACTATAGACCTTCACGCCAATGTAGTCGGTTGCGACGCGTTTGATCTTCGGCTGTAAATCCAAATCCAGCGAGAACTCGTCTTTGCCAGGATAGAATTCAGGATCATAATAGTTATAATCGTCCAAATATGGCGAATACGTCTTGATGTGAAGCTTGTTGTTCTTCATGTCGAACTGCATCAGACGGATATAGCCGAGACCGCCTTCCGGCGCGCCTTGATAGTCCGCGAGCATCTGATAGACTTTGCGCTTCTCGCCGTTGTCGTCCTCCAGCTCATCGATCTTCAGCTGCGCATCGTGATAGTGTCCGGACAATGCCGCGATGACGTTCTTGTTCGGCTTAATGACCTTCTCGAAAATCTTATCGGCAATCGGGGCACGGTTATTGGATACGAGCATGTATTCATGCAAGCACAAGATTGCCTTACGCTCCGGATATTTCGCCACGACCTCATTCATCCAGTCGATTTCCTTGTCACCCAGGCCCCAGCCCATATAGACGATGATAAAATCATTGCCTCCGGCCGAAACGAGATCGTAGTGTCCGCGATTGTTCTGATAGGACTCGCCGTACGTTGGCATATCCTTGAATCTCTGTTCTCCGAAATACTGCCAGTACTTCGTATAGTCGTTGTCTTGGTGACCAACATCATGGTTGCCAGCAAGCACGCCGTAAGGAATGTTGGCATCTTCCAACACCTTCATATCCTCGTCCGCTTCCTGCCATTGATACTCTTGATAGGATTTATCGACGATGTCGCCCGTATGGATGACATATTTAATATTGTTGCTCTCTTTGTTATCCTTCACCCAATTCACAATTTTCTTGTAAATCTGAGGATAACTCTGCGAGTAGTACTGCGTATCCGACATCCATACGAAGGAGAAATCATACGGATCTTGGGCCGTATCAGACTTCAGTTCCTTCATCTCCGCGATCTCATCTTGCACGATGATCTGGATTGTCTGTCCCATTGCATAGTCTTCGACTTTAACCATGGACTTCAATTCGAAATCCTCTGTGCCTGCAATGCGGGTAACGAGCTGCACCCATTTCTTCGCGCTCTCGTTCCAAGCATACAAGCTGACTTTACGTCCTTCGATTGATTTGCCCTTCCAGACGATATCGACGCGGTCTGTCTTCTGAACCGCTGGGTCAAGCTTAATCTCATAACGTTGGTATGGGAATTGCTCCACTGCGTCATTGACTAAGTAATCGCCGTCTTCTGCGCTGATCTTACGGTAATCCTCTGCCGTTAATGTCTGCTCTCCTTCCGGAATCATGACCTTCGGCGGTTCGTTATCGGATGCGTTCATGAAGCCTGTGAATCCTTCTGCAATACGGTTGCCATCATATTGGAAGCCTCTGTAGAACGTGACGTTCATCGGATCATTCGTCGGATCCTGCACTTTCACTTTCAGACCCACGCTGCCGCCCAATTCGGATTGACCCTGCGTTGGCGCAATCAATTCCGGCTTCAGCGGGTTTTCCTCCGGCGTCGTGAACGTTACCGTGCGCTCCGCTTGATTGCCCACCTTATCGGATGCCGTAATCGTCAGCGTGTGCTTGCCCGCCTTCATGCTGCCGGAAGATAAAGCATAGGGAAGCTTAATATCTTGGTTATCCAGCTTCACGGCCACTTGGTCTACGCCGGCAAGCTGGTCTTTGATTTCCGCATCCAGCTTAAAGTTGCCGCGGTACTGCTTGCCTTCTTCAACATTCGGCTTGATCGAAGGCGGCGTATTGTCTACGGTGACATTCGCCGTCACGTCAACGTTGTTGCTATCGGTCACTTTCACCTGATGCGCGCCGTCCGCCACTTTGGTCGTATCCCAAGCATAGGCGCTCGACTGGAAGTACTTCGCATCCAGATTGAAGTTGAAGCCGATTCCTTCCATTTTCCCAGGACTGTCGCCGATTTTGATTTCTTTCCCCTTCACGTAGAGTGGATCCCAAATCTCGGTACCGTCCGCTAGCATTAAGCGCACGTTTCGCACTTCGAAATCGTCTTTATTCTCTTCCTTCCGGTCGTCGAATGGGCTTGTCTTCGATCCTGCACGAATATAGATCACGTTATCCGCACCAATGTGGAAGCGGCTCGCTTCGATTTTAAAAGTCAATGTCGTATACGTCGGGATCGGATCCATGAACGTATAGAGAATCGTCTTATCCTTCTCGCTCTCCGGTCCCATCGTGACGGCATTCTTGAAATAATAGTCCACGTTCTTCGCTTCGAAGACGAAGTATGCATCATGCTCTAATGCATCGAAGGAACCTTGTGTAATCGCGTGGCCGTCTACGCTTAACTTCAACGTATTCGCAGGCGCTGTCTCCGACGTCCCTTTCAACGTCTTCGTGCCGTTTACAATATCCCCGTTCTTCACGTTGAGACGGAGCGGATCATGACCCGGCTTGCCGGTGATGTCCACCTTGGCCTTCGCCGTCTCCACCTCATTTGTACCATCAGATACCATGAAATAATATTCAATATACTTGCTGCCGATCAGCGTAGCTGCAGGCACGAGATAATGATACAACGAATCGGTGAAATTCTGCGTTAGCGCATAACCGGTATATTCCGCCTCTTTGTCCGTGCGGATAAAGACTTTTACCGTCGCCACTTGCTTCTCATCATCCGCAAAAGCTTTCAGATCAAGGTTCTGCGATTGCTCGACCGACGTTATGCCAGAGCGGTCTTCTGCCTTTGACGGCGTCGTGTCTTGCTCGACATGTACAGGCACGGCCGGAACGAGCGCCGGATCGATCACGCCAGGGGCAGGCGCCGCGAGCCCGGAACTTGTCTTGATCATCGTGATGCTGCCGTCCATTGGATATTTGAATAGAATCGCTTTGTCTTCCTTAGTCTCGTCGCTCACGCCGCCTTCATATACGGTCGTTGCGTCATAATTGGCATAAGAAATTTCTTTGCCCGTGTTCGTCTTAATGACGATACCACGACGACCCGAATTCGCCATGCCGTCACTCATGATTACGAACAAGTTCGTATCCTCAACCAAGTTTGTCTTGTGGAAGTTGTTGAAATCCGCAGCCGTATAGCTATTGTTCGCTCCGTTCTTAATCCAGAACACGACCGACTGCTGAGAAGGAATCATGAAATCTTCTTTGGTCGTAGGCCATTTCAAATCAGCTTCCGGCCCATCATCAGGATATCGATAGTTGACCTTGTAGTTCTTAAAATCGATCGGTGCATCGGTATTGTTGTACACTTCAATCATTTCGAATGCGTCCGATGACATGTTCGGTACGTTCGTCGTGTTCGGGACGATCTTCGTTACGAGCAAGGATGGGACCTTCGCCGCGTTAAATGGCGGAATATTGACATCCACGGTGTAGCTGTTCTCGACGTCTTTCACACGAATGGTGTAATCGAGCGTGGATTCAACGAACGCATTCGCCGGAATGGTGACGCTATAATCATTGCCATTAGGTTGCAGCTGCTTCATTGCCAGCAGGGTGTACTTCGCCTGTGATGGCGACTTGTACAGCAGCTCCACTTTGTCAATTTTGACTTTATCCGGATTGTTCAGCTTCGTAGTAATGAGTAAATCTTTCGCATCGACTTGCTTCGCCGAAGTATGCTCGATTTGAAGCTTGTCCCCTTGTACCGGCGGTAAAGATTCGATCTCGACCGCATATGTACCCGTACGCTCCGGCTGCTGATTTCCGTCCACTGCTTCAATATAGTATTGAAGCAAATTGCCATCAACGACCGCTTTTCCCGGAATCGTAGCTGTATGCTTCACGCCGTCAGCCGACGTCATCACTAGCGGCGTATAAGCCGTCTGAACATCTGTCTTATAGTAGACGGAAGCGGTAACTGAAGTCAGGTTGCCTGTGATGGATGCATCAATCGGCACATCTTGATTCACGAGCGTCTTGCTTGCCGGCACGTGATCGAAATTTAGAGCCGTAGCAGTAGGCGGTTCCCCGATATCCGAAGGGAATGCCGGCACTTGAATCGCCTCAACGGTTCCTGGGGAAGCCGGTTGCGATTCCGCTGCGCCTACCATCGCCATATTCTTGCTTGCATCCATTGGATAGCTATAGTGAATGCCGAAATTTTCTTTGGACCTGGTTACCGAATAAGCCGCTTTGGCAATCTCGACACCGCCTAGCGTATGAATCGCTACGCTGCGTTCTCCCGTATTCGCCATGCCTCCGCCCGCATCAATCCGGAACAAATTCGTGTTTTCAATCAAATTGGACGTATATCCGTTAATTGTATAATTGCTGTTAAATGCATCAGCCGTCTCGTTCGTATTACTGCCATTCATGATCCAGAGCACGATCGTCTGATGCGGCTTGATAATCACGGGAACTTTCTTATCCGTAAGCGACCAGTCATTGTTGCTGCCGTTGTTATACACAACTTTGTAATCTCTGAAGTTGATGTCACGGTTCGTATTATTGTAAATCTCAATACTCTCATAGCCGTCGGCCGAATTCACATTCTTCGTATCCGGCACCAGCTCCGTAATTAATAGCTTCGGCACCTTGGTATAATCGAATCCAGGTGAAGCTTGCGCCAATGCGGGCTGCAGCACGCCAAGCAGCATGCTCCCCAGCAATGCCAGAGACAACCATTTTCTGCGTATTCGCATGTGATCTTTTCTCTCTCCTTTGTTATCTGTTACAGAATGGTAGATCTATTGCTACTGAATTCTACCCCCAAATTGTAATATCCAGGTCATCCCCATATGGAGTGTCTGTAAAAGAAAGTGAAAGCAAAAAAAAGGAATCATATGATTGAAAGCTTTTGGGATTGACAGCCACTGAAGGAGAAACTAACTCAATTATCAAAGAAGAGACAAATACGCTCAATGAAAGCGAAGACAAGAATCTTGTAAAGATCATTATCAAGAACAGAATGTAACGAATACAAAGAAAAAGAGGCTGCTCACAAGTTCTCAGAACTCATGAACAGCCTCTCCACTAATTGATTTATCTAGCATAATGGAACAGAAATGGGACAATGCTTATTGTAAGCCTCAAATCTGCTGTACATAAGGGATTACTCCCCATTGTCTCTGCATTGAGCAATAATTGTTCAATCAGCAATAGAATCCTCCGCTAAGCGCGGTCGACCATCTTCGAATTGCTTCGAAAATGATTCTATTACATCATGCCGCCCATTCCACCCATTCCGCCCATGCCGCCCATATCAGGCATGCCGGCTTTTTCTTTCTCAGGCTTGTCAGCGATAACCGCTTCAGTTGTCAAGAACATAGCAGCAACGGAAGCTGCGTTTTGCAACGCGGAACGTGTTACTTTTGCTGGGTCAACGATACCTTGAACGATCATGTCAACCCACTCGCCAGTAGCAGCGTTGTAGCCTACGCCAACTTTTTCATTCTTCAAGCGCTCAACGATAACGGAGCCTTCTTGACCAGCGTTGTCAGCGATTGTACGAACTGGGGACTCAAGAGCTTTCAGGACGATGTTCACGCCTGTTTGCTCATCGTCGGATGCTGTTACAGCTGCAACTGCATTGTATACGTTCAGAAGCGCAGTACCGCCACCTGCAACGATACCTTCTTCAACTGCTGCACGAGTCGCGTTCAAAGCATCCTCAATGCGCAATTTGCGCTCTTTCAATTCCGTTTCAGTAGCCGCACCAACTTTGATAACTGCTACGCCGCCTGCCAATTTAGCAAGACGCTCTTGCAGCTTCTCTTTGTCGAATTCGGAAGTTGTTTCTTCCAATTGCGTACGGATTTGGTTCACACGCGCATCGATGTCCGCTTTGTTGCCAGCTCCATCTACGACGATTGTGTTTTCTTTTGTTACGCGAACTTGGCGAGCAGTACCCAATTGATCGATCGTAGTCGATTTCAATTCGAGACCAAGCTCTTCTGTAATGACTTGGCCGCCAGTCAATGCGCCGATATCTTGCAGCATTGCTTTACGACGGTCACCGAAGCCTGGAGCTTTAACAGCTACGCAAGTGAATGTACCGCGCAATTTGTTCAGAACCAATGTAGGAAGTGCTTCGCCGTCTACATCTTCAGCGATGATAACGAGCTGCTTGCCTTGTTGAACGACTTTCTCCAATACTGGCAAGATTTCTTGGATTGTCGAGATTTTCTTATCTGTGATCAAGATGTACGGATTGTCCAGAACAGCTTCCATCTTGTCAGTGTCTGTGATCATGTATGGAGAGATGTATCCGCGGTCGAATTGCATACCTTCAACCACTTCAAGCTCTGTGTTGAATCCTTTGGATTCTTCGACAGTGATTACGCCATCTTTGCCAACTTTCTCCATCGCTTCAGCAATCAACGTACCTACTTCATCGTCAGCTGCAGAGATCGCTGCAACTTGAGCAATGTTTTGCTTGCCTTCGATCGGCTTCGCAATGTTGTGCAATTCTTCAACTGCTGCACGAACAGCCTTCTCGATACCTTTGCGAACTACCATTGGGTTCGCGCCAGCTGTAACGTTCTTCAAGCCTTCGCGAATCATCGCTTGAGCCAAAACTGTAGCTGTAGTTGTACCGTCACCAGCAACGTCGTTTGTTTTCGTAGCTACTTCTTTAACGAGTTGTGCACCCATGTTTTCGAATGCATCTTCCAACTCGATTTCTTTCGCGATTGTTACACCGTCATTCGTAATAAGCGGAGAACCGAATTTCTTCTCCAATACAACGTTGCGACCTTTTGGTCCAAGTGTCACTTTAACCGCATTTGCCAAAGCATCTACACCACGAAGCATCGCACGACGTGCTTCTTCAGAGAACAAAATATCCTTAGCCATTAGTGAAACCCTCCTCAATTCGTATCAATATGTTCATTCATTCATCTTCATGTATGTGATTCAGCGGTTCCCACTCTGGAACGTGATCATGTGATTGCAAAATGAGCGCATACGCTCTCCGGCTCTATTCGCCGATTACTGCGTGGATGTCGCTTTCTTTCATAATCAAGTATTCTTTGCCTTCGAATTTGATTTCAGTTCCAGCGTATTTGGAGAACAGCACGCGGTCGCCTTCTTTTACTTCCAAAGCCACACGTTGGCCGTCTTTCCACACTCCGTTACCTACTGCCACAACTTTACCTTCTTGCGGCTTTTCTTTGGCAGTGTCCGGCAATACGATTCCGAAAGCTGTAGTTTCCTCCTTCGCAATTGCCTCGATCAATACGCGTTCACCTAAAGGTCTGATCATGAAAAATAGCCTCCTTTTAAACAAGAGTTATAAAGTGAAGAATCCGATGCCCGATAGTACGGACAAAGGCTCCACAACAAAATTAGTAATGTGTTAGCACTCGATAGTGGTTAGTGCTAATAACAATTCTTATGATACTGATTTTAAGATTCGATTGCAAGGGGGTATACGCTTAAAAATTTTTAACTTTTTATAACCACTATGTCTCCTAAGCTTATGAAGACAGGCTGTTTTCAACAAAAAATGCAGGTAAGAAAAAGTGCAAATCAAATCACACTCTCTCTACCTGCATTTATAACTTAGGCGATTGTCGCATCTGCAGATTCATCGAACTCTTTCTCCCAAGCAAGCTGTTCTGCTATCTGTTTGCGATATACAATCGAGGACAAGAACACACTTAACTCATAAAGGATGAGCAGCGGTATCGACACCAAGATGTCTGAAATGACATCCGGCGGCGACAGCATCGTACCTAACACAATTAAGATAAAATACGCTAAACGGCGCATTTTCCGCAGCCGAAGCGGATTTAACAGCCGTATTCGTGTCAGGAACATAATCACAACTGGCAGCTCAAACAGCAGCGATATCGGGAGCAATATATTGAACATGAACGAGAAATATTGCGTAATCCCATACGTTGCTTGCAGATCCATGTGCTCATTAATACTAGAAGTAAACTCGAAAGCCATCGGAAAGACAACAAAATACGCAAATGACAGCCCTAACAAAAATAATACGAACACAAAGGGCACATAACGAAGAGCCGCTCGCCGCTCTATCACTCTCAAGCCGGGACTGACAAAAGCCCACAGTTGATACAGCGTAATCGGCAGTGTAATCGCCAAAGCAAAAATAAAGGCGAACTTCATATAAATATTGATGCCATCCCAGAGCGAAAATCCATGCAGCGGCATATTTTTGGCCGGCTCGACACTGCGCAGGTAGGTATAGATCGGATCAGCTAGTATAAGTCCGCCTACAAGTCCGATAACAAGCGCCACCAGAATGAGAACAATCCGTTTGCGCAGTTCGACAATGTGCTCGACCATTGTCATTTGGTCTTCCTTTTCTATCGACATTGCTACACCAGCCTGTTCATCACATTGTTGCAATCTTCGCTAGGCCGCAGCCAAAAGGCCTGTCACCAGCGAAGCATTATTCCGGCAAACGCCGTTGTGATTCGGTTTGAGTCGCCGACGCCGTAGGAGAAGGCTGTCCAGACTTCTCTACATCTACATACTGCACTTCCTTGCGAGCAGGCTTGGATTCTTCGTCATCGCCCATAATATCGCGTGCACCTGCTTTGAACTCCCGTAATGTGCGGCCAAATGCGCGCCCAAGCTCAGGAAGTTTATTCGGTCCGAACAATAACAAGGCAATAATCAACAGCAACAGAACACCAGAAACCCCGATTCCGTTAAACACCTTGTAATTCCACCTTTCATTGCCTCTATAAAATGAAATGCTATGATATACATCATAACATACTAGATATGTAGAAAATACCAATGAACTGTAACAAATTTATGAAAATCATTCCAAATTCGGCACACTACTCGAATTCGTCCGCACTGCTTAAATTCCCGCTAACCGCGTACAAAGCATGCGGCAACTGGTCGATAATCGCCAGTAAATGATCGTGTACACCCTTTGGACTTGCAGGCAAGTTGATAATGAGTGATTTGCCTCTTATTCCACAGACTGCACGAGACAGCATTGCCTTGCGAGTTCGCTGCATAGCTGCGTAACGCATTGCTTCTGCCAATCCAGGAACTTCCTTATCAATCACCTTCATCGTCGCTTCAGGCGTCACATCACGCGGAGCTAATCCATTTCCTCCGGTGGTAATAATTAAGTCCGCTTGGAAATAGTCAGCCATCTCAATTAATGATGCTGAAATATCATTGACCTCATCCGGCACAATCCGGTATTCTACAACCTCACCATGCAATTCTTCCTCGACTAGCTCACGGATAACCTGTGCGCTCGTATCCTCCCGTTCGCCACGTGAACCTTTATCACTTGCTGTTAATATCGCCACTTTCCAAAGCATGTCCATTCCTCCTTCCGCCATTCGCCAATTCATCATAATAATCTCTTGTTCCATGCTAAAGCTCGTTTATATTTTCTCAGCTGTGTCTGTCTAGTCCAATATAAAAAGTCGCAGTCTAATCAAAAATACCATGAGTCTGCTACTGCAATCCAAGTTCGAGCTCTTCCTGCGAAATCCTTCCTCGCTCGCAAAAAATTATGCCTTCTTCGGAAATAAGCAGATCCACCCCAATGTCATGGGGCTCCATCGGAACATCATCAGTAATCTGCCAAGAATAGACACAGCTTATCCGCACGACCGAGAGATCCCCTTCGAGATCTTGATTGTTCGTGAAGCTCTCCATATAAGACTGCCAGAAGCGATCATAATATCCAGCCCCTAATCCGAGTCTGCCGCCTGCAGCATCAAACGCAATACCAGGTACAATAATCACGTCTAGACTTGTCCATTCTTCACTCGGCAGCAAGTCCGTATGTGCCTCAGGTTCACGGATTCCGAAGCAGCCATCCGTAAACGTCGTCTGGTCATCCCATCGATGCAGTGTCATTGTTCGTGTAGCAGGGATCGTTCGCGGCAAGTAAATCTGATCTCCAGCTTCTAAACATGCAGCAAGCAAGGGTTTAATGTCCAACTCTCTTCCAAATGGCCAATAGCCAAAGATCCGAAGAGGGCGCTTCAAATGTTCCCGCAGCTGCGCAAAATAGGCAGAAGCATGGTTGCATACTTCTGCACTGGATACATCGTACTCCTTCTCCATTACCGCCTTTCGACGCTGTTTGAATCGTTCTCGTAGTATGCCTTTATCTGCCGCTTGCTCCAACTGTACCCCTCCTCGTCTGCGTGACACTCTTCCATGCGACGTATATCATCAATGTATGTTCATTTTCTCTTATTTTCACTCATTTTCACCATTTTCAACCTTAGTTTACCATCCTTACTTCATTTCCGCTAGCTATGCGCATGCATTCTCCATTTTCGATACCAACTGCTTTCGTTATTATCATCACCATAGATGGAAAGACTTCGCACTTTTCCGCATTTTCATGTAAACTTAAGGGGATATGTTCAATTCTGATTGCTCTTGTAGCACGGATTGGACAACCTCTTAAGACATGGTAGTTTGCCCAAAACGGAGGAGATACCGATGCTGCTTCAAGCGAACGGCATATGCAAAAGTTACGGGATTACCCCCGTGTTATCCAACATTACTTTTCAAATTTTAGAACGTGAGCGGATTGGCTTAGTTGGGGTCAACGGCGCCGGCAAGTCTACGCTCCTGCAAATGATTGCGGGAGAGCTCACACCTGATGATGGCATCATATACAAGTCGAAGGAAACTCGAATCGGCTATCTTGCCCAACATACCGGTCTCCATTCAGAACGGACGATTTGGGAAGAGATGATGTCCGTATTCTCTCACCTCATTGAGGCTGAGCAGGAGCTTCGAGAATTAGAGCGTCTTATTGCTGACCCTGCAACTGCGGAGAATGAATCTCGATATGAAGAGATCTTGCGTCGATATGCGGAGCAACAAGATTGGTTCCGCCAGCATGGCGGCTACGAGATGGAGACGCGTGTGCGAAGCATCTTGCACGGCATGGGATTCGGCCAGATGGATCCGAACACGATTCATATTCACACGTTGAGCGGTGGACAGAAGACGAGATTGGCACTTGCCCGAATTTTGTTGCAACAGCCTGATTTGCTCCTGCTTGACGAACCTACGAACCATCTAGACATCCATACCCTTACATGGCTCGAAGGTTACTTACGCTCCTACCCTGGCGCTGTCCTTGTTGTATCGCATGACCGATACTTCCTAGATGCGATGGTGACGACGATCATCGAGATCGAACGCCATCAGGCCAAGCGGTATACAGGCAATTATTCGAAATATATCGAGTTGAAGGCAGCCGAATATGAGCAGCAAATGAAACTCTATGAGAAGCAGCAGGTTGAAATTGCAAAGCTTGAAGACTTTGTACAGCGCAATATCGTGCGTGCCTCAACAACCAAGCGTGCACAAAGCCGTCGTAAAACACTCGAGAAAATGGAACGAATTGATAGGCCATTAGGGGATCTGAAGCGTGCAAGCTTCAGCTTCGAGATTACTCGTCAAAGCGGGAAAGATGTGCTGAAAGTAGAAGAAGCATCTGCATCCTATGACCATAAGCCTCCATTATTCCGCCACGTAAGCTTCGAATTGAAGCGTGGAGAAATGGTCGCACTCATTGGCCCGAACGGAATCGGCAAGTCCACCTTGTTGAAAGCATTGACTGGCAAGCACGATCTATTAGCTGGACAGATCCAATGGGGCACGAATGTTACGATTGGTTACTATGATCAGGAACAGACGAATTTGAACCCGAATGTAACCGTCATAGAGGAAGTATGGTCTGCCTATCCGCATATGGAGGAAGTTCGTATTCGAACTGTACTCGGAAGCTTCTTATTCAGCGGAGACGATGTACAGAAGAAGATCGCTTCCCTCAGTGGTGGGGAAAAAGCTAGAGTAGCACTAGCCAAGCTGATGCTCCTACAAGCAAATGTGCTCATACTCGATGAGCCGACCAACCATTTGGATCTATTCAGCAAGGAAGTGCTCGAATCCGCTCTGATTGACTATGAAGGCACACTACTCTTTATTTCACATGACCGTTACTTCCTGAACAAGATGGCTGAGCGCATCGTGGAAATGAGTGCAGAAGGAACGTGTCATTTCCTAGGAAATTATGACGACTATGTAGAGAAGAAGCAGCAGCTGGAAGAAGATAAGGATCTGCTTTCCACAAATCCATCTCAGCCGAGCAAACCTGCTTCATTCCAGAGCAGTACGGCGGAAGGCAAATCAGAAGCAACACCTAGCGGATTATCAACGTATGAAGCAGATAAGCAGTCGAAGCGAGAAGAACGCGCACGACAACGTAAGCTGGAGCAAATCGAGAAGCAAATTGCCGAGTTGGAAGCAGAGATTGGTGCTCGTGAACTAGAACTTACCGAACCCGAAGTGTTCAATGATTATGTACGCGTCCAGTCGATTCAAGAACAATTAGATGCGTCCAAGGCCGCACTTGATGAAGTATATGCCGAGTGGGAGCTGCTTATGGAGGCATAAGAAAGTTTATCCTCAATACGTGTTGAAAAGGGATCTCCATTGGGATCCCTTTTTTTGTATACACTTCAGGCACCATACAACTTATCCATATGAACTATGTGATAGAAACTACCTTTCCGTTCGTCAATTCCACTAACTGCTCAGGCGTTAATTGAAAGACAGCTTTGGGATGGCCTGCTGCGGCCCATATCACTTCATATTTCATCAGTTCTTCGTCGATCAACGTCTCAATCGATTCCTTATGGGCAAACGGCGGAACTCCTCCGATCACATAGCCTGTATGTTCTCGGACAAAATCAGCATCTGCCTTGCCAATCTTTTCGTTCAATAGATAACTGATCGCTCTCTCATTTACGCGATTCGTCCCACTTGCCACAATCAGCAAAGGGAGGTCTGCAGCCTTTCTGCGAAATATAATTGACTTTGCGATTTGCGATATTTTACACCCGATTGTGTTTGCGGCTTCTTGCGCGGTTCTCGTGCTATCCGGCAGCTCAACAACCTGATTGGGCAGACCCCTAGCTGCAAGCTTGTCCTGCACGATCTGCGCACTGTTCTTAAGCTCATCCATTCCAACACCTCCATCACAGCTCGGTGAATCAATTTTACTCTGAATGGTTACTTACAAGATGGATGGTCAGTGCTGTATAACATCAGCACCGACCCATCATTTATCGCGAGTACGATAAGCCATCCCGCAGCATCCATGCCCTACTTTTCATTCCACCAATTGGAATTTTCATGAAGAAATGCAGACCTTAAGGCCACATTCACGTAAATCACAGGTTATTCACAAGAATCATCTTTATGAAACAGCAATCAAGTTTTCATTTCTACTCATTTTTTATTGGTAGAACAGTGTTTTGATTTTGTAAACCAAGATTATCCACTGTTTTATCCACATTATCCACAATTCCAGTGTATTCCATTGCAGATGTTATTCTTTTTTTCACCAAAACTAGATCCTTAGTCCTGCATGGCCGAAAGCGTTCTATCCACGTTTTCAACGGAATATGTGGATAACTTTGTCCACACACCGTTAGGATACCTCCACAGTCCCCACCTCGGCAATAGGGTCTGACTCAGCCACTTGGCCTCGAACGGCTTGATTGCATGCTGCAACATAGGCTTGTGCAGCCGCCATTACAATATCTTGGTGCATCGCGCTGCCTTGGTAGCGGCATTCATTGCACGACACGGTCACTATGGCCTCGCCCGCAGCATTCTCCCCGGAAGACAAGGAATGTAGCTCTAAGTCTTCAAATTGAATCGGCTCAGAGAAGGACTGCGTAATAGCCCGTATCACGGCTTCAATCGGCCCGCTGCCCACACCGGCATAAGTATGCTCCATTCCGGTATCCTGCTCCTTAACTACCACGGAGGCAACACGACTGCGGGAGCTTCCCGCTATTACTTGAACATCAAGCAATTCAACAGCCTCCAGCTGTTCATTCAACGTCTCCCCGATGCAATGAAGCAGTTGTTCATCCGTCACAACCTTCTGCTGATCTGCCATCTGCTTGAAGTTCGCATATACCTCTTCCAACTGATTCGTATCCAATGAGACTCCATATTGGGCAGCTCTATGCTTGAGTGCATGGCGTCCCGAATGCTTGCCCAGAATAATCATATGATGGGGAATGCCCAGCTCAACAGGATCCATGATCTCATAAGTGCTGCGGTTTTTGAGCAATCCATCCTGATGAATACCAGACTCATGCTGGAAAGCGTTGCGGCCCACAATCGGCTTGTTGAATGCAATCGGGAAATGCATCATGCGGCTAACCATGCGAGACGTTTCGTATAAGTGCTCTGGCTTGATCAGCGTACCCGCCCGCAACACATCATTCCGCGTATTCAGTGCCATCACGAGCTCTTCTAATGCACAATTGCCTGTGCGTTCCCCAACCCCATTTACTGTTACTTCAATCTGAGTAGCTCCTGCCTGAATCGCAGCGATGCTGTTCGCAACAGCAAGACCCAGATCATTGTGGCAATGGGCACTAAATTGAGCTTGTTCTGCCCCCCGCGCGCCTTGTCTCACCTTGCGGAATAATGCCCCGTACTCCTCAGGAAGAGCATAGCCAACTGTATCCGGCAAGTTAATAATTGTGGCTCCTTCTTGAATAGCAGTCTCTACAAGTTCAATTACATAATCAGCGTCTGCACGTGTCGAATCCATAGCCGTGAACTCGATCTGATCTACAAATTGCTTGGCATAGGACACCATTTCCCGTGCCATTTGCTTCACTTCTGCCCGAGTCTTGCGCAGCTGATATTGCAAATGAATATCCGAAGCGGAAATAAAGAGATGGATACGCCTCTTCGCTGCATCCTCAGTTGCGCGAACCGCAGCATCGATATCCTCTTTTACCGCACGTGCAAATCCACAGATTTCGACCTCAGGGAACATTCTTGAAATGCGCTGTACTGCCTCAAATTCCCCTGGGCTGGATACCGGAAATCCCGGCTCCATGACATCTACACCCAATGCAGCGAGTCTTCCCGCCAGTTCCAGCTTCTGATCCAACGTGAGAGCAGCACCTGGCGCTTGCTCTCCATCCCGCAGCGTAGTATCGAAAATTCGAATCATATTGCTATTGTTCGTTGACATAGAAAGTCCTCCTTCATATGGAAAGGCTATAGGTAATCAGCATAGAAACTCGTTATTCATCTTCAAACGGAAATTATTGTTCTGTCGTCCAGTCATATTCCAAAAGTGAAAATGGATACAAAAAAACCTGTCGTCTCCATGTATCAGGAGACGACAGGTTGTATGCCGCGGTACCACTCCGATTGAAGGCCATATAAGATGCAGGCAGCAGCCAGCTCCTATTCGAGACCTTCCTCTCATGCCTGATAACGGCAGGTACCGTAACCGCTTATCGAATATAATCGGAATATAGTCATATCCAATCATGCTCGTTCAGCTGTTCCACTCCCAGGCGAGTTCAGACTTTACCGTCACTGCGTCGCATCACCCCGCAGCTTGCTGTGAGACAGTTCAACTCTTACTACTCCTGTTCATTGTGTATGAATACTATGTTATTGTCTTGTCGTTCGATTAAGTTGGGTAACAATAAAAAAACCTGTCGCCTCGTTAGAGACGACAGGTGATCTGCCGTGGTACCACTCTAGTTGATGAACTCCATCTTCGCGATAGATGAAGCCTCATCCGCTTCATGCACATGTCGATACACGCAGGCCACAGCCTAAAATAATATATCGTCATGTACGCCCGATGACGGGGGCTTCCGTATCTGCGTACTTCATTCCGCCGATCCGCTCACAGGCGAGTTCAGGCTTGCTGCCACTGCGTTGCACCATCCCGCAGCTCTCTTCATTTGAACAGCAATTTCCCTACTACTCCTGATCTTAGCGTTATACCGTATTTCCCATTCCATGGAAGGATTTAGGTTTGATGATTATTATATTGCCCTCATCTGAAATCGTCAATACCTAATTATCGACGCTTGAAAGAAGCTGCATTCTGCAATGGATTACACGAACCACGCTTCTAAGGAGAACGATGGCTCTGCCTTGAAGTCAAGCGGCGTAGACTGACCATGCTTCCACTTCAAATAAGCAGCTGCTCCGATCATTGCCGCATTGTCCGTACAATATTCGAATGGCGGGATGAGTAGTGGAATCCCCTCAGCAGCACAGCGTTCTGCCAATGCGGCCCGTAGGCCCCGGTTGGCGGCAACCCCTCCGCACAGCAGAAGCTGCTTCGCGCCGTATTGTTGAACAGCCCGCATCGCTTTGCCAATCAGCACGTCGATGACAGAGAGCTGGAATCCACGGGCAATTCCTGCGTAATTCGGCTCGTCCCCCTTCATCTTTGCCTGGTTGACCGCATTCAGCACGGCAGATTTCAATCCACTGAAGCTGAAGTCGTACGATTCGGGATCAAGCCAAGCTCGGGGCATCTCGACCTCCTCGGTTGATTCAACTGCCAGCCGGTCGATATGCGGACCTCCCGGATATGGGAAGCCGACTGCCCGTGCTACCTTGTCATAAGCCTCGCCTACTGCGTCGTCTCTTGTACGCCCGATTACCTGAAATTTTCCTTCTTCCTCCAAGAGCACAAGTTCTGTATGACCACCAGACACTACGAGCGCCATGCATGGGTACTCAATCTCTTCCACTAGTCGATTCGCATAAATATGACCAGCAATATGATGAGTTCCAATGAGCGGAATATCAAGTGCCATAGACAGTGATTTGGCTGCAACAACGCCAACAAGCAGCGATCCGACTAGACCCGGCCCTTGTGTTACCGCAATTGCATCTACATCTGCCATCGTAACGTCTGCTTCCTGAAGCGCCTGCTCCAGCATCACCGTAATCGTCTCGACATGCTTGCGAGAGGCAATCTCCGGAACAACTCCGCCGAAGCGGCGATGAACGTCGATTTGACTGGACACCATATTGGACAGCACCTCTCGTCCATCGCGGACGATAGCTACTGAGGTCTCATCGCAGCTTGTTTCAATAGACATAATGAGGCAAGAATTATCTTTAATAGATTGGTTCGTCAATGATTTCACCTGCTTTAATCAGTTAGCGCCTTAGGGTCTTGCATAGGGAGCCGTAGGATCCAAGTCTGACCACATAATAAGCGCGTCTTCTTGGTTATCGGAGTAATAGCCTTTGCGCACGCCTTGCGGAGTGAAGCCGAACTTGGCATACAATCGCTGTGCGACATGATTCGAGACACGCACCTCAAGTGTCATTCGCAGCATTTCAAGTGAGTGCGCCAGCTGAACTAGCTCTTGCAGCAGCATTTCTCCGAGCCGCTGCCCTCGATATTCTGGATGTACAGCAATATTCGTAATATGCGCCTCATCCAGGACGGTCCACATTCCTGCATAACCGATAATACGCTCACCCGCTGTCATCACGATATATTTTGCAAATAAATTGTTCGTCATCTCATTACGGAAAGCATCTTGTGTCCATGGCAACGTAAATGAAGCATGCTCAACCGCGAGCACACCCGAGATATCATCAATCGTCATACGGCGAAATTGAACATGTTGAGCTTGTTTCAGCTGAGAAGAGTGATTAACATTCGCCTCGTCCTGACCAGCATGTCGCGGCTGTGACACAATTCCAGCCTTCTGTTCTTCAGCTTGTCCCATTCGAAGTACGCTCCTTTACGATTGTTGTACAGCCTTGGCTGCCGCCTGCTCCTTCGCAAGCAGCTTCGATTCCGCTTCCGTCAATTGTGTGTAATTCGGCTCCAGTCGGTGTGTGTCACCAATCTCACCTTGATGGAAGGCCTTGCTTCCAATTCGGCCGATCCAATGGGCCTTCATCATACAAGGAACCGCATGTATCCGATCTCCGAATTGTTCTTGAAGTGCTGCAATTCGTTCCATATGCGGCTCAATCTCTCCGACGAACCATACATGTTCAGGCATATCAGCCGGCTCTAAATCAGTGGATTGCAATACGTGTGCCACCTCTTCAGCCACCTGACTGAACAATCGAATTCCATCCTCTTGCACGCGATATCCGAGTTGTGCATCCCATTCCGGTTCTTGTCTAGAAGTCTTATCATCTACTTCGACAGCGCCTGTATCTGTCCCTGTGCGGAACCGAGCCGTATATACTTGGCCTCTCCTAGCGTCCACTAACGGATAAACCCAGTCTCTGCCTATCTTTAGGGCCCCATCTGAGAATTTTTCCTTATGAACAGCTTCTAGTCCGCTTAGAGCTAATGCATGCAAGCTTGACACGCCTACAACCGGCTTACCCCATGCCCAGGCCATGGTCTTCGCAGCTGTAACGGAAATTCGTACACCTGTATAAGAGCCTGGTCCAATCCCCACTGCAAGGAGAGAAAGATCGCTCCCCTCCCAACCCAGACCCTTCAGCATGGATTGCATCGCTGGGACCAGCTTCAAGGAGTGATTGCGTTCAGCCTGCGATTCAAGCTGAGCTGCTGTTCTCCTATCTTGAAGAAGCGCTAGAGCCATAGTAGAAGTAGAGGTATCTAACGCTAACACCTTGACTTGCTCATGTTGTACTGCCATGATTCATACTCCCATCCGTTTCAATTCATTCACCCATGACACGTACGGCTCCCCGTATCCAGTCAATCGAATGATGCGATCTGTCTCTCCCTCATTCTGAATGAACAAGTGCAAATGCTGCGGAGGCAAGATCGGGGTAATAATGCTGGACCACTCCACCAAGGATACGCCTTCTCCATAGAAGTACTCATCCAGCCCCAGCTCGTCCGCTTCCGCCATCGATATCCGATATACGTCCATATGATATAAAGGCAACGTATCGCCTTCGTATTCCTTAATAATCGTAAAGGTTGGGCTGTTCACGACACCCGTAATGCCCAGCGCCTTCGCTACAGCCTGTGAGAACCTCGTCTTGCCTGCGCCTAAGTCCCCATCAAGCGCGATTACAGTTCCCGCATGAAACCGTTCAGCCAGCCGGGAAGCCAGTCGTTCCGTATCCGCTTCGCTGCTTGAGCGGAAGGCAAATTCCGCAATTTGATTCATATTTGTCCTCCATCACGATACGTATAGTAACTAAGTTATCATTATAGCATAAATTCAACATCTCCAAACCGAGATCTACCTTAGAAACATGCGAAGTCATCGTACAACTATACCCTTAGGAAAATGATTTCTATGACCCTACATGCAATCCATGGTACACTCCCCTCACCATCCTAAAACCATTTTCACCTGCCAAAAAGAAAGGCATAAATCAAATGTCTAATAGACAAAAAGACACCTGCATGCCGCAGGCGCCTTCTCCCTTCTTTTGTTTCCATCATTCCATACAAAAGGCGTTATTGCTTTTTCTCCTCAACGAGGCGGTCTACCGCTACCGTCTGCGTGTTCAATGGACTCGTTCCCACTTGAACGGTCGCCATACTATTCGCTACATCCACGCTTTCAATCCACACAGACTGCTCCCCATCCAAGCGAACGGGCACAGTATCCTTCATCTCTAATATTTGCTTCGCACGGTTGGCATCCATCATCTTGTCCCATCCTCCTTCATTTTCCACGCCGCATGCGGCACATCCTGCCTGCAGCCACCTTCTGTTAAGATGGCTCAGCGCTTCCTATTTCATGCATGATTCTGAATGGGTAACCCCTGTGCATCTGTCACATACTGAGATCAGGCAATCATTTTACATTTGTCATGCTTACTAATGTGATCATCAAGTATCGATAAGCAAAGGAGGCACAGCATGCATACGGTTTGGAAAGGCGCCATAAGCTTCGGCCTTGTACACGTCCCTGTCAAAATGCATACCGCAACCGAGGATAAGGATATATCCATGCGCATGATTCATAAAGAGTGCGGAAGCCCGTTATCCTACGTTCGATCCTGTCCGGTATGCGACAAAGAGGTGGCCTGGGACGAGATCATCAAGGGATATGAGTATGAGAAAGGGCGTTTCGTCTTATTCGACAAAGAGGAATTGGAGCAGCTGCAAGAAGAGGCCAACCGTGCTATCTCCATCATTGATTTTGTCGATTTGCAGGAAATCGATCCAATTTATTACCAGAAAACGTATTACCTCTCCCCAGACCAAGCTGGGGCGAATGCGTATCAACTTCTGAGGGAAGCCCTCAATGAGACTGGCAAAATTGGAATTGCTAAGGTTACCCTTCGGGCTAAGAGCAGTCTTGCTGCAATACGTGTGTTGAACAATTGCCTCGTTATGGAGACGATGCACTACCCCGACGAGATCCGGGCATCGACTCAAGTACCGAATGTTCCGGAACAGGTACAGGTGAACCCTAAAGAACTCGAGATGGCCAAGCTGCTTATTAGCCAATTATCAACTACCTTCGAGCCTGAAAAATATACGGACGAGTACCGAGCACGCCTATTGGAACGTATCGAACAAAAAATTGCAGGACAAGAGGTCCGAACCGCTCCAGCTGCTCAGCCTACCGCTAATGTCGTTGATTTGATGGCTGCATTGCAAGCTAGTATTGAGGCAATGAAATCACCTGCACCGATTAGCACGGATACAGGCGTAAGCCAGCCAGTAACAGCAAGCAATGCAACAGCTACAGAAGGTGCATCGACCCGGAAACGAAGAACAACAAAACGAAAATCAGAAGCGGCAGCACAGGAAGCAAATACCGAGCAGACCGGTGCAAATGCAGCTGTGAACGATTCAGCCTTGTCCGAAGAAGCTCCTCGAAGCAGACGCAAGGCTCGCAGCACTTCCACACGTGTTCCAGCTAAGCAAGCAGCTAGCGGAGAAGCTGCAGAACCAGCATCTCCTGCGCGTCGACGCAGAAGTACTAAGAAATCGAAGGAAGGCTTGAGCTCATAATGAGAGAGAATGGGCCGCGTAATCTGACTGCAACGTCGATTGCCAATTCTAACGTTCCCTCACAATCAGACTTACTTTCTGTACCTTCTAATCAAGGTACAGAACAGACGAAGGAATCTCTTTCAGCTGCGTATCGATTGCCTGTGCCTCCCATGTCCCCGCTGCTGTCCTCCCATATCCCGACAGGAACAGGATGGACGCATCAACTGAAGTGGGATGGGGTACGCATATTAGCTTTATGCTCTCCTGGGAGCGTACAGCTGTACTCGAAGAAATTGCTTAACAAGACCAGCATCTACCCAGAAGTTACTGGGATGCTCAATCAATGGTCGAGAACGCTTCAGTACCCTGTGCTCTTGGATGGAGAAGTCGTTGTAATGGAT
Organism: Paenibacillus sp. MER 180; assembly: GCF_023713665.1. Classification (NCBI taxonomy): domain Bacteria; kingdom Bacillati; phylum Bacillota; class Bacilli; order Caryophanales; family Paenibacillaceae; genus Paenibacillus; species Paenibacillus sp. MER 180. Next base: position 85,483 of record NZ_JAMAVT010000015.1, on the reverse strand, counting down.
CCTAAGACGCTGCGCCCTTCATTCCCGCTTGTACTTCAGCGGGAGCGGACAAGAGCGCAAGGAGCAGGTGAAGCGTTGCAAGCCATCTACGTTCTCTTTGACCTGCTCGCATGCAATGGGAAAGATATCCGAGCATGTCCCTACTCTGAGCGATATGAACGGCTAATTAGCCTGCCTACACCATCAACAGAACGTTGCTTCGTCACGGATTGCTTCGATGATGGCGATGCCTTATGGCAGTGGGTCAACGAGCGTGGGTGGGAAGGAATCGTCAGCAAGCGATTGGGTTCGCCCTATGTAGAAGGGAAACAGCATCGAGATTGGATGAAGAAGAAGAAGGATATGCAGCTTGAATCTTTCGCAATTGGCTATGTGCGTAAGGACAATCGTCCTTCCAGCATTGTCTTGGCGGATTCTTCAGGGCAATATATGGGCAAGGCATCTATCGGATTGGACGAGCTCCGCAGACAGCTGCTTACGGCATGGGCAATCAAGCATCCGGCAGACCGTCCAACAACACAAGGTTTGCCCGCTTCCTTATCGAAGGAGCAGATAATCTGGTATCAACATCCGATTCCTTGTCTCATCGGTGCTCTAGAATACACAGACGCTGGCTTGCTTCGCCATCCGCGCATCTTAACACTGCCATTGCTTAATACCTGAAATTCCAATACATTTTCATACACGATACCTAATAAATTCGGCTTAGCGCATTGAAGAGCGGCCAAAGAGCGGCCATCATTATGTGCGTGAAGGAGGTTTCATATATTGGGAACTTCGAAGGGGACTAGAAGCCAGGCACAAACTTCTTCCGCGACATTGAACATCGGCGGGAATCATGTGCAGATTACCAATCCTGACAAGATGCTGTTCCCCGAAATGGGGATTACTAAAGGACGATTCATACAGGAGCTTGTACGGCTTAGTCCTTATCTGCTGCCAGCATGTGAAGGGAGATACTTAACGACAATACGTTATCCCGATGGCGTGAGCGGGAAATTCTTCTATCAGAAAAATGCCCCTGAGCCCACTCCTCCTTATGTTCAAACGGCTGTATCGGAAGGCATTTCTTATGTGGTGCTCAATGACATTACTACACTGCTCTGGCTTGGGAATCTGGCATGCATCGAATACCACCCCTCCCTGCATAAGGTTCATGACCCGCTTCCGACGGAGTGGATTATTGACCTTGATCCGTCTGTCGAAGAGGAGCCTCGGATTATGGAGGCAGCTGCGCTCGTCGGCGATATGCTGGAGCAGCTGGGGCTCCGCTCCGTGCCGAAGACCTCCGGTGCAACAGGCGTACAGATTGTAATTCCCATCGAGCAAGGCCCTTCCTTTACTCAGTTAAAAGAACTGGGACATGTGGTTGCGGCTTATTTATGTGAACGTCACCCGAAGCTGTTCACGATTGAACGATTCAAAAAAAATCGCGGCACTAATATTTATATCGATTACATGCAGCATGACAAAGGACGAACCATCGCAGCTCCCTATACACCGCGAGCAACACGATATGCATCCGTCTCCATGCCGCTAACTTGGGATGAAGTCAGACGAAATCCGATGCCTCGGGATTTCCATCTGCTTAATGCTGCTGATCGCCTGCAGCTAACAGGCGATCTCATTCAGCTTGAGCCGAAGCAGCATATTGAACCAGTATTGGAAGCACTATCAAGCCACATTGCTGCGTTACAGAAGCGGCGATAGCAGCCGAGCCAACGCCTCGGCTGCCCGTTGCCAGCGGGAGCGATGAACAAACTTCGTATAATCAATTTCAACACTGTCATCAAAATCCTTATAGAAATCCTGCTCCAATCGTTCAATTGCCTGCTTGTCGAACAACACCGCATTGATCTCAAAATTACTAAAAAAGCTGCGCATATCCAAATTCGCAGTTCCGACTGAACCCAGCGCGTTATCCATAATAAATGCTTTTGCATGGGCGAAGCCTTTCTGATATTGATAAAAGCGAACCCCGGACTGCATGAGCTCCTCCACATAGGATAAGGAGCCCCAATCTACGATGCGTGAATCCGACTTCCCCGGAATAATAACCCGCACATCAATTCCGCTTACCGCTGCCGTCTTCAATGCAAGCCGGATGCTTAAATCAGGAATGAAGTATGGCGTTATTATCCACATCCGTTCCTGCGCCGAGCTTAATGCTCCGAAGAACAGCTCTTGAATGGCATCCCAGCTTGCGTCTGGCCCGCTTGAAATCATCTTCACCTGCTCACAGCCTTGACAGGTATGTTCAGGAAATAGATCCTGCCGATCATTTGGCGGCTCCTTCACAAAGGACCAGTCGTGCAGAAATACGGCCTGAAGCGCGTAGACACCATCCCCTACTACCCGCAAATGTGTATCTCTCCAAAACCCAAGCTTGTGGTTCAACCCTAAATAATCGTCACCGATATTAATACCGCCAACAAATCCAATCGTCCCGTCAATCACGACAATCTTGCGATGGTTCCGGTAGTTGAGCCTGCGCCGAAAGAAAGATACCCACACAGGAAGGAACCAATGAAATTCCACGCCTGCCTGCTGGAGCTTGCGCACATATTTGCGCCGCAGCTCAATGCTTCCTACCCCATCCGCAATGATGCGCACCTTGACGCCTTCCTTCGCCTTCGCAATCAGTGCTTCTTGAAACATCGTGCCAATACCATCATCTCGAATAATATAAAATTCCATATGTATATGACGCTTCGCCCCGCGGATAGCATCCAGCATCGATTCAAACGCAGCCTGTCCATTCGTTAATACCTCAGTCGAATTGCAGCTGGTTATCGGGCTGGGCGACAAAGTAGAAATTAAAGAAAACAAACGTTCATGCTTAAGCATATCGCTGTTGTTCAATTCCTCAACTTGATCAATAATACTCAACTTGGACAGCTCGCTTTTATTAACGTATTCTCCCCACAATTCATGCTTGCGCACACGTCTACGAGCCGTATATTCCTGAGCCAGAAAGTAATACATGACAAATCCAATGAGAGGAAAGCAGAAAAGAATCAATAACCAGGCAACTGCTTTAGATGGATGCTTGTATTCTGTGAGTACAATCGTCACGATTTGGAAGAAGTACACAAGCAATATTACGATGACCCATATCATGAATTCGTGCAACCTCCGTAATGTGACATCTTCTATTTATACCATATTCCTATCCATTCCAGATCATTTGATGGTTCACACGAACAGTCCTGCGTTTTTTCCATTGTATCCTCTTGTACAATAACCACACTCCATGTACAGTAAATATTACCACCCTAACACTTTCCATGGAGGATCAGTCGATCATGAACCGCAGAATTCGATTGCGCGTATTTGCACTAGGTATGATCATGGTATTTGTTTTTCTTGTCTTAATCATACGCACGTTCTGGATTCAAGTCATCAGTTATGATTTCTACATGGAACGCAATATAAAGACCTGGGCACGCAGCGAGGTTCTTCTGGCCAAGCGAGGCACAATATATGATCGAAACCACAAACCGCTTGCTCTCGAAGCCTCAGCATATAATCTGGTAGTATTCCCGCAGGAGATTGAGCAGCTGAAGCAGCAAAGTCGTGTTGCTGACGGGCTTCACCAAATAACAGGCAAACCTCTTCCTGAGCTCAATGATCTCATTAGCCGAACGAAGCAGCGCCAAGTCGAAGTGCGCACAGAAGGCTGGCTCATGGACTATTCGAAGCTCGATGAATTCCGCACCCTCTTCGGCAAAGAATTGGATTATGGAGAGTGGCTGCACTTCCCTGATTATGGGGTTGGATTAATGAAGTCCTCCAAGCGTTATTACCCCTATAATCAATTAGCCGCTCACGTACTCGGATATATCAATAAAGAAGGACAAGCTGTATCCGGCATTGAAGGCAGATTCAATGAACAGCTGCAAGGTGTTAATGGCAAGGCAGCATTTCTGAGGGATAATCGCGGCAACCCCATTGCACTGGCAAGCCGTACGACAACATCGCCCATTGACGGCAAGTCCGTAACGCTTACGATTGATATCGAAGTTCAGCGGTTCGTAGACGAGGCCATGACTCGTGTCATGAAGCAATGGCAGCCTGCCAGAGCCATGGCTGTTGTTATGGATCCGTATTCGATGGAAGTGCTGGCTATGTCCTCGAAACCGGATTTCAATCCGAACCGATACTGGGATATATCGAATATTGGCGCCTTGACGAACGATACCATACATTTCGGATACGAGCCTGGATCAACGTTCAAGATCGTTACGCTTGCGGCTGCCATTGAGGAGAACGTATTCCGACCGGACGATACATTTGTCTCTGGCTCGATCAAGGTTCCCGGCAACGTCATTCACGATGTGAAGAAGGATGGCTGGGGAACAATCAGCTACCAGCAAGGATTGGAGAAGTCAAGTAATGTCGCCTTCGTCAAACTGGGCCTGGAGAAGCTCGGTAAGGAGAAGCTGTACAACTATATTGACCGCTTCGGATTTACACATCCAACAGGCATCGAATTAAGTGGAGAGGCAGCGCCTCTTGTTCGATTTGAGCGTCCCTCCGAGGTTGCAACCGCGACCTTCGGGCAAGGTAGTGTTCGAGTAAACACACTCCAGCTTGCTGCCGCTTATGCCAGCATCGCGAACGGCGGGAAATGGATGCAGCCGAGTATTCTGAAGAATGACTCCGCTCCTAACGCTCAGACTGAGCGTCAGGTCGTCTCCCCTGCCACTGCAAGAGAGGTCACAGAGCGCTTGGAGCAAGTTATCCTAAAAGGTACTGGCAAGCCTGCTATCATTGATGGCTATCGGGTAGCTGGCAAGACCGGAACTGCACAGAAACCAGCCAGACGAGGCTATAAGAAAGGAAATTGGCTTATTTCATTTGTTGGCTACGCACCTACCGATAACCCGAAGGCTGTCGTCGCAATTGTAGTGGATGAGCCCGATCTTGGGGGTGACTTCACCTTGGGTGGTCAGGTCGCTATGCCCGCCTTCCGCTCCATCATGCTCAGTACGCTTCAATATATGGGGATTAAGCCCGATCCAAGCCTACTCCCTACTAACGATGAAGGTTCTGAACCACCGGTAAAGATCAACAGCAAAGTGGAAGCGAAGAATACAGCTGTCGTAGGAAATTATAAATCAAAACCGGTAAAGGAATCCGTGCAGGCTATCAAAGATAGACGCATGCATGCCGTTGTGCTTGGAAAAGGTACGCAAGTGCTTGAACAATATCCGCAGCAGGGTGAAGAGCTGTATGAACAGCAGCCAGTCTATTTACTAACAAGCAAGGAGAAGGACATTCCCCTCCCTTCGCTTGCCGGATTGTCGCTGCGAGATGCACTTACCATCTGTCAGTTGCTTGATCGCAAAGCCACCATCATCGGAGAAGGGTATGTCGTCAAGCAAGAAGAAAGTACGGCCGGAGAACAACGATCTGTAACACTCTATTTACAAGCCGAAAGCTATCGAAATCCACAACAAGGCTCTACTTCTTCTGAAACTTTGGCGCCAACCAAGACAGAGAACAAGTGACGCGTCCACGAAAAAAGGTATGTTTTGAGGAATCGTTGAATAGAGATCAATAGACAACTTTCTTGCGAGCATACGAATCGTGCGCGAGCAGCAAGCTAACCCGGGAAGGGGGAATGCTTGATGACGCGTCTAAAGTTGAGGTGATAGGATGAAACGGCATTGGTGGAATGGATCGATGACACTGCTTGTCATTCGTGATGCAGATCAAGCAGTGAAGCAGGTCAGTGTATCGAAAATGCTAGTTGTCTCCGTCCCGATTGCGGCAGTCATATCGATATCTGGACTCTTTCTGGCTATGCAGTGGAAATCTACCGCACATATTCAAGAGCTTCAGGGACAAGTGACTTCCCAGACTATGGCCTTGGACGTCACCGTTAAGGACAAAGACGAGGCCATTCGTCTTCTGAAAAATGAAGTCATCCGCTTGTCTTCCCAAGCAGAATCCGTCAAGGATCGATTGGAGCAGATGAGTTCCCTGGAGAAGCAGCTTCAGCAATTCGTCGAAGGATACATCGCTCCTTCGGATGCATCCAAACATTCAGCTATGCTATCCGCCCCCTCACAATCCTCTGGTTGGAATGAACGCATTCAGGTTGGCGGCGAAGACATCGAGGCAAGCACGGAGCAAATTCTAAATTTGGCAAACCGCTCTCGCATCGATCTCAAGCAAGTAAGTGACATGTTGAATACAATGCAGCGTTCTGTTCCGACTACCTTGAAGCAAGCACAGAACAGACAATCGACGATCGCAGGAACGCCGTCCATCTGGCCGACGAAGTCACGCCGCATCACATCCAGCTTCGGCTATCGCCAAGATCCAATGCATGGCCGAGCCGCCTTCCATGCGGGACTCGACATCGGCGGCGAGCTGGGCGACCCCGTCTATGCCGCAGCTGACGGCAAAGTCATTGAGGCCGGATTTCAGCCAGCACGCGGCAACTATATCGTCATCCGCCATGTCAATCAGCTAGACACCTGGTATATGCATCTACAGTCGATCCTCATCGACGTAAATGACACAGTGGCGAAAGGCGACCATATTGCCAAGCTTGGGAATACCGGAAGAAGTACAGGGCCTCATCTTCATTTTCAAATTGTACAGCGCGGCGAACCGATCGATCCGTTTCCTTTTGTACGCAACGCTCTGTATGAGACTGCAAGTTCCAAGAAATCTATCCCTACTCCTCTTATTCGCACCAGACGTTCAAGCGAACCATTGACGTCTCTCAGCACTCGTGCCGACTCGTATCCGATTTATCAATCCTAGCTTCGTCATCCCGATCCATTTCAAGGAGGTTATGCGAGCATGCTCCGTCGCTCAACACAACAACCGAAGCACAGTGACACGTATATCGCACCTGGGACTCACTTAGAAGGCGCAATCCGCTGCGAGGCAAACATCCGCATTGACGGCAAGTTCACAGGAGAAGTGACTTGCAGTGGTACGATTACAATTGGTGAACATGGAGAGGCACACTCTACCCTTACCGCCAATCATATTATTGTAGCAGGCAGCGTAGTTGGCGATATTCACGCAAGCGGCAAATTAGTAATTTCCTCAACGGGGCAAGTCTGCGGCAATTGTCTATCGGAAGTGCTGTTAATCCAGGAAGGCGGATTGCTGAATGGAACAAGCCTCATGGAACGTTCATCCGAAGCTAGCTCCTCCAAGAAAGGCGGCAAGGGGAACCGACAAGAGGTGGCCAACGCATCTAGTCATAAAGAAAGCGAGAAGCAAGCGGGATAACCGCTTGCTTCTCTGTCTATTATGTATTTATATGTTTACCCCTTTAGTTGGTTGCGCATCGATTCAGTTATTTTCTGTAATTGTCCTTCATCAGGGAAGAAGTAGTAGATCCCATTGATCATCTTCCCCTTCCCCTGCAGCACCTGCTGCTCCACTTTCGTCAATTGTGGCCGATAATGAAGCATCAGCTGCTTCCAATCGTCAAATTGCAGGTTTGTACGGATATTCTCCTTTACCTGTGCGAGCAAATCCATCCAATGTCCTGCTGAGTCAAGTTGGGCCGACTTGTTCAGTATCGCCTGCAGCACTTGGCGCTGTCGCTGCATGCGGCCAAAGTCACCATCTGGATCCTGCTTGCGCATCCGAACATATACGAGAGCCTCTCTCCCTTGCAATGCAACCTTGCCCTTCGGGAAGGATATACCGTCGTCCGCGAACGCTAAGCGATTCTCTACTTCTATACCGTTCAGAGCGTCTATCATCGATACAAAGCCATTCATATTTGTCTTCACATAGTAGTGCACAGGCACCTTAAAGAGCTGTTCCACCGTGGCAACTGTCATTGGAACTCCGCCAAATGCATAGGCATGATTGATTTTATCAACCGTATGGTGGCCTACGATTGACGCCCTCGTATCACGAGGAATGCTGAGCAAGGTCAAAGTACCGCTCTGCGGGTGAACCAGAACCAGCGCGAGCGAGTCAGATCTCCCCTTATCGCCAGGCCGCTCATCCGTTCCGATCAGGAGCAGCGTGAAGGGGCTCTGCTCGGATAAATTCGGCAGACCCATAGCTGCCTGTGTCGATGCTGACACTGTCTCTTTCCTATCTCCCACAGCATGCTTCGTCGAATCAGATGTCGGCTGCTCCAGTAATGGCCCTCTCGTTCCTTCCGGGAGCGGTTCATACATCGCATCAGCCGTTCCCTTCAACGTATTCCATACGATAAGAAGAACGGTAGATACAATTAATATCATAGCTCCAAGTAAGATAAGAACGACCTTGTGCCATCTTCGCAATGAGTTCCTTCGTACTATCAAACAATCTCCCCTCCCCTTGCTCCCCTCTATTCACCTTGATCGTTCGTGCAAATTTGAACCGCCCGGCCAGATCGCGCAAGCAAACAACGAATAACGAGAGCCATCTTATTCACTTGTGCGATCTGCCCTTTCACCCTATTACCACTCTATTTCTCGGGAGGAGCATCCTTCTGCAAGAAATGCCGTATTGCCTCATTCCAATGTCGAAGCAGCGAGAAGTCATTAAGCCTCAACGCTAGTGGCTCCAACACTGAATATTCAGGTCTGCGAGCAGGCCTTGGAAAATGAGAGGTGGGCACCGCGCGTACGATCGTAGACAAGCCTGCCTCCTTGATAATTGCTGTAGCGAATTCATGCCACGAGCAGCTTCCGCTGTTCGTAATATGATAGGTTCCATATTTGGTAGTGTAGAGCAATTCGACTATCTTCTCCGCCAAATCAAGCGTATACGTAGGCGAACCTACTTGGTCATTAACGACTTGCAGCACTTGTTCCGTCTGTGCCTTCCTTAGAATCGCTTTGACGAAGTTGTCCCCATACAAGCCGAAAACCCAAGAGGTGCGTACAATAAATGCAGCAGGATGATGATTTCGCACAAATCTCTCGCCTTCCCACTTCGAACGCCCATAGATATTGATGGGACGAACGGAATGGAACTCATTGTATGGGCAGTCACTCTTCCCATCAAATACATAATCCGTGCTGATATATACAAGTGCTGCACCAATACGGTTAGCCGCTACGGCCACGTTGCGCGTCCCGTAGCTGTTAATTCGATACGCTGTGTCAGAATCCGACTCAGCCAAGTCTACCTTCGTATACGCCCCAGCGTGGATAACATGTGTAGGACGCTCCTTCTCCATCACCGTCCGCACCTGCTCCGCATCCGCCACATCCATATCGTGATGCCCGTAGCCAACTGCCGATATGCCATGGCGATGCAGCACAATCAGCATCTCCATTCCAAGTTGTCCACCTGCTCCTGTAACCAGCACCTTCATCTCTTCCTTGTTCACTCGGCAGCACCATCCTTATTGCAAGAATTGGGGGCTGCCTTCCAAGTAGGAAGCTCGGCATCTTCTAACATCGGATGCTTGGCATCCTTCTCGGACAAGATGGGCTTGCTTACAGGCCAGTCAATATGAAGCGCTGGATCGTTCCATGCAATCCCTCGGTCGGATGCCGCATGATAGGGAGCATCCACCTTATATAGAACCTCTGTATTCGGAACGAGCGTACAGAAGCCATGTGCAAAGCCTTGCGGGACGAGAAGCTGCCGACGATTTGATGCGCTTAAGATAGCACCAACCCATTGTCCGAACGTCGAAGAGCCTTTGCGAATATCAACCGCAACATCATAGACGGCCCCGACTGCAACCCGTACCAGCTTCGTCTGCGCATAAGGATCCAACTGATAATGAAGACCTCGCAGTGTGCCAGCACGCACGGATAAGGAATGGTTATCCTGCATGAACGAATAATTAATACCAAGCTCTTCCCACTTATGTGCGTGATAGCTCTCCATAAAAAATCCGCGTTCATCCTCGAACACATTCGGCTCGAGAAGAAGTACTTCGGGTAATTTTGTCTGACTGACCTTCATCCTGACAACTCCCTTTTCGAGAGATAATTCGTGACTGATTGAAGAGGCTTTTCGCCCACTCATTACTATTCTATGCCGTTCACCCTCTTATTGACATTCAATGTGGGGAAAGTGCGACATATATCCATCAATCACATATTCGGGATGATTCCAGTTCTACGGTCAGCCGAACCATTGGACGTGCGCCCAAGCAGGGTCGGGGTTATACAAAAAACATTGATTATACGTATTCATCATTTTGGAAAAATGCGGACATGCCTTCGTAAGTTGAATGTTTAGTCGTGAGGTAAGCATTGCTTTCTGCTGAGGGGTTAATATAAATTTGACGGTGTATTGATATACAACCTGTTCTTGTTCATGCTTCCGTTCTTTGCACACAACGTTTCCGCGAATGGACATACGGTCGTTGTCAAAATCACATGTAAATGCTAATGAATAATGGTTCGATATTGGCAAGCTCAAATGAGTAATCATCGTTAAGCAGTTCGGGCTAAGCCCGACAAGCATAACTTCACAGCTTCGCGCATGATGAACAGGCTCCTGATGCACGCGATCTATTGTCATCAGAACTGGAACCGGCTTGGGCAAGATAATGAATAGTTGCGACGGATACGCAGTAGACCAATTATTCGTCATGATATTCCTCTTGTACAATCTGAACAACAGAATGACTCGCAGCACATTCCCACCTTGCACGCAAAATGCCTAATTGCAACATGATGTCCGTAATATCAACCGTTCGTTTCTCTGTCAAGGACTCTCTTTCATGCTGCTCAACTGTCATGTCATGCCTCACTCCTATCACCTCGTTCATTCACTGTCGTATCGGTTCCACCTGTTGCAGCGGAATTCATCCACTCTTCCTTACGCTTCCTTATGCCGATAGCGCTCATTCGATAAATAATCAAATAGAATACGCCCAATATCACGGCTTGCAAGATGGCAGCCGCCAGCGGGGACAATTGCAGCCATACGACGATTAGCAAACCTAGCGCCAATGACAGAAAACGAGTAACCGTCCACCAAAAATTCCAATGCTGCAGGCGAAGGGATTCTAAAATAACGGATACCGGAGAAAACAAAATATTTACACCGTACAATAGCGCGTAGACCGGCACATATTTAGCAGCAGGCTCCCATGCAGCGCCGAACAGCCATACAAATAACGGCGGGCCTACAACCGCGATTACAAGAATAGGTACTACTCCAATTCGACATAGCTTGCGAAACGTATCCCGGAATAATTGCTCGAGCATCTGCGGATTCTCGCGTGCATGCTTCATCGATTCCGCGTAGAACACTTGCGAGATAGACATGCTCAGCAGCAGTATCGGCCCTCCCAGCACCTTATCAACGAGAGCGATGGAGCCCGCTTCCTTCAACCCGTAATATCCCGCCATGAAGAGCGGCAGCATTTGGAGTGTCATCGAGGTGAATACTCCTGATCCAGTCACATAAAGCGCAATTTTGCGATATCGGCTGACCATCTTCTTCATAATGCTCCAATTCGCTTGACGGGCCCATTGGCCAGGCCGGAATTGCTTATGAAATAACGTGTACAGTGTTCCCGTTCCTGCTACGCGTCCAAATACTTCGCCCAATACGAGCCCGACTCTGCCCAATCCGACGAACGGAGCAGCCAACTGGATAAGGATTCCCCCCATCCCCTGCACCCATTTCGTTCTGGCTAGCGGTCCATAGCTTCTCGTTCGGAGCGCCCAATAATTTAACGTATTATAGAGGCCGTAACCGAAGAAGGATATAGGAAGCAGGTACACGATCATTCCAATTCTGAACGAATCAGTTATCATCGACGCAAACAAAATAATCGCTGCCAAGAACACACCGGTGAGAAGAACGAGAAGCAAAAAACAAAAAGTTACGATATAGGGGATATGCTCTTCGTCCTCCTCCATCGGTATCGCTCGTTCAAACCCCAAGCTTCCGAACAAAACAGAAATCGCCAGTATAGACATATAAACAGCTAGCTCACCGTATTGCTCAGGTGTATACAAATGTGCCAAGAGGGGGGATAGAACAATCCCTATTCCTTGGGCGGCAGCCGTCCCGCTAAGCATAATAATAACGTTCTTAACAAAGGATCCCTGGCCGGTGAGCACGCGCCAGCGCTTGATCGCAGTATGGATAATATTCATTCTCGTAACCTTCCTTTGTCATTCCGCTAGAATTGGCGTGCTTGCGATAGAGGGATAACAAACGACTGTCCTGCCTGAATATCGTAGATGAATCTATCGCCGATCTGTTGTTGAATAAAGGTCGTATTGCCAAGACTGACGACCACATGACTGCCTTCCTGCTTGATTACACTCTTAATCGTATAAGCCGCATTCCGTACAGCTGCAGAGTTCGATGAAGACACCGAATGATTGTCAACATACACCGTAGCACCTACTAGTTTCTTCACATCGAACGATGCCATATTTTCAAATTTGAGTTCCAAACGATTATCAAGGCTCCACCCTGTTGTAAAGCCAGCAACTTTCCCTACTAAGCGCTCTGCTTCCGATTTGGACTCCTGCTTGCTGCCATCGTTCTGCAGCCACGTTCCATCGTGTGCATACTGAACCTTCGCCCCCTTAGACGACATACTTGTCAGTCCAAAAAAGCCCTTGAATGACAGTCCGTTCTCCAATTGGTATTCCCGATTCGATTCGAGACTGCAAATAATCGTATCTTTCCGACCATTTTGGAGGGCAACCTCAATGGCCATCGCTTCCCATTCAGGAACAGCTGTGCCTTCATGGGTTACGCTAAGCCTTCGAATTGTTTTGATCGTTCGTTCCTTCGCGAATGGCTCCAGAATCGAAGTGAACAAACTCTCCCCGCCAGGACGCCGTGTTAATAAATAATCGAGTCGCCGAGGATTCCCCGGCTTATTTTGGGGCGGATCTCCCTGGGCAACTGCTGCATCTGTATACGAACCAAGCATCGTAACCCGCAAATTCGGCTTTACCTGCGTGCGGTTGTATGACACGGACTTCGCCGACTTCCACTCTGCATAAAACTGGCCGATCGGATCCTTGTCCTTACGGACATTGTACAAATAGTTATATCCGCTCTTGCTCTGCTCCGAATAGGCGGGATCTGCAAGAGGAATCTGTTCGCCAGCATAAGTGCCTGACTTCTGCTCCACTAATTTCAGCCCACCTGTCTCGACCGTTCCTTCCATGCCGTGAAAGCTTGACACTTGTTCACCCGCCCCCTTGACGCGGAAGAAATCAACGGCATAGGCAAGTCGATCATCAATGGGAATAAGAGCGAACGTCCTTCGATATACATCAGCCCCCTCGTACGCATAGGGCGCCTCCACATCGATTAATTTGGCGTATTTGCCGTCATCATAATGACGTGGTATGCCAACCCATGAATTAGGCTGCTGTCCTTCCTTATTGAACACAACTGTATTATGCGATATGGTGTTCGATTCCCAGCGTCTGCGCAAAATGTTATCGTCAGCGAAGGTCACGTAACCTAGATCCGGGGCCATATCTAGACCGAACCCATATAACCCGATATTCAGCGCATCCCGATGAGCGTGGGATGTGCCATTTCGCCCATAGTACAGCCAAGCCTCAATATCCCCATGCCTCAAAGCTGTGTATCCATATCCCGTTAAATTGATACTTTTGAACTTATAGCTGCCCTGAGATTGCACGACTTTACGGAACTGAGCAAGCAGTGCTTCCATCTTCGGTTGAAACAAATCATTTGTAATCCCTTCCGTTCGGTTTCCATTCAATAGAAATGCTGCCTGGGCAAATAAAGGATCGCGATATTTAACAAATGCCCTCCATACCAAGTCCCGCTTCGCCCAAATATTATCTTTGCCTATCGAGCCGGAATCCCCGATATTGGGTGTGTCCTTGCCTTGCATCACAAGATCAAGAAAGGCATAGAACATCTTCTTCACCTTCGGATGCTTATACAAATCCGCGCTTGGGACGCGCTCATAGCTGTCCAAAATATCCGCCAAACTGTTCATTCGTTCCAACCAGGTCACATTGTATTCAGGGGAAGCTTCATCACCATAGCCATCGCGATCAATACGATTCGCCAGAACGTCATAGACGCCTCCGCCACTTATTCTCCATCCGCCGCCCGCTACACGCTCCAACTGCCCTGACTGCAGCGCAAATTGAATCCACTCCGCAGATTCAGGAAGCTGATCCAAGGTAATAGCCGCTAGTGCAATCACATTCTGATGAGATCCGAAGTTACCTGAGATCTGCGCTTTCTTGACAGCAGGCACAATTTGACGAATGATACGATTCTCAAAGTTTTGCTTTATACTGTCGGCTGTTCCCTTCGATGAGGGAAGGCTGTAACGATCGGCTTTCTTTTGCAAAAAGGGCAAGTATGGAGCAGTCTTCTTCTGGAGTACGGGTAAAAAGGCATCGTAACTGAGGAGCAGCTGCTCCGTCAGTGTAACTTCAGCAATTGATCCCAATACTTTTCCCTGTCCCGTCCCGCCGTGCGCATTTTTGAACCCATCCTCCCACCGATACACGGAGACGTCCATATCAGGATACACATCGGCTACACGATCTAATAGAATCAGGCCGCTATAAGCGTACTTCTCATTTCCCGTATATAAGTAGGCTTCACGCAGCGAACGCAATGCATCAGTTAACCACTGACTCCATACCCAATGATTGTAGAACGCGATGAACGTATACTTGTTGCCTTTTTCATCAACATATCCACTGCCGTCATCGACGCCAAATGCCGTGCCTTTGTCCGGATACAGCGTATTCACCAAATATTTGCGGTCGGCGCGCTTCGGATCAAATCCTCCCTTATCATCTAAGCCGCTCCGGTAGTATGAAGCGAAATCATTCGTTGGGAACATCATTCCATTCGATTTATCCTTTACTTTCCACGGCTGCGCCACAGGATCAATTTCGTAGCTTGAACGGTCATCACGAGGCCCCTTCTGACCACCTATCACACTTCCCATTTCTTCATTCACATCATAGCTTCTCGGCAAGGTCTGCGTGGTAATCATCGACCATAGCTCTTCGTAGCTCAAATCTATATATTTTTGTGCCCTTCTTATGCTTGCATCCCTTTCATCCCGCGCCCATTTATACATTTTCACATTGTCCTGAACAGCTTGGCGTTTCTCTGCTGTATAGTAATTGCTCCTGGACTGACCTGCTGCATGCGGACTGTTCATAAGCACGAAATCGATACAAAAATATAGTACAGCAATAATGAAAGAAACGATAATTAACTTCCATTTCCAATCAATTCTATAAGTTGTCATATATGTAATCTCCTTGCTCATATATCGTGACATTTGCTGTCATCACTTTCTAGTAGGGCGTTTCATATTGTATAAAAAACAAGCTACTATTCCGATAGAAGAGGATGTGTCCGCCTATGATTAATCCGAACTTTGTTACTCCGCAGAACTTCGGAGCTTTGTATGATGGAGCAGCAGACGATACCACTCCAGTCAATAAAGCGCTGCAATTCGCTGCGGTCAATCAGATGAGCGTCTACTTTCCTCCCGGCAAAGGTGCTGTAGTCTCCCAAGCAATCACCGTGCCAGCCGGCGTCAGACTTATTATGGATGCCCCGCTTATTTATAAGGGAGACAACACTCAACCTTGTCTGCTGATCGGCAATGCCATCGAATCTACCACCATGATGGATTACAAATTGAATGTCCGAAATGCTCAAGCATCCGACTGGAGCAACGAAGGGAACATCGGCATCATTCTGACCAACTTTATCTCATGTAATATCGATATTGTAGGAATCGATGGCTTCACAATCGGTCTGCAAGCTAAGGGAAATAGTAAAGGATTCTCCTTCAACAAGCTGACACTTGGACAAATCATGAATAATAAGATTGCGCTGGATTTGTCGGCAGTTCGTTCTGGCTGGGTCAATGAAAATTTATTTGAGAATGGAAGGTTTGGATGCTGGAGTCAGGTCAATACGAATGCAAGCCGTTACGGAATTCGCATTGTATCGCCTGATAATTCGTACTTTTACAATAACAACAATGTCTTTATCAAACCTAGCTTCGAGCTTGGCCAATCCTACCTTACGGGCAATGCCGAAGCAGTCCCGCTTCTGATCTATCACGGTGAGCAAAATAAATTCCAAGATATGCGCAACGAGGACAATAATACAACCTTTGTACGGGTGTTCAACTCGTCTTCGAATAACGTGTTCAATGTCGGTTATGGAGAACTGAACGGAAGCAATATCGATGATCGAAGCCGTTATCCGGTATCCGTGTACTCCTCACGCAAATCCAAGCTAATCAATACAAAAGGAAACATGATCTTCCTATCCGGTCCCCTGAATAAAATAGCCTGCTACTACAATGGGAATAGCTTAGTCAATATTCCACGCGTTAATGTCGCCACTTCTCGCACGTCCACAGTTCTGAAATCGGGAGCAATGACGCTCGCCAATGAATATGTAGAGCTTATTCAGCCAGCAATCGGCGTATTCATCAACACCTCCAAAGCCAAGCGATTTATTGTACAAAAAGATACGATCACTGGATATGGGGGACGCGTCATTGTCATCTGCTACGATGCAAACGGCAACATTCTAGGAAGCACTATTCAAAATGAAGCAACAGTCAAAGGCTCCTCCAACGCAGAGCCCTACTTCAACACAACCGCACCCGGGGGTGGAGCAATAGGCGGTTATATTACCGGCTCTGACTCCAACAAAGACTTCTATTTCCGTGTTCATTCTGATGTCACTATGATACGCGTCTTGTTATCAGGAGGAACACAGCCGCTGCGCATCAAGAGTTTCTGCATTTACAGCATCGACTGCACGGCAGCGGTCTGGTCTGGCTACGAAGAGATCATACCTGGTGTGAATCTTGGCACGCAGCCGCCTACTGCAGGACAATGGGATAAAGGGCGAATGATCTTGAACGATAATCTCTCGCTGCTCGGCACCGACGGCAGCAAATATGTCGTAGAAGGCTGGCAATGCATTCAAGCACCCAATCAGTGGATAGAAAAAAGATCCTATACAGGCTTATAGAGGTTGTTCAAAAAGTCCGCTTTTGATCACGAAGTAAATCATGAAGTGGGCTCGGCATCGAATCTTGAATTCAGCCGGGCCTAAGCAGATGCTTACGAAGTATGTTTCCTCTGGAAACATCTCAGGTGCTCATGTACCCAAAACGTACGCTCCGCTCCTCAGGCCCTAGCTTCATCCAACTGAAGCGTTTTGAAAAAACGCACATCGGAAGCATATGCTTCGGTGCTGAAAACCGGCCTTTTTGAACACGCACTTATAAAAAAAATGGAATGGGCAGCCGGGTGATTCCTTCTTCACTCGGCTTCTAAGCCTCTTCCTGTTCTACACACTTTGCCGATAAATCGCATTCTGCTGTAAATGTTCCAAAATGACACCGACCACCCGATCCTGTTCGGCACTCGTCAGATTCGAGCCGGATGGCAAGCATAGCCCTTGTGCAAACAATTGCTCGGACACACTAAGATGCGACTCGTGAGGGAAATATAAGCTGGAGTGGAACATCGGCTGCAGATGCATCGGCTTCCATACGAGACGCGACTCGATGCCGTTCTGCTGCAGAGCAGTTTTGATCGAGAGCGGATACGTCCCCGTACGCTTGCAGTCAACCAAGATAACCGTAAGCCAGCAAGTCGATCTTCCGTAGGTAGGTTCTGATATCAGTCGAATACCATCATAAGCTTCCAATACACTCCGATACCGCTGATATACAGCCCTCCTTGCGGCAATTCGCCCTTCAATCACGGTGAGCTGACCACGTCCAATTCCTGCCAGTACATTGCTCATCCGGTAATTGTACCCCATCTCATAATGCTCATAGTACGGCAGATCTTCTTTAGCCTGAGTCGCCCAATGTCTGGCCTTTCTAAGTGCCACGGGGTCGCTGCTCACCAGCATTCCCCCTCCGGATGTAGTAATGAGCTTATTGCCGTTGAACGAATATATGCCGAAATGACCGATTGTCCCACAATGTCTGCCACGATAGGTCGTACCCAGTGACTCTGCTGCATCTTCCACCACAATAATGCCATAACGATTGCAGATAGCCATAATTGCATCCATATCTGCGCTCTGCCCATAGAGATGAACAATGACAGCAGCTTTCGGCGTCTTCCCCTCCTGCGCAAGCTGCTCACATGCCCGCTCCAGCGCCTCAGGCGACATATTCCAAGAATTCGGCTCCGAATCAACGAATACAGGAATCCCGTTCAAGTACAGGATAGGATTCACACTAGCTATAAAGGTAAACGTGGAACATAGCACATAATCGCCCGCTTCTACCCCGGCCAGCCGTAAAGCCAAATGGATGGCCGCCGTCCCTGAGCTTAGCGCAACTGCTCCTTGCGCCCCTACATAATGGGCCACTTCTTCTTCAAATGCCTGAATATGCGGACCGACAGAGGACAGCCAATTGCTAGCAAATGCCTCATCGATTTTAATCCGTTCTTCACCTCCCATATGCGGAGGAGACAGATATATATAAGGCTTAGACATACTGGGTCACCTCTGCTGAGTCAATCCCAACCGCCATAAGTGAAGGGTCGCGATAAAATGGGAAATACTCGCTCTCCGAAATACCATTAAATTTGCTTTTCAATAATTTATATAGGTAGGGATCTCGTACTTTCCTTCCGACATAGAAGTCCAATGGTTCATGATTATTGAACCCCTTCTTGAAGCGATACAAGGAATCATTGCCCGTATAACCGCCGCCTAAATGAATCTTCTTAAATCCTCGTTCCTTGAAGTGCTGTATGGCGAAATACAGCAAAAAGTTATTGGGCGCGCAAGAAAAATATCGCTCATTGGAGGCGAGCAGATGATAGTGCACATGTTCACCTTCATGCAAAAATATCGATGCACAAACCAACTCGTCTTCCGCGTATATTCCCAGCATGGTGAGCTGATCGGATAGGCGAGCCAGCATGTCATAAAAGTATTGTTCAGTAAAGTAATAGCTGGCCTGAGCCTTAACACGATCCATCGTGTGATAATACATATCAATGAAAGATTGCAGCCGTTCTAACGTCATCGTTTCCTGCCGTCCAAAAAGTCCAGATTTCAAAGATACACGAATTCGATTCCGGTTCTTGGAGCTGAACTTGGCGAAAATATCGTCTACCGCCGGCTCTAAATCTACACTGATCGTATTGCGCACGAAGCACGGATCCACATCCATGTAATCCTGATGATTGCGATAAAGAGGATGAAATCTGACAAACTCCGTTATAATTTTTTGATCCTTACAATAGTTGGAGAAGGCTTGCTGAAATCGCCCAAGCAATCCATTACGATCTTGATCATGTGAAGAAGTGCATATAGGTCCTCCATAACCGTATGGGGTAATGATGTCGTACATTTCCGGAGCGTCTTCCCATAAGCGCTTAATATGCGGTAGTGTATTGACTTGCCTGAGAACAAATGGATACATGACAGTTCCGGTATCTTCTTTGTAAATAAATAGACGTGCCGATTCTTCCTGTCCGCTCTCGTATAAGGAGCAATAGCCTGATAACCAATATATGTCCGGATCTACTATACTCTTGGCAAGTTCATCCCATTGCTTCCACTCGTCAGGCGACAGTATTTGAACATTACCCAATTGGACACCCTCCTTGAATGACGAACGAATGATAGTAATTCGCATATGGCTTCCAGAACGAATTGCGAATATTGGAATTATGCCACAATAAAACGAACTGTCCGCGATATCGATGCACGACTCCTAGAAGGTTATTCATCTGCTCAAACATCTGAGCGGGTTCAAGTCCTTGATAACCGCCAAGGCTAACCTCCATTGCGGTTAGAGGGAGCTCTAGTAGAGATAAAGGCTGTCTGGCATGAATATCAAAGACACGGTATGAATGGCAGATTCCGCTGCGAAACCCGATTTCATCGGCATACCCAATCGTACTGTCTATCTTCATCCCGGCTCGCTCCCATATGCCCCATGTATCCGGAACACGGAAGCGCAAATAATGATGCCTTCCCTCTGTCACCACGCATCCCGCCGCCTCTTGAATCCGCTCCTTCTCTTGCAAGAACAACTCTTCATTGCAGTATGCATCATAGCTGGGGTGGAATCCGACGATATGACCGCGCTCACGTACGCGCTTGAGCACCGAACGAGCGAGTTCTCCCCGGACGTCATATCGATTGTCGTAAGAGGTCGTGCCCCCCGCCATAAAATAGAACCTGGATTGAACTCCTGCCTGCTCAGACAGATCCATCAGCCAATCGAATGTATCGTATGGATCGGCACATCTACCTGATTTTACTTGTATGTATTCCTGTATGCTTCTAATGGGAGCCAATGGATTGAAGTTGGCCAAGCCTCTTGCCATACTCCGAATAAGACGCTTCGTACCATCCCAATACCGCAGATCATCCACATCATGCGTCACAATCAATTCAAAGGAACGATTTGTTCGTTCTGTCTCTAGCCCTACTTCAATGAGCATATTCCAGAGCATCTCCGCCATCTCGTTCACAACAGGACGCTGCCAGAAGCGGCTTCGAACAGCTAAACTGCTGGATGAGGGGAACCGTTCATGACGGTCTCTTATGTTCGCGCACTCTTCCCATCGAGTGAGCATAAAAAAGCAAGCAGCAAGCAGATCCGCTTCGCAATACAAGTCCCCTCCATCCACTCGCCATTCCCCTCTCCCGAACCATATGGGCATATCCCCTTCGGGAGCAAATCTGGAGTTGGCATAGGACACACGTAGTTGGTTCGTATCCGCGGACAGGTAAGACAGTCCATCCTCATATTGAGCAAAGAATGCATCTCTGATATACAGGCTGCTCCCGTTCGACAGTGCGAACCGGATATAGGGAGACCGATCCATATCATCGTCCACGACGAGCTGGTACGGTACTCCAAGCATATCGCCGATCAATTGTTGAATGATATATGTTCGTTCGGGCACGAACAATGCAGGTATTGTAATATTCATGGCCCTTAACCCTTTCCTGTCCTCATCTTGTCAAGACAATGGCTTCACCATGCGAAACGCTACAGCCAACTGCTCCATGCCGGAGTGAGGCGGCTCTTCCCCTCCGTCTGACACAAGCACCCTTCGATGCGGGGCAAGACGTGCAAGCAGAGCAAGCACATCCTTATTCATAGCAGCCTTCAAGCGAATTCGGAAAAAGTTCTCCTTCATAAGCACAATTCGTTCTTCTTGACGATCGAAGCTCACGCGGAAGAATCCATAGCCATACACTTCGAGGCTGGCTACTGCTTGCGGCCAGTCCTGAACCATATAATTCAAGCTGGTCTCTCCCGCTTCTGCGTCCTTCCATTGATGCAGCGGAGCACTTGCATACCAATAATAAGCATGCTGGCGAACGAATCCGTTCCGCTCATATAGCCGAATGGCAGATTCGTTCGTGTCGAATGCATCAAGTTGCACGGAAGAGAAGCCCTCCTTCGCGGCGTGAATGCTTGCCTGCCGAATCACATGGGAACCGATGCCCCTTCCTCTGAACGGAGCAGATACATAGAAATTGTTCAGAAATAAGATGTCATCGATCAGTCTCCATTCCGCGAAGCCAATCAGAGAATCCACATTCCTATACATCCCTATAAAATGCGAAGTGAAACGAGATGGCGGGATAGCAAGCGAAGCACGCAAGAAATCAGCATATCCATGAGCTGAAAAAAGCGTCGCTTCATAGAGTTCCGCAGGCATCCATGTCTCGCTCATGCGGGAAATTTCCTCATAATGTGCCGGTTCCAGCGTTCGGACATGAACAGATTCGCCTCGTGACTCGATGCAGCAGTCAGGAAATAATCGTTTCCACATGTCCCCGTCACCCCTCGCGGCTGTGATATCGTTCCTTATCGAGATCAGATGCCCCACGACTTCCGGGAAGTGCAACTCCCTCCCGCTTGACCACAGTAATGATTGTTAAGAACAAAATTTTGATATCCAGCCAGAAGGACCAGTTCTCCACATATTGGACGTCAAGCTCCAAACGTTCATTCCAGGATAGATGGTTCCTTCCCTTCACTTGGGCTAATCCAGTAATGCCCGGACGAACATGGAATCGTTTTTGTTCCCGCTTCGTGAAGTACGGCAAGTGCTTCACGAGCAAAGGCCGTGGCCCAACCAGACTCATGTCTCCGCGCAACACGTTCCACAATTGGGGCAGCTCATCCAAGCTCGTTGAGCGCAGGAACGTACCAAAAGGGGTAATACGGTGGGCATCTGGAAGCAGTTGCCCTGCACTGTCTCTGGCGTCTGACATCGTGCGAAATTTATAAACCTGGAATACGCGCTTATCCTTGCCCGGCCTCTCCTGCTTGAAAATGGCCGGCGAACCTAATGCAACGCGAACGCAAATATAGGTAATAAGGAGAATCGGGCTGATTACGAGCAGTAAAATGGACGAAACTGCAATATCGAATATACGCTTCATTACTGATGCTGCAGCAATTGTCCCTCGGCCACTTGACGGAGAACACGTGCAGGAATCCCCATGACCAATTGCTGTCCTTCCACATCTTTAGTAACAACACTTCCAGCCGCGACAACGGCTTCTTCTTCAATGACAACCCCCGGCAGCGTTACGACTCCAGCCCCAAGACGTCCGCCCTTCTTCACAGTTATTCCCTTCATCCACTTAAATCGTTCCTTCGTCCGGCCAATGAAATTGTCATTGCTCGTGATAACACCCGGCGCTACAAATACATCATCACCAATGGTGGAATAAGCCGTAATGTAACAATTCGTTTCCAACTTGCAGCGTGCGCCTACCGTACAATCGTTCTCTACCGAAGCTCCGCGTCCGATAATCGTACCAGCACCTACACGTACACGTTCACGCACAGTAGCTAGGTCGGCGACGAATACATCATGCTCCAGAACAGCACCCGCATATACGATGCTAGCTGTTCCAATCGTGCAGCCTTCCTCGATGATGCACGGATCCTGGCTTCCTCTATCTTGAAGCACAGATCGTTTCGCACGAAATGGCTGCTTGCCGATGACGGCTTGATCCATAATCGTTACCCCATCGCACACAACCGTCTTCTCTTCGATGATGACATGACGGCCGATAACCACTCCCTTGCCAATGACCGCACCTGCTCCAATGATGCTCCCATCGCCAATGCAGACTCCATCCTCGATTGTCACTCCATCACCAATTACACAGAAATATCCCAGCCTCACCTGTTCTCCCATTCGAATATCCTGTCCCAACACTTGCAATTCTGCTCCTGCTCGCTTGTCATCCTTTATCCCCATCTTCGAATCATCCCCTCTACACATCGTAGGACGCAGCCGTATTCCGCTTGCTAACTCGCTTCTCGTTACGCCCAACGTCCTCCGCTATTGCCGCGGAAAGCTTATAGGACATGCGTTCCCAATCATGCTCTCGTTCCACATAATCTCTTGCTCTGCGGCCCATTTCCTCCCGATCCTTCAACTGCCTCGCCAGTTTGGACAGAGCTTCGCTTAATTCCTCAGGATCTTGCAGGACAAGACCGATTTGTTCCTTTGCAATGACCGAATCGTCAATCTTGCCAACGAGAAGAGTCGGCAATGAAGAGGCCATATAGTCGTACATTTTGTTGAAGCTCATGCCCCATTTGTATACAGAAGCATCTCGCAGCGCAATTAACCCTACATGAGCCCGCGCCAAAAGTGTGGGCACAGCCTCCTTCTTCACGAGTGGGAGGAAGGCTACATTAGTCAATCCCGCTTGTTCCGCCTGCTTCACTAGAGCTTCCTTCTCCGGTCCATCCCCAACAAAGACGAATTGAATATTACTGTCGGTTCCCTTACTAAGTGCTGCTGCTTCCAAAAGATGATGTATGCCGTCAGAAATACCGTGCGATCCGGTATAAATCGCAATGAACTTCCCTTGCCATTGTTCAAATTGGCGCTCCACCTCAGAAGGGAGTTCGGCCAGCGGAAGAGCGAAGCGCTCCATATCGACGCCATTAGGCAGAACCAGCACCTTCGATCCCAGCCCGCTCTGCTTCTCCACATAATCAGCAGCTTTATCGAACAGCACGATGATGCGGGACGCCTTCCGATATAGATGAGATTCCAGCCAATAGAGTGCCTTGACGATCGGATGGTTCGGCGACATCTTGCCGAAGTCTATGAGTGTCTGCGGCCATAAGTCTCGTTCCTCGAAGTAGAATACCGCATTATGATGAGCAGCGAGGCGGGAACCGATCCATGCAGCCGCAGGATGCATAAGGGATCCGATGATGAGATCTGGGCTCTCTTTGCGCCGCCGCCCCTCCCAATAACAGCGCCATGTATAATCCAGCATATTCTTAATGCGCCGCCAATCATTGCGCCTATAAGCCGTTGTGCGGAGCCAGACGAACCGCACTCCATCATATGTCACTTCCCGAACCGCATTGCGCGAGCCTTCCAAATGATTAATCCAATTCTGATGCCCATAGGCGGAAGCAAATATCGTGACACTCGCTCCTTGCCTCACAAGCTGCTTCGCCAAATCAAAATGACGAGTCCCTCCGCCTGTGCCAGGGGCGACTCCGTAATGATTCACGATCCATATGTTCATTCCAGCTACACTCATACTGCCGCCTCCTTCCAATGCAAAGTTTCCACTTGCATCGCATAATCCAGCGAGCTTAACCCGCCCGTAAACCCTTCCTTGGCATGTCTTTGCGGATAAGAAAACGGTGTGAATTCGTGATATTCCACCCGGATTCCATATTTGTGAAATATGGATTCATCTAAATACTCCCTGCCGCTGGGACCTGATAAATAAACATCGCCGCCTGCCTCATGCACGAGCTGAGCAAGCAGCTCCGATTTACTCCCATCTGCCAACATGGAACTGGAACGGATGAGCGGAGTGCGAATGTCCAGCCAGTTCATGAGCAGCTCGATGCTCGGGATAGCAAAATCGACAAGACGCTCATATTTCGCACCGTAGAGATCGTGTAGTTCATTTTTCCGCTGAAGATACCCAGGGCATTTGCCATAGCTGGCTTCGAGCTGGCGCAAATGATCCGCCTGCCAGTCGCGGTTGTTCGCAATTCGCACATCGATCGTCCTCGTTCCGAACAAGCCTTCCTTCGCTACGGGAATAGTCAGCCATTTCGGCCCACCTTGCGTGTCGATCATTGTGCGATTTTGATAGCCATTCTTCGTGAATTGAACGGTATCGAGCAAGATGAACAAATCCGAGCAGGCCATCTTATGAAAAAAACCAAGCCACGGCAGGACATTCGGCTGATGAATGCTGACAATCATATTCTCACCCTGAGGGGTTCAAAGGCTTCGGCATATTCTTCACCGATTTGAACGCCTCGAATTTTGGCCAATCCAAATACCATCTCTCTCGTAAAATAACTCCGGTTCAGATGCAGCTGAGAACGATATTGCTGCAAAGCCTCCCATTTCCGCTCCATATATTTCCGGTCAAGCGGGGCAAATATTCGTGAATTGGTGCTCAGTTGATTCCAAGGGAGCTCGTAACCGTAAAGGGATTGTTCCTTGAATGCACGCTGGCTCTCACTACAGATGACTTGATGATCTTGGTGTATATCGGACGAGGATGGCACTAGAACCAAATCCGGTTTCATGTCTCGCTTCATTCCAACGAGAACTTCCAGCAATTCTTGGCGATGGGTGGGAAATTGGCGGACAGGGAATCGATAGATGATGCGATTGTCATGTGGAATTTCCAATACGTCCATGGATGCATGAAATTCATGCGCCAGCGTGTCTTTGGCAAAATCGCCCGGCAGTGATTGCTCAGCTACCGAAAACGCCGCGACAACCACATTAGCTCCTGACTCGATCTGCTTCGCAATAAACGCGCCACAGCCAAGTTCCGCATCATCCGTATGAGGAGCCAGCACCAAAATGTTACGAGCGCTAACTTGTGTTGGTAGTACCATGCTACTTTACAACCTTCCTTTCACGTTCCCTATTCATCGTGCCAAAGGCAGTTTGCTGTACTTCTTCCTTCCTGATGCGGCCCGTGACGTCGGCATAAACATGCAGCAGCTTTTCTTTTTCTACATTCCAATGATAGAGAGACTGAACTGCCTCTTGCCCGCGGCGCCCCATTTCTTCCGCTTCTTCATGATGCGTAATGAGCCAATCGATTCGTTTCGATATGCCTTCAAGATCGAAGGGGTCGACGCAAAATCCGCAGCCTGCTTGCTCAATAATCTGCCTCCACTTCGGGAAGTCAGAGGCGATGACGGGAATGCCCGCCGCCATATATTCGAACAGCTTGATCGGAAGCGCGTCTATGTAATTGATCGTCGGGTGCAAAATAACGAGCCCTGCTCTCGAACGAGCCATCGTTTCATATACCTGCTTGCGGCTCAACTGCCCGAGGTAATCAACTTTGGCCCAGCCGGAACGTCCCATAGCAACATGCTTCTCCTCGGCAGAAGCGAAGGAACCCGCCAGCAAAAGCTTTTTATCCGGTATTCCGAACTCCATGGCGCCAACTATCTGCTGAAGTCCACGAATATTCCCGATGGAGCCGACATAACAGACGGCGTCCTCCTTACCTGCATGTTGGGAAATGCCAACGAATTCCCCGGATTGTGGTGACTCGGCAGTTTGTACGAATTCGTCCAGAATTGGATAATTGCACACCGTCTCGGTGTAACACTTCGGATGTCTAGCGAACCGTTCCTCAATATGAGTCGTTGCCGTTACAATCGCATCGAAGCGAAGACTAGCCCAGAGCTCTATCCGCTCCACCAATCGAGATACGCCGCCTCTTAGCCACTTCGGAATCCACCCTTTGCTCAAAATCTGGCGCGGGACATCTTCATGCACATCGTATATGACTCTGTATCCCTTTTTCTTCAGCCATATCCCTATTGGAATCAATTCTGGATCATGAAAATGGTATATGTCTGCATCTATTTGCCTCGCCGCCTGATAGAGTCGCCATGTTGTCGTCCACATTCTCTCAGACCGAGAGCGTGGAATCGGCAGAGGGACAATGCGCACCCCTTCAATAACTTCCTCTCCATGGTGCGGTACAATGAACAGTGTGTTATATCCCGCCTTGGCCAGTGAGACGGCTTCTTTGTACGTTATGCGGGAATCGTTGGCATCGTGGGCCGTACTAAGCATGCATACCGTGAACAAATGATTACGCTCATGATGATCCACCACCAATCCGCTGCTGCCATATTTAACGGTGTGCAATAGAATGCTCCTCCTCTCGCGCTGCTAATAATCCTGCTTTAGTAATGACTGGAAGCAGGCCGATTACGGCAAAGAACGCTCGATTGTCGGGAATATCGCCACTGACCGTTACATTGAACAGCATGGCTATAAATATCATGACCAGCACGATCCAGCGCTCGGATTGAGCAGATTTCAAGATCAATATCGCATATCGAATCGTAATGCCAATCAATAAAGCTAAGAGCAGCAAGCCAATACCACCGAGTTCTACCATCACTTCGATGAACAGATTATGCGGATAATCGCGGAAATCGTCCATCTGAGACAGCACAGGCCATGATCCAATCCCATTGCCCCGCAATGGGGATCTCAGCCAGTAATCTCCCGCTTCGCCTGCATACGACACCCTTGCGGAGGCCGAACCCCCAATTCCATCACTTCCCGGCATCAGCAGAGATAGCCGGAGCAATGTCTGTGGTGGATTCGGGGATGCAGACCATATTACCGCTGTAGAGATCGCCCCCGCTATCATGGCAAGCAACAATAAGCTGTAACGCCTTACGTACATCCGATTGTGCTCCAATCGAATCGAATACAGCATCGGCAAGAGCAAGGACAGAAATGTTGCTAGCAGAGGACCTCTACCCCCGCCAACAAATAAGTGAAACATACAAATACCGAATGAGAACAATGAGAACAATTTATACAGGGCTTCTCTCTGTCCGAACAGAAGCTGCCACATGAATACAATTGCACCTAAGCTTGAAATTTGGCCTGCTCCTAAATACGTGCCACCCATAACATTGACAAATCCCTTCCCCCCGGACGCTGCGTAGGTGAGAATCCCTTCCCCTGCAATCCATAAGGAGAATATGCCGAGCGCCATTATGAATCGCTGCACCCGTTTCGGTTCCGAAGCAATGATCCATGAGCTGCCGATGATTGACCACAACACGAGTGTAAGCATCTTGGACACTTTATCTGTGGCATAGATCTGGCTTGGGGACCAGATTAGCGACAGCATCGCATAGGCTGCGAGCAGAAGATAAATGGCTGTCACCATGTAGCTGTCCCATAGAACGATGAACTTCCTCTTCATCAGTACATAAATCGATACCAGCACGCCGAGTCCCAACGTCAGCATCGTGATGTCCATCGGTATCCAACTGAATCTTGGATCAGATTTGAATACACCCGCGAACAGAAAGATTACAAATAACATTTCAAAGGAAAAAAGGATGTGAAGGAGACTCTTCAGAAGGTGATCAATCCGAATTGCGCTGGCACGCCGATGGTGATTAAAGTCGATAATATTTGGCTGAACCATACTCGCCCTTAACCGCATTGCGCGTATCGTATACAACTTGGGATTGTTCACAGATGAACTGATAATCGAAAGCGGAATGATCGGTTGTAATGACCGTAATATCCGCTCCTCCCAGGAGCTCTCCCGTTAACTCCGCCGCTTCCATACACTGTCCTCGATGGATGCAGTGAACGACATGCGGATCGCTAAATACGACATCTGCCCCCTTCGACTTCAAGGCATCCATAATGGTAAGCACGGGAGATTCCCGCCAATCGTCTACATCCTTTTTGTAAGCCATGCCGAGCAAGACGATGCGTGAATTTTTTATTGTTTTCCCTTCTTCATTCAGGATCGAACCAATACGAGTCACTACATATTCCGGCATCGTACGGTTGATTTCACCAGCCGTTTCAATGAGCCGCATATGGCAATTGTATTCACGAGCTTTCCAGCTTAAATAGAACGGATCGATCGGAATGCAGTGCCCGCCGAGGCCAGGTCCCGGATAGAACGCCATAAACCCATATGGCTTCGTCTTCGCGGCATCAATGACTTCCCAAATGTTAATCCCCATTCGATTGCACAGGAGGGTCAGCTCATTTACAAGGGCGATATTAATGTTGCGGAACGTGTTCTCGAACACCTTCTCCATCTCCGCAACTGCGGGAGAACTTACTTCAACCACATCCCCTTCCAAAACAGACCGATAGAGCTGAGCAGCCACTCGGGTGCATGACGCTGATATACCGCCAACTACTTTTGGTGTATTTTTTGTGTTATAGCTTTTGTTGCCTGGATCTACCCGCTCCGGAGAATACGCCAGGAAAAAGTCAACGCCACAGGTAAGGCCTGAAGATTCTAGAATGGGCTTCACCAACTCATCCGTCGTCCCGGGATACGTCGTACTTTCCAAGATCACTAGCATTCCGGGACGCAAGTGCTTGGCAATTTCTTCTGTGGATTGCTCGACATAGCTCGTATCCGGTTGATGATAGCTGTCTAACGGAGTCGGCACGCAGATCGTTACGACATCCACTTCATTCATGAACGCAAAATCTGTAGTTGCCATTAATTTATTCGCCTGTACCATCATGCTCAAATCTTCGTCGACGACATCGCCGATATAGTTAATCCCTTGATTAATCAGGCTCACCTTCGTGTCCTGTACGTCGAACCCTATGACTTGGAAGCCGGATTTGGCCTTCTCCACCGCCAACGGCAGGCCCACGTATCCCAAGCCTACTACGCCGATCACTGCTGACTTATCAAGCAGCTTTTCCATTAGCACATCGGCCGCACTGATCGTTAAAGAGCTGGCAACTACACTCATTTATTTATCACGTCCTTTAAAAAACTGTGTCACGATATCTATAATGTATTGCTGATCCTGCTGAGTCAGTTCTGGGAACAACGGCAACGCCATACAGCGAACGGAGGCCTGTTCTGCATGCGGCAGGTCGCCTTCGCTATACTCAAGCGGGCGATATACCTCTTGAAGATGCAGCGGAACCGGATAATAAACACCGGAATCAATTCCCTGCTCCTTGAGGTGCGCCATTAACTGTTCACGCTGATCCGTCTCAATAATGTACAAATGATAAGCATGCTTTCCATAATCCAGCTCTGTTGGAAGTATAATAGGCAATTGTGACAGCCCTTCTTCGTACTGCTTCACCTTCTGCCGGCGCACGTCTGTCCATTCATTCAATCTGCGCAGTTTGACACGAAGCAAGCTCGCCTGAAGCTCATCCAGCCGGCTGTTATAGCCTACTCTCGCATGATAATATTTCGGATTCGATCCATGAACACGCAGCATGCGTATGGTACGGGCAAGTTCAGCGTCGTGCGTCACGACGATGCCGCCATCTCCGAATCCCCCTAAATTTTTGGTAGGGAAGAACGAAAAGCATCCCGCAGTGCCAAGACTTCCCGCCTGCTTCCCGTTATAATCGGCGCCCAGCGCCTGACAAGCATCTTCCACAACATGAAGTCCATGCCTCATGGCAATGTCATTCACGGCATCCATGTCTGCCATCTGTCCAAAAATATGTACCGGAATAATTGCTTTCGTGCGTGGCGTTATCGCTTTTTCGATACATTCCGTATCAATCAAATACGTATTGGGGCTCACATCGACAAACACAGGAGTTGCCCCAACGCGTGAGATCACTTCCGCACTGGCAAAGAAGGTAAAGGGAGAGGTAATTACCTCATCTCCAGGACCGACGCCGAGCGCATCTAAGGTCAGCATGAGCGCATCTGTTCCATTCGCTACTCCAACGGCATACGGAACATTCAAATATTGCGCCAACTCTTCTTCGAACGCTTGAACTTGCGGGCCGTTAATATAATGGCCGCTAGACAGCACTTCTTCTGCAGCCCTCAGCAGCTCTTCTGAAATCGACGCATAGGAAGCTTGCAAATCAATAAGAGGGATGCTGCGTTTTGTTTGCACGAGAATATTAGACAACCGAATCTCCACCTTCACCTATTAGTCCATTCATTCCGATTACAGGGAAATGAGCTGCTCTTCGCTGCTCCGTTGATTCACGCTTGCATCGTAGATGTCCAACACCATCTGCAGCGCTCTCTTGCCATCTTCGCCTGATACATGCGGATCACGATCATCGCGAATCGCTTCGACCATATCCCGAATCATGTGGGTATGTCCGGGCTCGCCAAAAGGATTTAAATGCGTATGCTCAACAAATGCCAACGCTTCTTGCTTATCAAGGGATGCAAAGTTCCAATATTTAATCCAGTGCGCGGTTGGACCGCCGATCACCGCTGAACCATGCTCGCCGAACAATGCAATCTCTTCCTCTAAGTTGTTCGGATAGACGGTCGAAGCAACTTCTACCGAGCCAAGTGCGCCATCGGCAAATTGCACTACAGCCAATGCCACGTCCTCCATTTCGATATTTCTCAGCCGCGTTGCCGACATGGCTCGCACTTTAACTGCTGGCCCCATCAGCCAAGCTAGCAAATCCATCGAATGGATGCCTTGATTCATCAGGACACCGCCATCCATTGCTTTCGTTCCCCGCCAAGGAGATTGATTGTAATAGTCCTGGTTCCGATTCCAGCGAAGCTTGACGCTCGCATGGCTCAGCTTGCCGAATCTCCCCTCATCCAGCATTTTCTTCAATTGCACAATTGCCGGACGATAGCGGTTCGGATGTACGACCGCCAGCTTCACCTTATGCTTGCTGCATGCTGCTATCACCCGCTCTGCATCAAGAATCGTCAAGGCGAGCGGCTTCTCCACGACAACATGCTTGCCAGCCTGAGCCGCTTGAATGGCCATATCCGCATGCAGCCCGCTCGGCGTGCAAATAATGACCACATCTACACATGGATCCTGCAGCATGTCTCTATACTGCAAATACGCCGCAATCCCGTCCTCTGCCCACGGTCTCATCCGCTCCGCGTCCGAGTCGCACAACGCTTGCAGTACTGCTCCTTGTACGTTCTGAATAGCTTCCACATGCTTTGCTGCAATATGGCCGCATCCTACAATCCCGAATCGTATCATCGTGCCATCTTCACTCCTTCATCCGAACTCGAAATAGTTTCCATTAAAAAACGCTTCAAATGTAGGGGGTTATCAAGAAGAAGCTCATTGAGCTGCTTATTCCAGTGCTCGAATGCGCGCTCCTCTATCAGAAGCGGATTGCCGACAAAAATGCGCTGATGTTCCGTTCTCCGCAATCCCTCCTCCTCCGTTGACAATTCCTCATGCAGCTTTTCCCCAGGTCGTATTCCCGTTACTTCAATTTCAATATCTTTGTAAGGCTCAAAGCCGGACAAACGGATTAAATCTGTTGCTAAATCCAAAATTTTAACAGGCTTGCCCATATCCAAGATGAATACCTCTCCGCCAACGGCATAGGCTCCAGCTTGAATTACTAAGGCAACAGCTTCTGGAATCGTCATGAAAAAGCGCGTCATATCCGGGTGTGTGATCGTGATGGGCCCGCCCTGCTGGATCTGCTCCTTGAAGCGCGGAATTACGCTGCCGCGGCTGCCAAGCACATTGCCGAACCGAACCGAAGTAAAGTTCGTACTGCTGCGCTCGTTCAGATGCTGGATGACCATCTCAGCCATTCGCTTCGTTGCCCCCATGACACTCGAAGGATGCACAGCCTTATCTGAAGAAATAAGGACGAAACGCTCACTGCCAAATCGATGGGCACATTCCGCTACATTCCTCGTTCCGTGCACATTATTTCGAATAGCCTCGGAAGGGTTCAGCTCCATGAGCGGGACATGCTTATGCGCAGCCGCATGAAACACGACATTCGGAGCATATTCGTGGAACAGTTGTTCAAGTCTTGGCTTATTTTGAATATCCGCAATGATTGGCATAATTTCCAGCCCAGGATGAAGCCGGCGAAGCTCCGACTCAATGGCATAAATACTGTTCTCTCCATGACCAAGCAGGAGCAATAATTGCGGACTAAGGGCAGCGATCTGACGACATAACTCGGAGCCAATAGAACCCCCAGCCCCTGTAACAAGAACCGTTCTACCCCGAATATAATTGCAGTTGTCTTGCAAATGTAGACGAACAGGCTCTCTCCCAAGCAAATCCTCGACGTCTACATGACGAATATCGTTCACCGTGAGCTTGCCCTGCATCAGGTCATCCAGACTAGGCATCGTATAAATATTGCAGCCCGTTGTCTTGCAGCAATCGATAAATTCGGCAATTTGCTTGCGCGGCAAGGAAGGCAGGGCGATAATAATGTCCTGAATCTGATATTGCTGTACAGCTTGCATAATCGAATCACGGCCACCAACGACCGGAATGCCCACGATTTTTTTGTTCCACTTATTCGGATCATCGTCGATGAACGCTGCAGGCAGGGAGTCTGAATGCTCATTGTCCAATATCTTTTTGGCCACTAGCGACCCACAATCACCCGCTCCGATAATGAGAATGTGACGCTTCACCCGCTGATGGCTCACCGTACGTCTCTGCCTGTACCTTTGCAGCATTCGGATTCCTCCGACGGA
This sequence comes from Paenibacillus sp. MER 180, assembly GCF_023713665.1. Classification (NCBI taxonomy): domain Bacteria; kingdom Bacillati; phylum Bacillota; class Bacilli; order Caryophanales; family Paenibacillaceae; genus Paenibacillus; species Paenibacillus sp. MER 180. Next base: position 52,051 of record NZ_JAMAVT010000015.1, on the reverse strand, counting down.
CAGAAGAACCGTCTCATAGGTCATGATCATAAACCCCCATGGCACCTCATTTCCCCATAGGAGAATAGATATCATCGAAGACATACCACAGCCAGCCGTAACGGCAGACGCAATTAACAACACATGTCTACTATCTGCATAACGCCATACTTGTTCATATAAATTGAACACCTGGAAGCCGATCAGACAGCAGACGATGGTAAGCACGCTGAACCCGAGCACGAACGAATTTCCAATCTGTCCTTCGTTAGCATGGATCGTAAGCAAATAGGACAGCCCGACACTTACAGCAATGCATCCTGCATCCAGAACTGCAAAACTCCCTTTCTTGAGCCACCACAATTTCAACTCCATCACTCCATTAGTTCAGTTGTCTCTATCCCGAGCAGCTATTTCATCGCAATTACCTGTGAATTCAACGAATTGCGCCGTTCGACTTGATTGAGTACAGTGCCGATAATCGTACCGTTCACGCACTCTATGGCCTCTTTCACTTTCATGAGCGTAGCAGCTTTTACTTTTCCAGATTTGACAACGATCAGTACCGCATCGCACAAACCTGACAATATTAGTCCATCCGTGACTTTCGTTATGGGGGGCGAATCGATAAGAATCAGATCGAATTGTTCTGCAAGATGACTTAAGAGGTATTCCATTTGAGAGCTGCCCAACAGCTCGGAAGGATCACTGTTCGTCGGATTCCCAGGGAGTATGAATAAATTAGGTATGGAGCTTTCTTGTATCATTTCTTCCGACCATTGCGCAGATTCCAAATAATCGCCTAATCCGCTGCGCTTCGAGAGGGAGAATACATGGTGAAGTGTTGGCAGGCGCAGATTCGCATCGATGATTACGACTTTCTTTCCTTCCAGCGCGAAGGCAATTCCCAAATTGCTAGCTACCGTCGTCTTGCCTTCCCCATGCACGGATGAGGTCACCAAAAGCGTTCGATCATTTCGCTTGGCTAGCATATAATTCAACTTCGTTCGCAATGCGCGGTACGTTTGGGAAATGTTAGACGTCTTCTTCATATGCACTAATAGCTGAATTTTACGTCGATATCGGAACATTCTTTTTATCACCCGCCAATTTGGTATTCGCTGTCTTTTGCGTCAACATATCTCCTCTTTTGCAAGGTTCGATGGACACGAGAGGTGAAAGTTCCAGTTCCCTCAGTCGTGCTTCATTTCGCACAACATCTCCCGTCATATCTTTCATGCTGACAAACAGCATGAGTAAAATAAAGCAAGCAGCCCCAACGATCACTGTGTTGCGCAATACATGGGATTCGACTTCTGGAATCATGCGCTGTTGATGATTCGGGTCATCGAGAATGAGAATGTTGTCCATTTTGTAGATGAATGCTACTTGTCTTTTTAGCGTGCTTGTTACATCATTCATAATGTCAATCACTCTCGATTCTGAGACGTCTCGAACGGTTATAGACATTACTGGGGTTTGCTCCACCGTGCTTACCGATATGCGATCCGCGAGTTCACTGATTGACAGGCCCCAGCTTGGATTATCACGTATAACCGCCCCAAGAATAGTAGGTGTCTTAATTAATTCCTTAAAGGTGTTCATCAAGGATATATTCAAATTCATTCTTTCCATCGTCATTTCTGCATCTGAACCGCTATTACTCATAATCATCTTTACTGTAGAGCGATAGGTCGGTTTTTGAGTTACTTGCATGAACAATGCCGCAAGCAATGTTACAATAAGGGTAGTGATGATTAGAAACCATTTTCTACGGTTGATAACTTCAAGCAAGGTTAGAAGTTCGATGGTCGTTCACTCCTTTTTGATGGATTATAATGCTTCTCTACTTGAGGAAACGTAATCGATTTATCTTCAATTGACCATCATATGGGGGGGACACTATAATAGAAAAAGAGGTTCTAAAGTCATAGTTTTGATACATTTTGTAACCTTGAACTACTTTTTAGATTAAGATACATTTTGTATCGTGTCAATTCATTTCTGTATAATTTATAATTTTTTTGCGACATATTGTTTCAAAAAGGGTGTATCGTCTTAGCAAGGGAGGAATTGTTGGCATGAGTACCGGAAATCGCATATCATATCTTCGAGATCAGAAGGGATGGACACAAGAGGGACTCGCTGAGCTGCTGGGTATTACCCGAGCCGCGCTTTCTCACTATGAAAAAAATCGCCGCAAGCCTGATTTTGAAACGTTGACCAAATTAGCGGATTTATTTGGAGTATCTATAGATTATTTGGTGGGACGCATCTCCAATCCAACAACAACCTTGACACATGAGGTTCGTGAGTTTGCAGACGCTTTGGAGTTGTCTGACGAAGACTTGATGAAGAGGTTCCGTCTTACGGTAGATGGACGTGAGCTGTCTGAGGACGAATCGCGACGCTTCATCGCATTTGTGCGTGCCGAGCGTTCCATGCAGCCAACTTCCAGAATTAAGAAATAACCATAAGAAAACAATACATCCTCCATTGATCAAATGGAGGATGCTCATCTACATACTATTCAATTGCAGGTATAGCCTCCGGTCGACGGTATACATCGGGCCATCGTTCAAGATCAATTTGCAATTGAGTCAAAATGTCAAAAATATCTAGTTTAGTCTGTTTATTGTCTAGACTTGTTTCATTTTGACTTTTCAGATTATGATTCTCCCCTATTCCTCCCATAACCCGTACCTCACTTATCTTGTAATGACCACTGCTATAGCTCTTATTTAGTTCCAAATTGCCATATTTCAATCTTTATTATAACCCATAAGATGCAGGTACACTGTCGTATCATGGGGAGAGGAGCGTACCTATTCAGTTCTACTTTTGTCGAATTTTATACGTATTCTTCAAAAATTACGAAGATGAAGGAAAAGAGCGCGGACGAACCGGGACTTTGCCTTGACGTTGAAGCCATGCATGAATGATAAAACTAATAATCGATAATACCGCAATCGCGATTGAGATGACTGCTACGCCAGCAAGGCCGCTATGATCATAAGTAACACCTAGCAAATATGGACCTATCATCCTTCCAATAGAGCTGATTCCTCCTGCAACCCCCATATAGAATGGAGCCTCTCGACCAGCCCGAGCGGATAGGAATGCTGGGACAGCCGGGGATACAAGCATTTCTCCTAGCGTTGCCAATGCCATTCCAAGCACGAAACCTGCATAGTTCGGCACGATCCAAATGACGAGATATGCCGCTCCATAAAAAATGCCGCTCCATGTCAGCTGATCCGTTACACGCTTCGCTACGGTTCGCTTCATCCATGTTGTAATCGGCTGAGCTGCAAAGATAAGTACGCCGTTCAATGTCCACAGCAGACTGTACATTGAAAGGACCATGCCCTGATCTGCAATATGCGGGGCAATCCCGCTTCCCCACAAGGAATTCGCCAGCCATATGAACATGGCCCCTAAGGACATGAACAAATATATGCGATAAGCGGCTAGCTTATTCCGTAGTGTCTGTTCCGGCAGCACTCCGGCTGAAGGCTGTTGTCTATCACCAGAATTTGCTGCCGCTCCAGTACCTTGATTCTCAAGAGCTTGTCCGTAATTTGTCTCACTATTCTCTTGCACGGATCCCTCTTCCTGCATGCCTTGCAGGAAGCGATAGAAGAAGAAGGCAAACCCAGCTGAGGTGACTCCGTTCAGCATGAAGGTTAAATTAAACGAAATGTCTGCGAGCACACCGCTCAATGCTGTTCCCAGTGCGACCCCGATGTTGTTCGCCACATAGATCACATTGAATAATTCGTCCCGACGGTCAGACCAGCGAAAGCCAATAAAAGATTGAATCGCCGGCATCGATACGGAATTGGCTAGGCCAATCGCCCCCATCGTAATGATATATCCCCACCAGCTGGCATATGCCGTGAACACGAGCGAGAATTGCAGCACGGAGGTAATCGCCAGTGCCCATACAAGCAAGCGTCGCACTCCTACCCGATAATACAAACCCCCGCCAAGGAACTGTCCAAATACGCCGCCGAGCATTTGTATCAGAATGACGAATCCGGCATCAGCCAAGGAGCGATTTAATTGCGTGTGAACAAACAACGTCGTGAGCGGCCACATGAGAGCACCGCCTGTTGAATTAATCATGCTTGCCCAGATAAATACGTTCATCTCCCGCGTATAATTGCGGAACGCCCCCATCGGCGAAAACTTCATGGTATCACCAACGATTTCTAGTAGAAGTAGGTTGAAAAAAGCGATGACCTGCGCCCGGATAGTTCCGAACTGCAGGCCATAGCTATCATACCATAATTTAGTTTCCGCTAGCACGTGATAAATCGCGCATATTCGCTTCAAATGCGGCAAGCAGCGCCGCTTCACCGGTCATCCCCTGCGCCTCTACCTTCGCAATTTGCTCCATCATGCGCTTGTAATCCTTCGGAATGACACGGACGAATTGCTCGCTTGCTCCATTGTCCCATTGCTGCAAGATTCGTTCCCCAATGGTGCTGCCCGTTGCTTGCACATGACGCTCGATCATGCCTCGCACCTGCTGCTCTTCTTCCGCTCCTTCAAGCGGCTCCAACAGCACCATTTCTAGATTGCAGCGGTTCAAGAATGTACGATCCTCATCCCATACATATGCGATACCCCCGGACATACCTGCCGCGAAGTTGCGCCCCGTCTTGCCGAGCACGACGACACGGCCGCCAGTCATATATTCACAGCCATGATCGCCTACGCCTTCGACGACCACATGTACACCTGAATTGCGAACCGCGAAGCGTTCGCCAGCGATTCCGCGAATGTAGGCTTCACCGCTTGTAGCCCCGTAGAATGCCGTATTGCCGATAATGACATTGTCCTCGGCTGCAAAAGTAGCCTGCGGAGACGGCTTCACGATAATTTTACCGCCCGATAACCCCTTGCCGACATAGTCGTTGCTGTCGCCTTCAACCGTCAACGTCATGCCGCGTGGAACAAATGCGCCGAAGCTCTGTCCAGCAGACCCGATAAACGAGTAACGGATCGTATCCTCAGGCAGTCCTACCGCGCCGTATCTTCTCGTTACCTCGCTGCCCAATATTGTGCCCGTCGCACGATTCACATTGCATATCGGGAATGCCCCTTCCACTGGCATTCCTGATTCCAGCGCAGACTGCGCTTCGGGAACGAGCCTTGTCATATCGAGCGTCTCTTCCAAGCCATGGTTCTGTTCGCGTACTTGAATGCGCGAGGAACCTTCTGGCATCTCAGGCTGATACAGCACCGAGGACAAGTCGAGATGCTTCGCCTTCCAATGATCCAGCGCATCCTTCATGCCCAAGCATTCTGTACGCCCAATCATCTCATCCAGCGCTCGGAATCCAAGCTCAGCCATCCATTCGCGAAGCTCCTCTGCAATGAAGAGCATAAAGTTCACGACATGCTGCGGATCGCCTGTAAAGTTCTTGCGCAGCTCTGGATTTTGTGTCGCCACTCCAACAGGGCATGTGTCCAGCTGGCATACTCGCATCATAATACAGCCGACCGTAACAAGCGGTGCTGTGGAGAAGCCATATTCCTCAGCTCCCAGCAGGGCAGCGATAGCAAGGTCGCGTCCTGTCATCATCTTCCCGTCCGTCTCCAATACAATACGATCGCGCAAGTTGTTAAGGATCAAGGTCTGATGCGTCTCCGCCAATCCAAGCTCCCACGGCAAGCCTGCATGGCGGATCGAGCCCTGCGGTGAAGCGCCAGTGCCACCGTCATAGCCGCTGACGAGAATTACATCTGCACGCCCCTTGGCTACTCCGGCAGCAATCGTTCCAACACCGACTTCCGAGACGAGCTTCACATTGATGCGCGCCTGCGGATTGGCATTCTTCAAATCATAGATCAGCTCAGCCAAATCCTCGATCGAGTAAATGTCATGGTGCGGCGGCGGAGAAATCAAGCCTACTCCTGGTGTCGAGCCTCGCACTTCCGCAACCCATGGATATACCTTGCGGCCTGGCAGCTGACCGCCTTCTCCCGGCTTGGCTCCTTGTGCCATCTTAATCTGGATCTCATCTGCGTTAACGAGATAATGAGATGTCACACCGAAGCGTCCAGATGCCACCTGCTTGATCGCGCTTCTTCGGGAATCGCCATTCGCATCCTTCACATAGCGGGCTGGATTCTCTCCGCCTTCACCGGAGTTCGACTTGCCTCCGATTCGGTTCATGGCGATAGCCAAGCTCTCGTGCGCTTCCTTCGAGATCGAGCCGAACGACATTGCTCCCGTCTTGAACCGCTTCACGATCGATTCGACGGATTCCACTTCATCCAATGGAATCGCTGGGCCAATTGGCTTCAAGGTGAACAACGAACGAAGGGTTCGGCTGCTGTTGTACTCTCCTTGCACCAGCTTCGAATACTTCTTGAACAGACGGTAATCGTTCGTACGTACAGCTTCCTGCAAGGTATGAATGGTTTGCGGGTTGAACAGATGCTCCTCCCCGTCCTTGCGCCACTGATACTCGCCCCCGGAATCCAGTTCCGTATCTCTTCCCGGCTGTGAGGCGAAAGCACGATAGTGATGAGACAATGCCTCCTGCGCTACCTCCTCCAAGCCAATGCCGCCGATTCGGGATGGCGTCCAAGTAAAGTATCGATCGATAAAGTCCTGCTTCAAGCCAATTGCTTCAAAAATTTGTGCGCCGCGATAAGATTGTACCGTCGAGATTCCCATCTTGGACAAGATCTTCACAACGCCCTTCGTCGCGGCCTTCATATAGTTCTTAACTGCCTTCTCGTGCGTAATGCCGTTCAGGATGCCTTGGCGAATCATATCATCCAGCGTCTCGAACACCAAGTATGGGTTCACCACACTGACGCCATAGCCAAGCAGCAGTGCATAGTGGTGTACCTCGCGCGGCTCGCCCGATTCGAGCAATAGGCTTACCTTCGTACGCGTCCCTTGGCGAATGAGATGGTGATGAAGGCTGGATACTGCAAGAAGCGCCGGAATAGCCGCTTGATCCTCCTCCACGCCACGGTCAGACAGGATGATTAAATTATGTCCCTTGCCGATAACCCGATCAGCTGCCTCGCACATCGTCTTCAAAGCCGCTTCAAGCCCCGCCGCTCCTTCTGATGCTGTGAATAAGATCGGAATGGTGATCGACTTGAAGCCTGGTCTGCGAATATGGCGAAGCTTCGCAAATTCTTCATTGGAGAGCACGGGAGAATCGAGCTTAATCTGGCGGCAGCTCTCCGGCTCTGGAAGCAACAGATTCCGCTCAGGCCCGATCGTCGTGCCCGTCGCAGTGACAATCTCCTCGCGAATGGCATCGATAGGCGGGTTCGTCACCTGTGCAAATAATTGCTTAAAGTAATTGTACAGCCGCTGCGGACGTTCAGATAATATCGCGAGCGGTGCATCATATCCCATTGATCCAAGCGGCTCCACACCTGTAGCCGCCATCGGCTCGATAATCTTGCGCAGTTCCTCATAGGTGTAACCGAATGCCTGTTGGCGCTGCTGCACATTCTCATGCTTCGGCTCAGGCACTTCCGGCGCGTCCGGCAAATCCTCAAGACCGACCAAATGCTCCTCCAGCCAAGCTTGGTATGGGTTCTCCGCCGCAATCTGCGCCTTCACTTCTTCATCTGAGATGATGCAACCTTGCTTGGTATCTACAACGAGCATACGCCCAGGACGAAGGCGATCCTTGTAGGCAATCTGCTCTGGCGCAATATCCAGTACGCCCGCTTCGGAGCTAAGCACAATCATATCGTCCTTCGTCACACAGTAACGAGATGGGCGCAATCCATTGCGATCCAAGGTGGCTACAATTTGCACGCCGTCTGTAAACGCCATTGCCGCAGGTCCATCCCAAGGTTCCATCAGACAGCTGTGATACTCGTAGAATGCCTTCTTCGCCGGGTCCATGCTGTCATGATTGTTCCACGGCTCAGGCACCATCATCATCGCAACATGCGATAGCGGACGTCCCGCCAAATACAGAAATTCAAACGTATTGTCGAACATCCCCGTATCTGAACCATCGTCATTAATGACTGGCTTCACCTTCTCCAGATCAGCGCCGAAGACGTCGCATGCGAACAATGTCTGACGCGCATGCATCCAGTTCACATTGCCGCGAAGCGTGTTGATTTCACCATTATGAATGATATATCGGTACGGATGGGCACGCTCCCAACTCGGGAACGTGTTCGTGCTGAAGCGTGAATGAATAAGTGCAATCGCAGATTCGAGCAAATCATGCTGCAGATCGAGATAGAACTGCCCAACTTGCTCGGTGGTCAGCATTCCTTTATATACAATTTTCCGGCAAGACATGCTCGAAATATAGAACGTGCTCGCCTCCTCTTCCCCGGTATAGCGAATTTCCCGCTCCATCCGCTTGCGAATCATGTACAGCTTGCGTTCGAAGGCCAGCTCACTCTCACTATCCGCATTCCGTGCGATAAACACTTGGCGCACATAAGGCTGAACTGCCCGTGCGGATTGGCCAAGACCTTCCCCGTTCGTTGGTACAGTACGGAATCCGATTAATTGATGCTCTTCCTCCTCAACGATCCGGCGAAGACGCGCTTCATGCTCTTCCCTCGCTTGCTCATTCTGCGTCAGGAACAGCATACCCACGCCGTATTGACCCGCTTCCGGAAGTGTAATTCCTTGCTGCTCCAACTCGCGAGCAAAGAAGCGATGCGGAATTTGCAGCATAATTCCTGCTCCATCGCCTGTATTCGGTTCGCTTCCTTGACCGCCGCGATGCTCCATATTCACCAGCATCTGCAGCGCTTGACGTACGATATCATGGGACTTCTGCCCTTTAATATGAGCGACGAAGCCCATTCCGCATGCATCTTTTTCAAATCGTGGATCATATAAGCCTTGCTTGGGAGGTAATCCGTTCAGTTTCATACGAAGCAACCTTTCTATTTAAAAGTGATCGACATACATTGCATAGGATCGACAGCAATCAACACGTTCTCTTTATGAATTTATAATTATTCATTTGTATTGTTTCATTATTTTATCACCACGTTAATATGATGGCAATTTAATATTTTTATGTCCTTGATAAGTTATTATAGTTGATATTCCCTTTATATAGAGCCAAATAGATAAATCCCCCTCTATGCATCGATCACCCTTTTTGTTTATAAATTCTCGTTCTTTTTTTGCATTTTTCGACATATGTGATCCATTATATTCTTTTACGAGGACAAATAACATCATTTAGTATGCATATATATTCAGACGTGTGTATATTGAATTTTTCTGTTATCGGAGCATCTACAGACTTTTCAGCCAATTATTGTATTTACAAATCTATAATTATAGATATAATAAGACGTATGGAACCTTTACTCATTTGCAAAGCTTTATCTAATGACACACGCGCCCAAATTCTTCAATGGTTGAAGAATCCTGAAGAACATTTCAATGAAGAGAAGTACATTCAGTATGGAATATCATTTGCAACAGGCATATGCGTAGGCGATATTCAGAAAAAGACAGGGCTTGCGCAATCGGTTATCTCCAGCTACTTGCTCACAATGCAGCAAGCTGGACTATTAGAGTCTGAACGAATTGGCAAATGGACGTACTATCGCCGCAATGAACGCACGATACGAGAATATGCCGATTACGTCACCCATCACTTGTAGAGGAGGAGGAATATCTCTTTTTTTGTTATAATACATCTATATTTTTAGATATGTATTTATGTATATCAAATGGAATGGCATAAATGGGTTGTAGTGTATTGAAGTGAAGCTCATTGAAGTGAAATTATTTGGATGAAGTACATCGTAGTACTCATGACCATTAAAATGTAAATTCTGATGAATAGAAATGGAGTTATCGTTGAAATGAGAAAAACAAACCCCTTACTGCTTCTTCTACTGTCCCTTGGCGTATTCGGCATTATTACGACAGAAATGGGTATTGTGGGCGTGCTGCCTCAAATATCGCAGAAGTACAACATTACAGCTTCCCAAGCAGGCTGGCTGGTCGGTATATTTGCACTCATCGTGGCCGTTAGCGGTCCGTTTCTTACCCTGATCGCATCCCGCTTTAACCGCAAAAGCGTCCTATTGACGGCCATTTCCATGTTTGTTCTGTCCAATCTCGTCTATGCGTTCACCTCGCATTTTGAGGTAATGCTTATATTCCGGATCTTGCCTGCGATGTTCCATCCGATTTTCTTCTCCATCGCACTCGTAGCTGCCGCCAGTCTGGTACCTCCCGAGCAGAGCAGTCAGGCTGTCGTTCGCGTATTTGCAGGTATTACAGTAGGCTTCGCATTTGGTGTCCCGATTACGTCTTACCTTGCTGAACGTATTTCGTTATCCACCTCCTTCTTATTTGGAGCCATCGTGAATGCAATCGCCTTGATAGGTTTGCTTATTTGGCTGCCTTCCATGCCTGTGAAGGAGAAGATGTCTTACGGCAAGCAGCTGAGTATTTTACGTAAGCCCGGACTTTGGCTCAACATAGCGGCTGTCATCTTTATTTTTGCAGCGATGTTCTCTGTGTACGGTTACTTTGCCGAATACACAAGCCAAATCACCCGAATGAATGGCTCACTCATCAGTCTCATGCTCATGGTATTTGGGCTTGTTATGATTGCTGGCAACTTTCTGTTCGGAACTTTGCTTCAGAAAAATACTACAAAAACGATACTGCTTTTCCCGCTTCTCTACGCGTTCATCTATGTACTTGTCTATTATGCAGGGTCGTATCTCTCTCTCATGATTGGGATGATATTCATTTGGGGAACTGTGCACTCAGGAGGACTGATTGTGAGTCAAACTTGGCTGACTGCTGAAACGAAGGAAGCGCCTGAATTCGGCAACAGTCTGTTCGTTTCTTTCTCCAACTTAGGAATTACGATGGGTACTGCTGTTGCGGGATTTATCATCGCTCACCTCGGTATGCAACAGCTTATCTGGTGTGGAATAGGATTTTCCTTGCTTGCGTTTGCCGCAATTACGATCAAAATGAAGCTCTTCAGTGATACCATGCAAGGGAAAGATCAGGCACTCGGGGCATAGCCCATCACAGAGATATATAGCGATTTCGATGTCTACTCAGCTCTGCTTACATCAGCTCTTGCTTGCATCATACAATCGTAAAATCAAAACAGGGACTGCACATGCAGTCCCTGTTCTGTGTTCTCTGACTAATCCCATTTTGGATTAATCCTTATTTCACCGTTACGCGCAGTGATGTGCTCTTGCCGTCCAATGTCAGCTTCAAACTCCCACTGCCCTTGGATACACCTTGCACCGAACCACGCGACGCCTTAATCTTCACATTGGAAGGAACGAATGTCACGGAGGACGTCACATCCACAACTTCACCTGTATCATAAATCGCCTGAACCTTCCACGATGCAGACTGACCGATACCCAGTTTCACCGTTGTCGGATTTGCTTCCAGCTTCAGCAAGCGAGGCTTCACATGCACTGTAACCTCCAGCTTTCTTCCTTGATACTCACCGACCAGCTTCGTGCTGCCAATAGCCACACCCTTGACAGTAGCTCCGCGAACCGTCGCTACCTTTTCATTTTCCATAGTCCACTTAATACGTGAAGCAAGCGCAATCGTCTTTCCGTTCTTGTAGGTTCCTGTTACCTTAACCGATTGGGACTTGTTCACGTTCGTACGAATTTCAGAAGGAACGATATCATACTTCACAATCTCTTCTTCGATCGTTGCTTTCACAGTCACTTTCACATTGGCAAATGTACCTGTCAACGTCGCACGTCCTGCAATGAGACCCTTCATGTTCCCCTCGCGAACGAGCAAGTTCGGAGAACTTGATTCCCATTTCACTTGAGTCGTTACATTTTCCTCTGTACCATCAGCATAAATAACATTTACTTCCGGCAATGGCTGCTCACGACCCGTTACGATACTGATATCCGCATTGTTCGCCTGCAATACGAGTGCCTTGCGCTGAACATTTACTTCCAAAGGAAGCGTTTGATTGCGAATGCTCGCAGTCAGGAAAGTCGTTCCCGGTGCTGCTGCCTTCATCTTGCCATCTTTAACGGAGACAACACTTTCATTAGAAGATGTCCACTGCACCAGTTCCGATACATCAAGCGTATTGCCGCTCAAGGATACCCCACTGATCTTAGGCAAAGGCTTCACATCTTCCAAGATCAGCTCCTGCTTGCGAACGTCTCCAGGTTTTGCATTCTTATCTTCTTCCGTCCATTTCAACTTCTCGATCGTCGGGTATACCGTAATCTCAACCGACTTCGTCAGCCCTTTGTAAGAAGCTGTTACCGTTGCAGTTCCTTCGCTCTTCGCGTAGACCTTGCCGTGTTCTACCGTCACAGCCATCAGGTTGCTTGATGTCCACTCTGCAAGATCACTAACATCCTGCTGATTATCAGCCGAATTGAGCACGAAGGTCTGCACTTGCAGCGGCCCGTCTCCCAGCATCATGTGTTGTTTCTGATCCGGTGTGATGCGCATCGCTTGGTAAGAAGCACGTACGACCACTGTAATGGATTGCGAAGCCCCAAGGTAGTTCGCCGTTACCGTTGCCGAACCTACGTTGATAGGCTTGACTTCTCCGTTCTTCACTTCGACGATATTCGCATCGCTTGTTGTCCAATCTGCCTTACCTGTTACATCTTCGAGCTTGCCGTCAGCAGTCTTCGCCTTGGCGGTTACGGTCTTGGAAGCTGCACCGTATTCGAATTCAACCAGCTTTTCTGGCGACAGCTCCAATTTGTCGTAAGGCTGTTCAACCTTCAGCTCGATCTTCGTGCTTAATCCTTTATGCTTAATGGTAATGTCCGTTTTACCCTTGGACTTCAGCGTAATGACTCCTTTATTCACATCCGCTACATCTGTATTGGAGGAAGTCCAGGAGGCTTCAGCCGTAACATCATTGTTCGTATTTGTCGATTTGTCCAAGGCGAATGCCTTCCAGGCAAGCTTGTCTCCAAGATTCGCCTTCACTTCATTGGCAACCTCTTGATCCGTATCCCCTGTGCGAATAACGATCTTGTCGTACAAGTATTCGGATACAACCGTTTTCTTCAATGTATATCCTTGATATTTCACTGTAATTTCCGAAGTACCTTTTCCAGCACCGCTTACCCAACCAGCGTCTACTTTGACAGCACTCGGATTCGAGGACGTCCACGTAGCCAAGCTCGTAACATCTTTCTTATCCGTCTTTCCGCTGATTGTACCAAGCACCTTCAATTGTACAGAGGAACCTTCAACTGTGACGTGTACTGGAGACACATCTGATTCAAAAGCAATACCTGTAAACGAATCTTCTGCATGAACGATACCTTGGATTGGCAGCATACCGAATAGCAACGTGCATACGAGCGCTATGCTAAGCCATGTCGATTTTTTCCTTGATGGGTACACCTTATCTTCTCCCTTCCCGTTTTGCTCCTGTGAGTAATTCCAATGGAACAAAAAAGTACATATCTACTATAACGGTAAAAAGGAGGCGAATTATTATCTTATGCAGGCAACTTCTTGCGAGCGGCGGCTATTTTGATACTATAGTCCTACTTTCTTACGAGATTGAAAGAGTGCTGTCATCTAAACCAATGGCAACAAAATGATCCCTCCTGTATCGTTAACGGTGTAAGAATCAATACTGGTAATTGAGGTGGATAACGAATGAAAAAGAAACTTGGCATAGTAGCTACCATGATACTTGTACTTGTAATGGCGACAGGCTGCAGCCTATTCGGCCCTAAGGCAAATGGACTGATTATGTATGGAACGGATGCTCAAATTAAAGATGCATTGGAGAGCACGAAGAATGATGTGTCAAAGACAGATGATTTCGCATTGAAATATGATGCAAAGCAAGCGGATGACCGTGTCATTGCGATCAGCAAATCAACCGCTCAAGGCTTGTTCAATAATGGGTTGCTTCAACAAGTGAAGGACAAAGACACAACAGAAGCGATTGCGAAGCTGCCTGAAGCAACAGGCGACAATGCGGTGATCTTCGCGAAGACAGATACAACGGTGACAGAACTGAAAGGTGTGAAGCTCGCTGGTCAGTACGGTGGCGATATTGTAATTGGGGAATCACGCGGATTTGCCCAAACGATTGTTCTGCTCGATGATGCAGCTTGGGAGAAGCTGAACGCAGACAAGCTTGGCTTAACGGTTGCTCATTTCAAGAAGGATCCGAAGAATTTACTAGTTGACTTGTCTAAGAAATTAGAGAAAGCTCAGATGGTCGTCATTAAAAAGTAAATAACTATATTATAGTCTCCACACAAAAGCACCCTTCTACAGGTTCGACCACGCGTTCCTATTTGAAGGGTGCTTCTCTTTTGTATATCAACATCCGTCCTGACTTCCTTATGGCTGGCGAATCATTAACCCTTCCATAAAATGAAGGCGAAAATAATCCTTAATCGCTTCCTTATCGAGCGGAGCATTCAGCTTGTTCCATTCGGTCGTAAGCGCTTTGTACAATTGAAGCATGACGAAGCTGACGACCTTCGGGTCACCTTGCTTCACTTCTCCACGCTCCATAGCCACACGCACTTCGCGCTCTATGTACTCAAGCAGTTCCTGTTCCATCTTAGCCAGCGCTTCCTTCGCCATCGGCGTTCCGAAGTCGCGCAGCTCCTGGGATAGCTTCAATGCAAGCTCGTGGCGGCTTCTATATTCCAGTACACGATCCAACACACGATACAGCTTATCAATAAACGGTCTATCCTCGGTGATTTCCCGATCCGCGATCTCTTTCATCTCGTGGATGAGCTGCTGCAAAATCTCATCGAACAGCTCCTCTTTGTTCGTAAAGAACGTATATATCGTTCCTTTGCCTACCTTGGCAATCTTCGCTACTTGATCCATCGTCGTCGCTTTGTACCCGAACAGAGCAAAGGATTGCGCTGCCGCTTCCACGATTTGTTTTCGGCGGTCTACGGTCACATCCCCCGCCTCCTTTCTCCCGGCGCACATTTGACTGAATGACCAATTAGAAATTATGGTCACATGCCGTTACCTGAACCTTATCATACCTGCCTGTGAATTTCAACTTAACCAAGGAAAATGACCGCTCAGTTTCGACGTAATTGGCTGATGCTTCCTTTCAACTTTCAGGTTATAATGGAATGTGGGTGAGAACATGCGAAAAAAGAGAATCATCCTTCTATCTGAAGGATTCGGTACAGGCCATACGCAAGCAGCCTATGCCCTATCAGTCGGACTGCGCCAGCTGGAGCCCGATGTCCAAACACGCGTCATCGAGCTGGGCAAGTTCTTGAATCCGACGGTCGGGCCGCTAATCTTCGCTGCTTATCGGAAGACGGTAAGCTCACAGCCGAAGCTGGTTGGACTCTTGTATCGAAAAAAATATAAAAAATCGCTGAACCGCGTCACACAGCTCGCATTGCATCGCATTTTCTACACACAAGCTTCTCATGTGCTCGATCAATTGCGTCCTGATGCGATTGTGTGCACTCATCCATTTCCGAATATCATCGTATCGCGCCTGAAGCGCTCTGGTCTTCATCTTCCATTATATACATTGATTACGGACTACGATGCGCATGGTACGTGGATGAACCCAGAAGTTACAAAATACCTCGTCTCCGCGCCAGAAGTACGGAACAAGCTCCTGGAACGCGGGATTGATGATAGCCGCATTGTTGTTACTGGCATTCCTGTTCATCCGAAGTTCTGGGAGCGCTGTCCTCAATCGGAAGCGCAGCTGGAGCTTGGATTGCGTCCGCTTCCGACCGTCATGATTATGGGCGGCGGCTGGGGATTGTCGCTGAATGAGGATTTGCTCCAATACATGACGACATGGCGCGAACATGTCCAGCTTCTGTTCTGCATGGGCAGCAATCAGAAGGCAATCGCTCGGATGGAACAGGATCCATTGTTCCAGCATCCGAACATACATATATTCGGCTACACGCAAGAGGTGTCGCGTCTGATGGATGCTTCCGATTTACTGGTAACGAAGCCTGGGGGAATGACTTGTACAGAAGGAATGATGAAGGGCATCCCTATGCTCTTCTATGATCCAATCCCTGGACAAGAGGAAGAGAACTGTGAATATTTCATGGAGCATGGTATGGGTGAGAAGATTGAATCCTCGGATACCATTGCACGTTGGTTCAACGAATTACAGCACCACTATGACCGGCTGCGCGAGAAGCGGCAGCTTGGCGCTCTTGCTATGACGGATCCTGAGGCCTGTGCCCGAACCGTGTTGCAATTGCTGCAATAATCATCTACGATTAGGATCTTAGCCAAGGAGTTGATTGCAACATGCTGTTTACTGGAGTAGGCTTCGTCGGATACGCCCTTATCACGCTTGCTCTTCTCATGAGAGCACTCGGCTGGATTACAGGAGCGTTCCTATTCGCTGCCATCATTATTGCCGGGTTCTTCTGCTTCGGTATCGTTGAGAACCGCTTAGGCATCAGACATCGAATGGTGCGGTATGTCGATTACGCCCCACTTATGGTGCTTGTCATTGCCTATGTTCTCTATCAGGATAATATTGTGCGCTACACAACTACTGCTCTACTGCTTCCTTTAAGCTTGCTTAGCTCATGGGCTGCAGTTGCCATGGCGAAGACGAAGAAATACCGGACAAGACCGAAGATCGATGAACAACAAGGGCCTCCAAAATATCAATAACTAGGAACCGCCGTGTTCCATTTTAATGGATGTGGGACGGAACATGCATCAGCACGCTTGAATTCCTCTTCCTACGAACAAGTAAGGGCTATCTACCAACAGCTTTCCCTGTTGAATAGATAGCCCTCTTTGATGCGTGCATATGCAGTATGCTCGATGAACGTCTATTTTACTACGCTTCCTCCATACAGGAAACGATGTTCCCAGCTAGTGTTGCTCACCGTGTCGATCCGTACGCCGCCTGAAGCTTTGGAATATGTATGAATGATTTTGCCATTGCCCAAGTAAATGCCGACATGTGTAATTCGTTCTTTTGATTTATTCACATTTTTATAACTGGATGCACTGGATCCCTTATAGGACATGAAGAACATCAAGTCTCCACGCTGCAGTTGGCTGATACTTTTCTTCACGCCGCCTTTATCCTTAATGTAAGTGCCTTGCTTGCGGGAATCTGTCGGCAGTACGATGCCTAATGCTTCCTTATAGACTTGGCGTACAAAGTCGGAGCAATCGAATGTTTTAGTTGTATTCCGATCCGATCCAAATTCATAAGGCGTGCCCATGTATTTCTTCGCTACTTTCTCCACTTTGTCCATCTTCGCAGCCTTACTTGATGGAGCAGAAGTCGTAGGTTTATTATTTGAACTTCCTGAAGAGTTAGATCCAGATGCATTCCCTACTCGTATGTATTTACTCTGTGAGCTTACATAGCCCGTGTTGCCTTTGGTATCCTTCACTTTGTACCAACTGCTATTGGGCTTGTCCAATATCGTAACGGATTCGCCTGTCTTCACCAATCGAATGATTGAGGATGAAGTACTCGGCTTCGTTCTCAAATTGACGGACTGAACAATCTCTCCGCGATTCTGGTTGGAGCTCGTTACAGATGCAGCTTGTACATTGCTAGTTGCTGCAGGTGCCGCATGCAATGACGGCAATATCATCTGCCCTGCCATTGTGAACATCATTATGCCTAACAGTAATTTCTTCTTCATAGAAATCCTCCTCTAAGTTGTTGTTACATTACTGTAATCGTGAACCGAATGTGAGTTGATGTTCATATGAACAAGATGTCAATTGTTTCTATAATTAAGTGGTTATTCTATTTTTGTAATGACATCCCATTTCCCCTACGCCTAATTATATAGAGTCTTCTTCGTCGTTTTCTATCGGCCTATCCTCTTAAAAAAGACAAAATTGTAACCTTCTCTGTGGGTCTTTGTGCCTATTAATTGGTTGATTAATGGGGTGAATACCAGATTTAAACAATTGAGCCCGTTCCCAACACTACTCTTTCGAAGCTTATTTATGTGATCTGCTCCGTCTGTCCGCTTTACTAGAAACACAAAAAAAAGTGCCCTGAGGACGGATGTTACCGTCACTCGCGGGCACGCTTGTCGCGTTCTATGAACATACATTACACCAATTGCTGGTAAATTGTTTTGCTTGTATCTGTATCCATTGGCTCGACATGCACATGTACATGAGTAATATTATGCTTGCGCTTCATACGCTGCTCAATATCGTCACAAATA
This sequence comes from Paenibacillus sp. MER 180, assembly GCF_023713665.1. Taxonomy (NCBI): domain Bacteria; kingdom Bacillati; phylum Bacillota; class Bacilli; order Caryophanales; family Paenibacillaceae; genus Paenibacillus; species Paenibacillus sp. MER 180. Next base: position 33,886 of record NZ_JAMAVT010000015.1, on the reverse strand, counting down.
TGATGTCCTTCAATAAGGCTTAGCTTCGGATCAACCTGTACAACCACATCAACGAGAACCAGACTTCCATGCAGGCGCGCCTTCACTTCCTTAATCTTGCGCACGCCTTCTGTACTCTCTACCGTCTTGCGCAGGCGATCCAGCTGCGCTTCATCGAATCCGTCCGTCAATGTATGAGTTGCTTCTCGGAAAATATCCCATGCTGTCTTGCATATAATGAAGCCTACCGTTAAGGCGGCAAGCGGATCGAGCCAGCTAATGCCTAGCTGAGCACCGAAAATACCAACTGCTGCGCCAATACTTACAAATGCATCTGACCGGTTATCTTGTGCTGCCGCCATAAGCGCCTGATTACGAATGCGCTCTGCCAGCCGCTTATTATATGAGTACACCGCGTACATCACGATCGCACAGCCAAGCGCTACCCAACCCGTAAGCGGGTTCGGGGTTGTCGACTCGCCATGGAACAATGCTTGTACCGTGGATATGATCACTTGAATCCCGACTGTCGCCATAATAAAGGAAGCAATTAGAGCAGCGATTGTCTCCGCCCTCAAATGACCGTAAGGATGGTCATGATCCGGCGGCTTCTGCGAAATTCGCAGTCCGATAAGTACAGCAAGCGATGCGACGATATCCGTCAAGTTATTCCATCCGTCTGCTTGCAGCGCCTTCGATTGGTAGAATAAGCCAATAGCTAGCTTGAATGCGGATAGGGCAATATAGGTAGCAATGCTGATCCATGCTCCTTTTTCCCCTTGTTTCATATCTGCATATATGTCCGCGCTCACGCTGACCCCTCCCTGACTCCTTATTACCAGGCATATTTTGGAATATGCCGTTCCAACCCGGAATCCTATCTTACCTCACCGATCCCGTGTGGGTCTACAGAAACAGTGTTGCCCCTCCTTACAACAATTGAACCAGCAACAACCTATTGGAACCGGTAAGGAAAGTTGAGTCCACTAAGGAAAGTTGTTCGGCGGCAACAATGTCACATTATGTTAGATTGTGTAGTCAGGGGGGGAAATATTCTTGCTTGTGAGAAGAGCATGAACAGGGGATAAAGTTTTGAGGGGTGCGGTGTCTGTATGCTACACAAACACAACAAGTTTCACATCCCCATTCTGAAAATTGAATCAAGCTTGGCCACGAATCGGTTATACGGCCATTATCTCCTACTTCACTTGCTATTTTCGCGAACGACAACTTGCCTCTTCACCGCTTCCCATTGCACGCTCATTCCGCTTCGTTCCGCAACATCGCGTACCGGGATATAGACTTTGTTGTCAATTAAGTAACCTTGCGAACTTTCTTTGGGTGCACCTTCCCAGATGACCTTCACTCGCTCGGCACGCAGCTGCTGTTCGGTAGTCGGATTGGGCGATGGCGGCTTCGTACCACTAGTGTCGCCTGACATCGCTTCCTTAGCCTGCACCACCATGTCCATAAATTGCTGCCAATGCGGCAGCAGTCGAGACGGACAAGCCTTCCCGCTCCAATGTTTGTGCGGCATGATGCGTTCCAGTGCAATGCCATGCTTGCACGACAAGATGGCGAGCAGTTCAGCAGCATTGCGCCATGCGGCCTGCTCGTCTATCCCTGCGTACATACATACTTCAACGCCAATGGACAACGCGTTGCCAGGGCCTGCTCCATCCCCAGCATGCCACCCCTGCTCAGTATCTCGCAAATGCTGATACACACTCTTATCGTCAACCGTGTAATGCCAGCTCTTCTTCGCCCCGCCACTGCCGTTCAACAAATACCTCGAATGCGCTTCTGCTGTCGCCCCCGCATCTGTATTGTCCGTGTTGTGCACAGTAAGATACATTGGCTTCATGGCAAGGTTCGGTTTATTCGCCCTTCCGTCTCGAATCAGGCGCTGCTTAATGTCGATGCTCATCATGAATTCCCCCTTTTCCCTTCAACACTTCTACCGCTTGCTTAATAACCGGCGGCAGCGGCACACCTAGACGTCCGCCATTTTCAATAATCGACAACAATTCGTTCGCCATATAAAAAAAGACCGTCGCATCTCTGAGTAGATGCTGCCCTCCAAGCACCACATCCACCTGATGCGCGATCGACACAATTACGAAAATAAATACCTTGCGCGCAATGCCAATGAGCCCAACGCTACTGCGCAGCTTGCCTTCAGAGCCTGCTGCCATAATGCCTGTGACATAATCCGCTATGGTCATAATAAGCAGCACTTGAAGCAGCATCGGCCAGCCGCCGAAAAGCAGTGCTACGGTTCCACCTGTCGCGCCCACCCCAAGTTTCAAGAGCCAATCGATTCGTTCCATCCAATATCCCCCTTATTAAAAAAAGCTCTCATTAAATCATGAGAGCTTTTAGTGAATTTATACAATTCAAAACTAACAAGTTGTGATTGTTCCATTAACATCACACTTAATGCTTACTTGATAGAACCGCCCTGAAATCGGGTAAAATTCCCATTTAACTTTTAATAAACAAGGTCTTGATACATCAAAACCATCTGGAATTTGAATAGAAGTTGATGTATGTTTCGCTTCCTTGTCGCCGTCCCATAATGATGTTACAGTCTTATATCCTTTACGACCATTTAGTATAAATATATTAGTGGCATAGTTATAACCCCATGTAGTTGAATGTCCAATACCGTTAATTTCACAAGTCTTCCCATTCCAATCTTCCAAATAAGCTCTAGCATTCCCACCAGAAACATCGCTGTTAGTTCTTCCATTATCAAACCATATGCTACCATCAAAAACAAATGCATTTTTCATGTTCGGCATCGTTGCCACTACGTAATCGTACACAACCTTTTTGTCATCCCCGTACATACTAGGTGAGTGCGTATTACTCCAAGATATCTTTGAATCTACCAGAGAGAGCTCAGTCTTTATCTGAGAAATTTTAGCTGCAAGCGTTGCAAAATCATCATTTGCGGATGCCGGCACTCCCTTGGCGTTGAGGGCACCCGCTATGCGATTTTTCGCGTCAACGCCAGATTGCTTTAGTTCGCTATAATCATTCTCATCGAGAACTCTCAGCCACTGCGACCAACCAACACCGTAATAGTAATTCCTCTTCCACACTTTATTGGAGTGGGGGCTAAAAACTCGGAATACCTGATGAATCCCCGCATGTTGATACACTGATAAACTGAACGCTTCTGGCGTTGGTGTATTTGACATAGTTGCTACTTCCGCATTAGCTGGATTCATGTAATCACCAGGAATAGTTATCGAATTTAGATCCGAGTTCGGTGCTACATATACCGGGTCTTGAAAAGTGTACTCAGTTAATAAAGTCCTCCAATCTGACCATTTGGATTCGGTTCTGGTGCGTCTGACCGTTACGTTTAATATAACGGCTGTATAGGTCTGAATAATATAGCCCTGTGGCGTGCTTTCTACAGTAAGCACCCCCCAATCCAATTGTGTACCTCTAAATGTATTTGGTTTATTCGCAATGTTTCCAATTTGGTGAATGTTATATATCCCCGGCTCTGTGTATTGGTTAAAGTCATTATAAGTGTCGGATTTTCTTGAAATAGATTCCCTTTTCAAGTTATCAAATTCTGTTTTTTTCACTGCCCCTATCGAATCTGGAGTGATTTTTGTTAGATCAATTCCTGATACTTTTTGATCTGTATATTTCTTCGAATTCTCAATTGCCGAAGCTACCTCGGTCTTCTCCGCTGCCTTTTCCTGCACTTCCTTCAAGGCTTCGTACGTCTTATTCATTTGCCAGTTCAACCAAGCAGCGGGAGGCTTATCTTGGACTTTCCAGCCTTCGTCGAGTTTGCTTTGCGGGGGTTTTACCCCTTTTTCCTTCCATTGTGGAAGATCTTTTTCGAATGCCATGTATCGTCACCTCATTTATCATTCGTAATCCTTCTACTTTATCGAACTATTTCTCTACACAGGCAGCACATAATCATTGCCCGGGACATAAAAATCGCCCAACGTGCCGCCTACAGTCATGGCTTCGTCAGCGAGACCGTGCTCGGATTGTTCAAGCGCATCGTAGGCAGATGCCAGCTCGAACGAACCCGTTAAGCCGACCTGCGTTACGCGGACGCCAGCCGCGACAAGGCTCTCGACAAGGGAAACGAATTGCGAAGGGCTTAGCCCAACGCCATTCAGCTTCTCGTATGGCACTTCAGTAACCTGAATCGCCGCTGGTTCGGGCTGAATCGGGTCATCGTACTGTTCCGCAATGCGGAACTCATCCGGTGCTGCTCGAAGAGCAAGAGCAAGCACCTCGATGACGGAATCCAAGCTCCCGCTTGAATTCATGCGGGCCAGCTTGGAGCGCAGGAGCAAACGGTAAACCTCATCGGTTGCTTGACCACGTGCTTGTCCCAAGTTGCCACCGATTTCATCCAGTGCGGCTCCTTCTGCCTTTTCAATGCTTTTCCATTCGGATATTCGCTGAATTGTGCTGCTTAGCTCATTCATCTGCTTCAACCATACATTTACGAGCTGAGCGAAGCGGCTGCTGCCTTCCTTCGCGATGACATCCGGCAGCAGTTCCATTACCTCTGGCAGCTTAAACATAGGTCACCGCCACCTTTATCCGCTCAGGTGCCACACGAGCCACTTCATATAGCGGAATGTTCACGTTGCCGCTGACGAATTCGCCATCACCGAGCTTCACCTTCAGCTCGAGCACTTCTTCAACGCCGGTCACATTCTGGATGGCTGCCAGCAAACGACTGTACACGATACGAGATCCCTGCGGAAGCCCTGTATAATCCTGCTGATCCGCGCCAACGCCGCCAATATACTGTGCAATCGCCGTGACGATGTCCTCCTTCCCACGAGAAGAAAATGACGAAGTTGCCTTCACTTCTGCCTCAATATGAGCATCAAGCAGCTTCATGCGGCTAAAGCGCACATCATGCTCACCGCCGCTGACATCGCGCACCTTTACGGTTTTCGTTCCGTCTGTTCCAATACCCGCTGCCTTTTTCTCAAAAATCGTCTGTGCGATGCGTTCATCCTGACCGCCGTATACGTACGTACGAATCGACTTCGCTGGAATACCTTCTTCATTCGTCTGCATCGTATCGTTCACACGTACAGCTGCTGATTTTACATCCGGAATTTGCAGCAGGGCAGATACAATTGCGTCCACGGTTGCCGCATGACTGCCATCTCGTGCGGCACGCAAACGGTCACGGAACTCGACATCATTTTCCCGTTCACGCCCCTCTGCCATACTAGCCGGGTTCGTAATGCTCGTAATCTCCTTTACAGAGGTAAGCATTTCTGTAATGGAATCAGCAGGCACGTTGCCGATAATGCCTGGTACAGTTGCCACCACAGCAACTTCTCCCTTGCCCGAATCATCCAATACGCAATCATCCACCGTCATGAACCACACGCCTGATTTCGTACCAACTTGTAGTCCTGCTGGAACGATAAACTTCGGAACGCCTGTCAGCTTGATATTCCCATAAGCCGCCTGCTCCAGCTTGCGACGCAGCCCATAAAATACGGCCAATGCATCAAGCTGCACTCCGGTTGCATATTGAATATACGACTCGTGGTATACCTGCTCGACATCCTCCCACAGCACAGATAAATGCCATGCAAAGAGCTGCATCATCATGCCAAGCGGCGATGTCTCCGAGGTATTGATGTCCTGTCCGAGCTGCTTGCCTAAATCCTCAACCATTTCTTCATAAATTTCGTGATAGGTTTTACGCTTCAATCCCGCTGCCGTCAGCATAGATAAGCTCAACCTCCTCTCCTTCAGAGCTTGTCATGACTAGGCGTACTTGAGCTGCACGCGAATGCTTGTCTCTTGTCACTTCTACATCCTCGACCGATTGAATGCGCGGTTCATCCATAAGGCAGCGCATAATCGCCTCGCGAATGGTATCCTCATCTACCTGCTTGCCAACCATTCGCTCATGATCCAAGCCCATATCCGGAGCAAAAAAATATTCGCCCAAGCGAGTACCCAACCGAATGCGAACCGCTTGCGTCAATTCCTCACGCCCATCGATCCAAGCAATTTGTCCATCTGATAATTGAAGATCTCCGTCTTGAAGCGCCCACGTCCTCATCCTCCAGCCACCTTTCCGACAATGACGCCGCCACCTTTGCTGGCCTCTGTAAATACAACCAGTACGCGGCTCCCACTTTCGATCACGATGTCTTGTGCCTGCTCTAGAATCGGCAGCTGATATCGAATAAGTCCAGCCTCGCCTTCCAGCTCCACATCAGCTGTGCCCGCTCCCATGCTCACAATCGTACCCAGTTGCGCTCCTGCTGTTCCCGAGATTCGATGATCCATCCAGGCTTCCAGCGCACTGACTGCTCGATTTGCGCCCATAGCGTCACCTCCTTGTCGCTTAATCGCATTATCATTGCATTGCATTTCTGGGCACACTCACGCTTATCGCCGTTACTCCTTTTGCAAATGCAATGAAAGGTTAAATCCTAACCAAATCCACTTCCGTCACAAATTGATCCATCGAAATGGTATGCTTGCCCCGCTTCACCCGATACACACCGTCAAAATCCTCACTGACCAATCGAAGCTGTGCATCTGCATGCAGCCGATAATTCAAGAGGGACGTCACGCGCACACCCTTAACCTTGTCCTCCTCATACGATTGAGGGCTGTCAATTAACCCGCTGTCAGCGGATAAGCGAACGATGCCTGTCACCTCTAATCCGGCTCCAGCAAGAGGCTTGAAATATAGCTTGCCTTGCCGAGTAAATACTTCCGTATTGCAGTCACGAGCTGCCCGGCGTATCGACGCAACTGGATCGCCTTTCGCAACGAATCCCTTCATATAAGCATGATTAGAACCGAGCTGCACGGCTCCATGCGGAATTTGCGCCCGACTTAACAGATCATGAATAATCTCGCTAGCCTTCGTGCCCGGCCGATACGTATGTGCCATTTCATATAAGGACACTGTCAAATCATCCTTCACTTGAATCGTCGTCACCCGATCCATCTGCTCCCGCTTCGTTCGCACCTCTACAATGTTGCCCTGAAGCACAGTGCCGAGATCCTTGCCGTAACCCGCATTGACAATGACTCGCATCCCCGTGCGAATGTTCGCCAGCGTATGCTTGGACAAATTGTACAGCTCTACGGTGGATTCATTCGGTTCATTGTTATCATCAAAATCTACGTGAACATTCATTGTCAGATCACCGTAGTTGAATCGATAGCCACCAATCAAAATCTCGCACCCGCGATTAAATAAGTATTCCATCGTCATCCCCCAAATGCAGGTGAACAGACTGCCCAAGTGTATCCCACGTAATCTGTTCTTCCGGATTATCCCCATACGGGACGATGAGCTCAAGCGGGAACTCCCGCGTCTCCATGCTGACGAACAGCGGCATTCCCCATACCAGCTTTACGCCTAGCGCCAATGGAGTATCCCCTTCCGATAAATCCACGGTAAAATAATCATGGGTAAAGTTGTAGCGTACTTCGAACGTATAGGTTCGATCGCCCAAATCCATATCAAATGAGTAAGGAACAAGATCTTTGTCGATCCCGATGATCGCCATCCTTCTCCTCCTTTCTGAAGCTTCCTAGCCTTACCGATCCTGCATGTATTGTTTTCCGCCCCCGCCCCCACCTGAGGGCATGGTTTTTTTCTTTTTCTTTTTGGAAAGGCCAAGCAGAAGTTTCGCTCCCTCTACAAATGGCTTGGCGGTACGCTCAATGACATTATTAGCTATCCGAATCATGCTTTCAGGAATCCCGAAGTACCTAGCGATATCCATTAGCGACTGGCCAGGGCGCGCTGTATGCGTCTCCGGCACCGGACGATAGGAAGTATTCCGCTTCCCGGAACGGCTCTTCGGCTTCACGGCCGCCTTCTTCTTCGGCGGCAGCTTACTGTAAGCTGGCTGGACAATGTTGACCTGCTTCAATGACATGGTGAAAGTCATGCCATTAGCAATCGAGTTGTTATGAGCGGTTCGCAAGCTAGTGATGACACAATTCAGCATCATATTGCGCCCTGTGTATTGGAGCAGCTTCCCCTCGTTCATTGCCTTTACCAAACGCTGCTTATAATTGGAGGCCTGGGGGCCTATTAGCAATCCTTGCAGAACTAAGCTTGTTGTTTCCTTCCGGATGTGATCCGTAATGGTACCGCCTTTTTCCACATTGTGACTGCTCACCTGCACTGAATACTCAGGTTCCTCTGAAATGACGAACAGTTCCACGCCGCCTAATTTGCTTTTTCGCGTATTAATGGGACATCATTCCTCCTTCCGCCACCTGAGGCCTTGGGATAGGCTTAGGCTTCGGCAGTTTGTCCGCAATGCCCCGCTCTAATGCTCGGAATGAGGCGTCGTACTGCTCGCGGGCGATCCGCTTGATCTCTTCAATCATGCGGTTGTCAATATAGCCGTTCACGTTCAGGTTCATCGTGACATTGCTATTCGCGCTGACTTCCATGCTGCCACTAGCAGTAGGCCCAGGCATATTGGGTGTCTGATGTTGAGGCATAGATGCAGTTGAGGATATCGCTCCAGTCGGTGAACCCTCAACTATCGGTTGCATGCCCTCACCATTAGGGGAATACGATTGTATATTTGATTGTCCCGTCGAGGCTGCAAGCGCATGGTTTTTAGCCATATAGGATCTCACCATCATCTTTGCAGCTGATTTTGACTTGTCATCCTCTTCTGATTCCTTGTCTGGGTTCTCCTCGTCATTCGGGAGTAGGAACTTCTCCGCTGCCCATAAGCCTGCATCTACGGCTAATCCGCCTAGAAATCCAACGGGATTAAAACGCAGAAACCTTGTTGCCTTGCTGACTGTACGAGCTCCCTTCAACAACTTACCCAACCAGCCGACCTTCTTCGTTGCAGAGGCAGCCTTACTCACATCTGACGCGGTCGAAGCCGCTTTAGCAGCATCCGCCATTGGCCCAACTGTTGATTGAACAGATTGAACCGTTTCAGCTGTTGCCTGAACGACGTTCGAGGAATCATCCACAGTGGACTCAGACTTTTCTCCATCTCCATCTCCATCTTCATCCTTCTTGCCTCCAAAAAGACCCATAGCAAGACCAGCTCCCCCAGCTAAGAAACCTCCCCATTTGCCGAGTTTTTTCGCCCTCCCTAATATACCTGCCCCGCGCCTTTTTTTTGGCGCTGGGCTTGGTTTACTATTATCAACCTTTGTATCCTTTGGCGAAGGAGCTTGACCTTCCCCATTCGATCCGGCAGCTGCATTCGCTAAATCCCGCCGGGCATTTGAGGTAGGTTTCGGTGAGGATTTCTGGTCTGCATCCGTACCCGTATTCGTTGGAGGACTCTTGCTATCATTGGGCTTGGCATTATTAGGGGGAGAATTTTTATCCTTATTCGAGCCACTTGCCGCAGACTTCAAAGAATCAGCTGTATTCTCTTTTTCTTTGCCCTTATTGGATGGATTGCCCTTGTCTTTGGCTTCCCCTTCATTTTTAGTACCGTTAGCAGCTTTTCCAAGATCTTTCTGTGGATCATCTTTTCCACCGCTAGAACTTTCAGACTCCCCATTCGATTTGGAACCGCCCCGTTTCTTCTTAATTTTGCTATACATTTCTTTGCCAAACTTTATATTGTCTGAAAGATCTCTAAAATTTGAGACTTCATCATTTAAACTCTTAAAACCTTCGTAAGCATCGCCTATATAATCAAACCAAGATTTGGGTTTATCCCCCTTCTTGTCATCATCCTTTGAACACTTACACAGAATAAAAGGTAGAGCAAAAGCTGGCTTCTGCGAGAGCGAAGCGGGTAACTGCTGGGCAATAGACGAAGCAAGCTCATTCGTATTCTCAATCACAACCCTGTTTGAAGATGATGAGTTTCCATTTGTTGCTATCGTTATCAATGGTGAAACACCGAGTGAAGCTACCTGCCTCTGTAAGGAAACGAACATCGTGTTCAATTTAGAAAACGTAATGCTATCAGACGTAGCAGAAGGAAAGGTAAGTCCTCCTATCTTCGGTGTCTTCTGTCTTCCATTTCGCTTCATCTGCGCGGTCTGTTCCTTAATGCTGTCCGTCAAAATGCGGGAGACGACGCCCATCTCATCGAGCTTCCCGTTCATGGTGCGCAGTTCGCGGTAAATATTTTTGGAGATCCGATCATCCATTGGGTTAACCCCCTCCTTTCCCGTACATCCATTCCACAGCGGCGGCGGCTTCGCACAATTCCTCAATGCTCATGCCGCTCGCTTCTGCATACGTAATGCCGCCCCGGCTGTTCAGGACGACACGCCAGAACAATTGCCGGAGCGGATTGCGGGAGATGGATTGCTTATACGTCGGATGATTCGGATTCCAAGGGTGTATCGACCATGCCCAAGAAGCGCGCACACTCCAGCCAGAGCGGCGTCATCAGATCGGTCTTCTCTTCAAGACCCTCCCAGCTTAGGCGCGGAGACACGATGACATGTTGGAGGAAAAAGTCCATCGACGCTTCAAGCTTCCATCCCCCGTCTGCCTTCAATGCTGCATCATACAATCGCATGAGTGCCCGTGCGCCTGGATGCTGCAGCACATATTCCTCAGTTTCAATCGTTACTGTCTTTTGCTTGCTCACAAGTAGCCACCCTTTCCGAATCCTTTATTAATGAAAGTTAGTTCTTATATTCACTATTCTGTTCGATGCATATAATCGAGAACTTGGATTTCAAATTCACGATCCTCAAGCTCTGAGCCGTACGAAGCAGCCGGCAGCTTCTTGATGACAGCCTGATTACCGCTAATTGTTTCTCCCGGCTTGTTATTGGACTTCACCGTGATTTTGAATAATTTCTTCTCATTCCCCAGTCGATATAAGAGGGGCAATTGTGGGGACGTTGACATCACCGTAAGCTTAATCGTACCGAGCGGATTGTTCTTATAGGCAATCGCTACCTCGCCGCGCGCGCCGACATGCGTCACCGTCTGCTCCTCATCCTTTTCACAGGTAACGAATGTATTCTCGCCAAATCCCGTAATGTGTTCATCGTTAATGATTACAGATACTTGCTTTGCATCATAAATACCGATACTCATAGATAAGCACCATCCTTTAATAGAAAATGTTGTGTGATAAACAAATCACTTTTTAGCACCGAGAAGGTTGCAAGAACTCGAAGCGTGTACTTCTGAAGCGAGCTTTGCTTTGCAAAGCTTGTAAGGAAGCGCGCAGTGTAGCTAGACTACATGAGCACTTGAAATGTTTCCGAAGGAAACATGCTTCGAAAACATATGCTTTTCGAGAGTGAATGCAAGATTCGATGTCGAGTTACTTCTTGCCATGCCTCGTGATGGAAAGTGATTCACTAGAAGCGGATAACACCGCTCACCTTCACCTGATGTACCGCGCCTGCGATCTCGAACCAGAACGAGCCGCCGCGATATTCGCGGTTCGCGCGATCGCTTGGATTTACCTCATTGCGAGACAGGAAGGACGTACCGAACAGCGGCTCGCCACTGTCAGCTGTCGCGATGATACCCATACGTGCAGATTCCAACAGCACGTTGATCACCGCGCTCTCAATTTGGACAATTCCTGCATCCGTGTACGGAATTTTGCTCGATTGATTGAGCAAATTCTGAATTTGCATTTCCATGCGGGCACGCACATAATCGCGCGCCATAATGACATCGATATATTCACCAGACAGCGTCTTGCCTTCCGAAGTTCGAGCTTCGCCCTGCTTGTTCACGTACGTAATTGCGCCGCTGTCGTGAATTTCCATTAATTCGCCAGCTGTTACCTTCATCGCATCGATGCCGGTGCACTTTTTGAACTTCCACGTCACAGAGCCCACTTCCGCAGAACCAACCGAACCTACGAGCGCGGCTTCTGGATATACCGCGGCATCCGTGTGATAGAACACAACCGTACGTGTATAAGCCTTGGACTTCAGCGCCTGAAGCTTCGTCTTATCAGCAGCGCGTGTAAAGAACAGACGGTAATCCTCCTTCTCAATCTCTGCAGCCAACGCTTCAACTACAGCATCGCTATTATCAGAGGAGAGCAGATAGTACCAGCCGTTATCGACTACAGAGCGAAGGCGAGCTGCTGGTTCCTCCTTCTCATCACAAGCTGTAATCGCAATGCGAGCCGGTGAGCGATCGCCTTGTCCAAAGAGCGCCTCCGCCATTTTGTATTCCGCTGTCGTATCCGCGAAATCATCCTTGACCGCCTTGAGATCCCCGTATTCTTTATAGGCAGAGCCTCCGGCCTTTTTCCCGATAATAAGCGGCATTCCGAAGGACAACCGACCTGTAGGCTTTTGTAAATCAATCGTTACTTGTACGTCTTGAATAGACATGAACAATCACTCCTTCTTTTCGTTTCGTTGTAATTCCACTTTTTCGATGAATGTAAAGTTTCGCTCGAAGCGATCCTTCATGCGAAGCCTAATGCGGAGACCTAGTCCGGCAGTCGGCTCCGTCTTCCACTGCGCTGGCCCCATATGCACCTGCACGGCTGGGATTGTCGTCAAGCACTCCAATCCTTCCGTCCACTGCCAGCCGAGTAAATCCCGGCAGCGTTCCACCATATCCATGCGATCCTTGGAGCGAATGAGAAGCAGCCATTCCATCTCAACAACCTTCTCAATCATCCCTTGTGACTCCGCATGATGGGGCGAGCAATCGATGTAGGGCTCAGCCACGTCGTACGCGATAAGCGGCTCGGTCTGATCCGCCTTCAGGCCGTCCAAGGGAACAACTGGCATGTTCAATGCCTTCCCCATGGGCACGAGCCATCGTTCTACAATGTCGCGATATACAATCAATCCACATCACCTCCCTTCATCTACTGGGAAAATTGTTAATCTTGCATCCTGCTCATTTGCTAATCGGCCATCCTAACAGAGTGTCATGCTGCTTGCTTGAAATCAACGAAGGCAGCTTCCTTTCTGCTCACGATGTCCACGTTAATAGTATAAAACGGCGAACACATGTTTGGTTTAAACTGCTTTTATAGTTTCTTTTTGATTTGTTTTTAATTATTTATAGGAACAAATGTTCTTGTTTTTGTGGTATAATGGGAATACCTGCCCACGGTGTTCCATTTCGATGCTGGACCCAATAGATAAATAGGAAGTACACAACCTCGAGTATGAATGGAAACAAAGGAGGCCTTGCCTAATGGTAATGGGGTTCATGGACATGCCAGAGCATGAAGCGATGGATGCGAAACAAGCAAAAGCACGAATTGATGAGGTATTTGCCAAATACAGAATGTGTAAAGTGATGAAGTTCGCCGTTCGCGAGGCGCGGATTACAACGAATTATGAAGCGAGAGAAAATGGCGCGACGAACCGGGTCGGCGATCCGACTGCCGCAGTAGCGGTCTATAATACAGATAAAGCGAGCGAATGTCTGGCGTTTTGCGAGCTGATTGAGTCCATCGTGCACGAATTGGAGCCGGACGAACAGCTGCTCATCCGCGAGCGATATATGAAGGAAGCTCGTATGACGGACACGAAGGTGTACAATTTCCGATTCGATCCCCCGATCAGCGCCGTAACCTACGGACATATCCGCAAGCGCGCATTCGCCAAGCTGCTGAATGCCTTCCAGTACGCCTTTCGTTCGACCAAGACATCATAATGCATAGAGATATACTGAACGTAAACAAGCCGACCAGGATGCCATCATCTTAGGTCGGCTTGTTCGTATCTTGCTAGAGTGAATGGATACGACATCTGACAAGCAGGAATACTTTTCTGTTGCACATTCGCATTTAGGTTACTATAATAGTAGTAACTTTTTATTCAATCAGAAAGGAATGTCTCTCTTGAACTTTCGTGTATATATTTTGGCAGTAGCCGCATTCGTCGTCGGCACGGTAGAGCTTATTATCGGGGGAATCCTCGATCAGATAGCCGCGGACTTGAACATTACCGTCAGTGCAGCCGGGCAGCTGATTACGATCTTCTCGATTGCCTTTGCGATATCGGCACCAATATTAATGAATCTCACAGCCAAATTTGAACGCAAAAAACTGTATATTGTCTTTTTGTTCATCTTCCTAATCTCGAATCTTATCGTGGCGTTCAGTTCGAATTATGCTACATTGCTCGCAGCCAGAGCCTTGTCGGCATCCAGCGGCTCGCTGCTTATCGTGTTGTCCATCACGATTGCCTCGAAGCTCGTCCAACCGGAATATAAAGGGCGCGCCATTGGCGTCATCTATATGGGCATCAGTGGATCACTCGTCTTAGGCGTTCCTATTGGTATGGTTATCGGAAATGCATACGGATGGCGGGCGCCGTTCCTGCTAGTTGTGGGACTAACTGCAATTGCAATGCTAGGGATTTATGCCTTCTTATCGAAGGTTCCCCCTTCCGAGGTTACGACCCTGCGTACACAGTTCGCTTCATTGAAGAATGCGAAGCTCGTCAGCGGTCATCTTATTTCGTACTTGATGCTGACAGGGCATTTGACCCTCTATGCATATCTGACTCCATATTTACAGGAGACGTTCCAGCTTAGTCCAGGCATGACCAGCATTGTGTACTTCTTGTTCGGTTTGGCAGCCGTATCTGGCGGAGGGCTTGGCGGCTTGATGGCGGATAAATGGGGAACAAAACGCTCCATTTTGTTGATTGTATCAAGCTTCGCGGTGATCATGTTTGTCCTGCCGCTGACGGCACAAGTATCGTTCTACGTCTTCTTGATTGCGATGGTGATTTGGAGTGCGCTTAGCTGGGCATTGTCCCCGGCGCAGCAAAGCTATCTCATGCAGACTGCTCCCGATACAGCTGACATCCAGCTCAGCCTGAACTCATCGGTGCTTCATCTTGGTATTGCGAGTGGTTCTGTCGTTGGCGGACTTGTCATTGAACAGAGCTCTGTAGCCAATAATGCATGGGTCGGCTGCCTGTTCGTCCTGCTGGCGCTGGGAAGTGCCATGTTCTCCCTGACTCGTTCTTCCCGAGTTAAGGCCAATACAGCCGCTGCAGCTGAATAAATGAAGCAAGCCGAAGGCAGTTGATATGATACAAATTCCACGCTCTGGAATTGTAAATCCACGGGTTCAAATTTGGTTAATCACTTGGTTAATTGGATGCGAATTTATATTCATTGCGGGCGGATATTAAGCCCAAAAAACGACACTCTACTCCGAAAATTGGTATAGAGTGTCGTTTTTTATTTTTCATTTTAGGAAATTTGATTTCAGTTACATTTCATTAACATGAAAGCGTTGACACGATACAATTTGTATCATATATTCTAAGTGAACCGCCATCATTTTCAGAATATGTAAGGAGGTGTAAATAACCCGAGAAATGCTATCTATCATTTTGAGAAAAGGAGTGCACAGCCGATTGAAAAATTTACGTTTATTTGTAAGTCGTTTGCTAGTAGTCGTATTGACGCTATTTTCCCTACTCTTTCCGATTTCCGCATACGCATTTGATTCACAAGCACAATTGACGGGCAAGGCACTGAGTCCTGAAGTGCGTGCAAAAATGCAGCAGATTGTTGATCAGAATAAATTTACAGAAGGTCAAGAGCCTGTACTCCATCCCGATTTGCAAAACCTTACTGACGACAAGGAAATTTCAGTTATCGTCCAATTATCCGAAGCCCCAGTAGCTCTAGCGAAGGGTATGAGTATGCTTGAGGGCAAATCATTTACTGCAGCCTCAGAACAGAACACGAAACAAAAGATCAATAAACAGCAACAAAGCTTTGTCAGCCAATTAAGTAGCAAGAGTATCAACGCTAACGTGGGCTTTACATACAATTATGCATTTAATGGGGTCTCCCTTAAAGTAAAAGCAAGTCAAGTGGAACAGTTACTTAAGATGAAAGGTGTACAAATGGTAGAGCCTGACGTGGAAGTTCACGCTCTGGGGGCAGAGTCCTCAAAACTGCCGGATAGTGAAGTCCATCCGAACATGAACACGAGTAATCCATTCCTTGAAGTTCCATCTGTATGGGCCTTAGGCTATACAGGCCAAGGAGTTAAAGTAGGCGTTATAGACACCGGAATTGATTATACTCATCCAGATTTAAAAGACGTTTATAAAGGCGGACATAACTTTATTACGCAAGTAGTAGACGGTTCCGATACGGGATACGCTCGCACTAGAGGAGACGATCCGTATGAAACTACGCCGTTGGATCACCCTGATAATAGACCGTGGATTCACCCTACTACTGGAAATCCTTTTAATACCTCACATGGTACCCATGTTGCCGGGACTATTGCAGCTCAAGGCCAAAATCCTTTTGGCATAAAGGGACTTGCCCCTTCCGTTGAATTGTATGCTTATCGCGTGCTGGGCGCGTATGGAAGCGGCTCGAATTCAGGGGTTATCGCAGGTATTGATAAAGCCGTCGAAGAGAAGATGGACATTATCAATCTATCTTTGGGCGGATCTACCAATAGCCAAGTTGCTTCTGACGCGATCGCCATCAACAATGCAGTTCTAGCAGGTACGACAGCAGTCCTTTCTACGGGGAATTCAGGTCCAAATAGAGGGACGATCGGCAGTCCGGGCACGGCAGCCTTCGCGATATCGGTGGGCAACTCTACTGTTCCGGAAAAAACGATGGCCGGAAAGGCTACTGTAACTCTAGACAAAGCGGGAACGGTCACACCATATATCATGAATTTGATGGCATGGAAATTCGGCACAGACCCGAAAACCATTTTGACCGGAACGTATGATGTCGTCGCAATCCCTGGCGTTGGTAAAGTGACGGATTACGTAGGTCTGAATGTGGCAGGCAAAGTCGCTCTCGTTGCCCGCGGAGATATTGCCTTCGTGGATAAAATCGCGGCAGCGAAAAGTGCAGGTGCCGCAGCGGTTATTGTTCACAACTCTGCGGGTGGAACGAATACTCCAGGACCATCGGGCGCCTTTGTGGGAGATTCCTTCGCTTCCATCCCAACGTTTGATATGTCCTACACGGACGGCAGCGCACTGCGAACGGCTCTTGCGGGCGACTCAGGTACCGTCACCTTCGGAGAATTCACCACCGGTTCGACTTTAAGTGACGATATCAATAGTTCAAGTTCGCGCGGACCTGCCAATCCGGTCTTTGATATTAAACCGGACGTGGTGGCTCCAGGAACTAACATCATGTCATCGGTTCCTGCCTATGGCAAAGATTATCTCGATAATCAAGGACAGCCTCTGCCTGACTACCCTGACTATTCCGAATCCTACGACCGTTATACAGGAACGAGCATGGCTGCTCCGCACGTAGCGGGGGTTGCTGCTTTGCTTAAATCGCAGCATCCGGATTGGACTCCGTTCGATATTAAAGTCGCGATTTCGAATACGGCCAAGCAATTGGACGTAACGAAATACGACGTCTTCTCTCAAGGTCCGGGACGTATTCAGCCGCTTAAAGCAGCGACAACTGAAGCGCTCGCGTATGAATTGGATCAAACCACTTTCTCCAATAAGACTTATGACTACACCAAGGGAACAATCACCTTCGGCAATGTATCTCCGAATACGAACAATCCAACAACGGTATCACGGTCTATTCTTGTTAAAAATGTAACGGGAAGCCCAAGCGACTATACGGTATCCGTCCAAATGACGAAAGCGGCGACAGGTACGCTTGCGAGCTCAAACGTGACAGTCGACAAGTCCAGCTTTACGTTAAACGATGAACAAAATTTGACCGTGACGCTAAATGTTCCGAAAGGGACTGGAGCAAACGGTAACGAAATGCTGGGTTACGTGAAGATTACAAACGGTACGACAAATCTAATTCTTCCCTTCGCGGCGAATTTCGCCCCACCGACGGGATTGAAGACCTTTACGATCGACAGCAACCATATCTCTCCGAACGGGGATGGCAAGCTGGACAGCACAACTGTGAGATATGAATTCCACGATAGGCAAGGAACTTCATACATTCAACTTTATGATCTAAACAATATGAGCGGCGGATATTACGGAGACGGTACTATCGGATGGATTATGAACGGCAGCGTGACAACGGGAGCAAAGACGTTAACCTTTAACGGTATGTATCATCAATGGGGTCAGCCGGGAACGACGCTGAACACAGCTGTTCCGGAAGGCGCCTATGCCATGGAGATTGTAGGGCAATCCTCTTCAACAGGAGCAGTGACAGGGGATTGGATTCCGGTGTATGTCAAGACGAGTACGCCAAAATTCGTTTCTCCCGACAGTTTACATGTTACGGGTTCGAATGTGCAGTTCTCCGGCTCGATCGACGATTCATACGTAAAATTCGGCCCAGTCGTTGAAGAAGAATTGGGCTTGGCCTACAACGTTAACGACAACTTGCATGTGAAATACGAACTATTGGACAGCGACGACAACTTGATTTCCTCGCAACCTGTAAAGCTCGATCAAAATGGCAAGTTCGATATCACGTTAAGCGGTTTAACGACCGGAGCGAATAAGCTGAAATTGCTCGTAGACGACGCGGCAGGTAATCATGCGGAGAAAGTCATTACGATTACTAACGCAGATCCCGTGTTAAGTGGAATTAAAGTACAGCCGGAGGCTCTAACCTTAGGTGTCGGTTCCACTGCAAATCTTACGGTAACGGCTCAATATGTTGACGCAGACGGCAAGCCATTCCCAGTAAGTGTTAGTGACGTCACGTATGGGGCCATCTATGCCGATTACGATCTCAGTGTCATAGACGTTGTCTATGGTAAAGTAACGGGGGTAGGAGAAGGCAGCACGACGATAACGGTAGCTTATGAAGGGAAATCGGCTTCAGTACCCGTCACTGTCACTACGACCCCAGTCGATCCTGTATTAACGTCGATTTCGGTATCGCCGGACAGCGCAGCTCTAAAAGTTGGGAAGGATGCTCAACTTGCGGTCACCGCGGTGTATAGCGACGGAAGCAAGAAAGACGTTACAAGCGACGCAGATTATCGTACAGCTAACCCAAGCATTGCTGCGGTAAGCGATACCGGCAAGGTGACAGCCGTTGGAAAAGGTGAAACGACAGTAACCGTAGCTTACGAAGGTAAAACCTACGCGGTACCTGTTACCGTTACAGAAGAAACGACAACCCCAGTCGAATTAACGTCGATTTCGGTATCGCCGGACAGCGTAGATCTTAAAGTTGGGAAGGATGCTCAGCTTACGGTCACCGCGGCGTATAGCGATGGAAGCAAGAAAGACGTTACAAAGGGTGCAAAGTATAGCGTTCCTGGTATGAACATTGTTACAGTAAGCAATACCGGCAAGGTGACAGCCGTTGGAGCAGGGAAAACGACGATCACTGTATCTTACGAAGGCAAATCTCATGAGGTATCAGTCACCGTAACCAAGGATTCTGGCACAACGACACCGACTTCTCCAAGCTCGCCATCGACTTACACACCAAGCCCACCATCGACTCCAGCACCAATAGGCAAGAAAGTAAAAGCAGGCACGCTCACTACGACGAAAAACATTAAGGGTGCGACTATCGCAACGATAAGCGTATCGACTGAGGCCTTGATCGCCCAGCTGAAAGATTCGAAAGCGACTGACGCCACGCTGGACCTTACCGATATTGGCTTCAACGACTACAGCAGTGTGAATGTAATCTTTAATAAAGCAACGGCTGACAAACTACTGGCATCCGGCAAAGGATTGATCCTTACCGGCAATGGATTTACCATCCGAATTCCTGCGGATGCATTGGCTGATTTTATTGGTACAAATGGATTTAAAGCAAGCTTATCGGCAAAAGATTCTGACAATGGTGAAGTTAACATCCATTCGGCAAATCAAACAACCGTCGTATCGCAGATCGTCACGATCGGCAACGATACAGGAAAATTGAGTCATCCGATTAAGATCGAGCTTAAGCCGGCTAACAAAGTAATTGATTTGCAAAAAGTTGGCGTTTACCAGCAAGATGAAAACGGTAAATGGGTATATGTGGGTTACAATGCCGTGCATCAGCCGGGGAATATTCAACTTACAACCTCTACGCTCGGCACCTTCGAGCTGATGGAGATTCACATTTCATTCGACGATATTCAGACCCATTGGGCAAAACATGAAATCGAAGTTATTGCGGCTCAACACGTAACCAAAGGGAAAAGCGAATCCAAATTCGTTCCGAACGATACGATAACGCGCGCAGAATTCGTGGCGCACTTGGATCGTATTCTTGGCAAAGAGAAAGAATGGAGTCATTACGTCGCGATGGCAGGCGCAAATGATATTCTAGGTCGCGAAGAAATGGTCGTGCGAATGGTCAATGCGATGAATGTCGATCTGAAGGGTGAGAAAGCGCAATTAAACTTCAAAGATAAAGATCGGATTTCGGCGAGCGCCCAAGCCGCTGTAGCTTATGCTGTGGATAAAGGGTTGATCAATGGCATGTCTAACAACACGTTCGCTCCTGATCAAAGCTCTACTCGCGCACAAGTGGCTTCTATTCTCTATCGTATGATGAAACTCTTAGGCACAATTTAATCTCAATAAGTAATCAGTTCCATAGGATGTAAAAAAGCAGTCCTCATCGGTGAACTGCACCTCCAATCGCTAGATGGTGTCTAACAATTGGGGTGCAGTTCATTCGGAGGCCTGCTTTTTGCTGCTTTTTACTGCTCTTTACTTCTTTTTACCTCCTTAAACACGAGGCTATTCATGCAACAGTTTAATCCTCTTTAATAACGAAGCCGCATCAGCAGTGACTTCATTTCCTCGTCCGCCATGAGCTCTGCATTATATTTTTGTGAAATTCTCGCCAAGGCAACATCATGGTAAAAGAACTCAATAAAGAATTTTACGAATGGCTGCGCCCCGGTGCGCATTGCCTGCCATTCCCCTTGCTCCATCCCCGCGAACATAATTTGGGATGAGTCGGCTGCAACCAGCATGAATCTCTCCAGCGTATGATGCTCTTCCGTCGGCGATAACGTATTCAGCTTCGACACTCGGGCTTTCGGCACATCTGTCCCCGTTACAAATGCCTCCACTCGTACGCCTTCCCGCTCCTTCTTCTCAAGCAGCGGCACATATTTCCGAAATTCATCGCTCCACATTGAGACGATAATCGTGTCCTGCGCCTCTTCAATCAGATGCTCGCAATACGCCATAATCGAAGCTTCCGATTTCAAGCTCCACACATGATTGTCCGCTGCGATTTTGCGCTCATTCATTTGCTTCAACTGTTCAATGCTCTGTTCGAATTCCTTGGACAGCTTCTCGATAACAACCTGAAGCGGCAGCGCCAAATAGGTCTTTTTCTTTTCGGATATGGAATCCGATATTAATCCCTTATCAATAAGACGCGACAGCACCTCATATATTTTCGCCTTCGGCACGCCTGAGTGCTTGACCACACTCGTTGCATCCATAGGGCCGTCTCCTGCCACCAACGTCTCGTATACTTTGCTCTCATATTGTGAAAAACCGAATTTCTGAAGCATAGCTCCTCCTTCTCTTTCCTGCAGCCGTATCGGAACTTGTCCGCATCATGATGATGTTAGGATTATCTTACTCCAGCCGATTCAAAATGAAAAGTCGAGCGCGAAGCGAAGCCGAAGCACACTTGCATTATTTTGTAATATTTTTCAAGAAACCATCGCAACCGTTGCTGCATCTAGTAGGTGTATAAGTCTGCCTTTTCTCATATGGGTCTGGAATTAGATGATAAAAAGATCCTGCCGCTATATGAATATATGATCAATTTTAATAAAATCGAGGTGTACTTGTATCAAAGGAATGACGAACCTGGTAAACGGAATATGATACGCAGATGCAGAAAGGAAATAGTGCTTTGAATCTATCTAAGGAAACTCACGCAAACAAACACAAATCAGACAATGAACGCAAATTTTCTGTCCGTTTGACTGGATTTTTCTTTATTATATTCGCCTTATTCGCCATACTTATTATACGCTTGGCGTTGCTGCAATTCGTAGATGGCCCTGCCCTCAAGCAAAAAGAAACTTCATTGGGCTACCGGACTACAGCTATCGCACCGATTCGCGGAATCATCTATGATGCCAGCAATCACAAGATCGCTTATTCCACATCGACACAATCACTTTACTTTAACGTGAACAAAAACTACAAGAATAAAGAAAACATGGCGGAAGCCAAGAAGCTCGCTGAAAAGCTCGCCGAGAGATTCAAAAGCAATACCAAGACGGGAGAGGAACAATCAGTCGAGGACATAGTGAAGCGTATGGATTTGAATGCCAATGTTAATCCCGTATATGTCCCCCGCTTGATCAAAACGGATTTATCCTCGAAGGATATTGCTTATTTTTTGGAGCATAAGTCCGAATATAAAGATCTTGAGATTATAGAAGACAGCGTCAGAAACTATGATCAGGATACAGTCGCGGTGCAAACAATCGGCTATCTGAAAAAGTTCAGAGGGGTCAGAGAGTCCTACGATTATTATAAGGAGATATACGAAAATAGAAATTCCCGGCACGAGGAGCTCAGATACCTCGATTATGAGGATGTCGGTGTTGACGGGATGGAGTTCATGTACCAGGAAGAGCTCCGCGGCAAAAACGGACTCAAGAAATTCCCGGTTAACGTAGCGGGACGAATTATGGGCCCCATGGAATTGACCAAGCCTGAGCGGGGCAACAATCTTCACCTGACCATTCATAAAAGCATTCAGATGAAAACAGAAGCTGCGATTATGCAGACGCTGCAGAAAATACGAAACTCCTCCAATCCCGTAGAGCAAGCGCCTAACGCACGTACGGGCTATGCCGTCGCCATGGAAGTGAAGACGGGCAATGTCGTCGCCATGGCCAGTATGCCGGACTATGACAGCAACGTATGGAAGAACGGCTCCATCAGCGTTGAGGATTACGAAAAAAATAAATCCTTTATGAAAAACGGCACGATTAAAGCAGCCTACGGCCCATACGAGGAAAAAGAAATGAACAAGCACCCGAACTCCATCGTGTATCTTGGCTCTACAATCAAGCCGTTGTCCGTCCTTATCGGTTTGAAGGAAAAGCTGTTCAGCGTGTACGATGATTATCCTGACATCGGCTATGCCGAAATCGGACTCGAAAAAAGGAAAATCCGGAATGCGAACAACAAGTCGCATGGTCGCATCGATGCCGCAAAAGCGCTGGAATTCTCCTCCAATGCCTTTATGATCGATTTGATCGGCAAACGTTTATATTCCCGAACGGATGTGAACGGACTGAAGACATGGGACAAATATATGGAAATGTTCGGACTTGGTGTAAAGACCGGCAGCGGACTGCCTGGAGAGATAGCCGGCCTAAAGGACTACATGAGCGAAGCCGTGCGCGCCAGCGCGCAATCCGCTCTTGCATACGCCTCGTTCGGCCAGCAGGGCAAGTATACAACGCTTCAGCTCGCCCAGTATGCGGCTACGCTGGCTTGCATGGCAAGCGAATGAAGCCGCAGTTCGTCAGCAAAATTACGGATCCGGACGGAAAGGTAGTAAAAGAGTTTAAGCCGGAGATGCTGAACGAAGCAAAGTTCGATAAAGCCTATTGGGACTTGATTGAGCTTGGCATGAGCCGAGTGAAGGTACAGGGATTTGAAGGGTTCAATTATGACTATTATCGGAAAACGGGAACATCCGAACAGGAAGTCGCAAAAGGCATCAGAGTAGAAAATGGAGTGTTCATTGCGTACGCTCCCGCGCAAAATCCGACCTTAGCTGTCGCAGTCGTTGTTCCGGAGGGCAATTACGGGGCTTATAGCGCAGCGCCAATCGCGCGAGCGATATTCGATGCGTACGACGAGGCTGTTGGGCTTACGGGCACGCCGCGCAACACTTCTACAGATCAGCAATTTAAAAATTAAATGACAAGCGATGGCCTTCGATTAAATGGGGTCATCGCTTTTTTGATTAGGCTAAGACTCACTAGCTGAATAACCTTACCTATTTTTCGTGAATTTTTATAACCAAATTTAGCTTTATTTGTTATGATAAAGTCCATACTGATGAATGGTATCACATCAGAGAGCAAGTGGCTCCCTCATTAAAGCTTGTTCTAAGCTCGCATGTGACCTTCTGAACAAACCCATATCCAAACTCATATCAAGTGGAGGCAGATACTGAAATGAATACGGCGAAAACGTTGGATAAGCCGAAGCAGCGCAAGCTGCTATGGAGTGCCGGAATGAGCTGGATGTTCGACGCGATGGATATCGGCATCATCTCCTTTATCGCGGCGGCACTCGCAGCCGAATGGAGCTTAACCCCGCAGCAGACAGGACTCTTTACAAGCATTAATTCGATTGGCATGGCAGTAGGCGCGCTGCTCGCAGGAGCATTAGCGGACAAATACGGCCGTAAGTCGGTTCTGCTCTGGACACTGGTCATCTTCTCGATTGCTAGCGGATTGTCCGCAGCAGCAACAAGCTTCACGATGCTGTGCATATTGCGTTTCATCGCCGGAGCGGGTCTTGGTGGCGAACTACCCGTCGCGTCAACCCTTGTCTCTGAATCCGTCCCTGCCAAGGAACGCGGACGTGCCGTTGTCCTGCTGGAGAGCTTCTGGGCAGCTGGCTGGATCGCTTCTGCACTGATTGCTTACTTCGTTATTCCTACATACGGATGGCAAGCGGCATTTCTAATCTGTGCCGTTCCAGCACTGTACGCACTTTACTTGAGAAAGGCAATTCAAGATCCGCCGCGCTTTACTCAGCAGGCGAAGCAATCAGAACAGCAGAAGCTGTCGTTCCGCGAGCGCTTTGTCGCAGTATGGTCTGGGCCGCACCGCCGCTCTACGATTATGCTGTGGGTATTGTGGTTTACCGTGGTCTTCTCCTATTATGGCATGTTCCTCTGGCTGCCTTCTGTTATGATGCTGAAGGGCTTCAGCTTGGTCAAAAGCTTCGAATACGTGCTCATTATGACGCTCGCACAGCTGCCCGGATACTTCACCGCCGCTTACCTCATCGAGAAGTTCGGGCGCAAGTTCGTCCTCGTCTTGTACTTGCTGCTTACCGCAGGCAGTGCAGCTTGGTTCGGCAGTGCGACAACGGAAGGCATGCTGATTGCAGCCGGAATATGCTTGTCGTTCTTCAACCTTGGAGCATGGGGAGGCATGTACGCGTATACGCCAGAGCTGTACCCGACCAAGGTTCGTTCTACCGGCGTTGGTCTTGCCGCATCCTTCGGCAGAGTCGGCGGCATTATCGCTCCGTACCTTGTCGGTATGCTCGTCGCTCGACAGGTTGCGATTAGCGCGATCTTCTGGCTGTTCTTCGTCACCATTGTAATCGGTGCGGTTGCCGTCCTCTGGCTTGGTACGGAAACGAAAGGCAAGGAGCTAGAGGAGTAAGCGAGCAAATTTGTTATATCGCAATAAAAATAGCAACAGCACCAGTTCCCCCTCCTGATCGTAGAGAGACACTGGTGCTGTTTTTTCATAGCAGCTTCATAACCCAATACCCGTCATTTATCAACCTCAAATTTATATCCAACCCGCACGACCGTTGTAATATGCTTAGCTTTATCCCCCAGCTTGT
Source organism: Paenibacillus sp. MER 180 (assembly GCF_023713665.1). Classification (NCBI taxonomy): domain Bacteria; kingdom Bacillati; phylum Bacillota; class Bacilli; order Caryophanales; family Paenibacillaceae; genus Paenibacillus; species Paenibacillus sp. MER 180. The sequence goes on along the minus strand of NZ_JAMAVT010000015.1, from coordinate 8,449 downwards.
ATCGGAGGTTGCGAATATGTGTGTTCAGCGCCTTGTCGCCTCCGCCTTGCTCATATCCCCATATCGTTGTAATGAGCGTGTCTCGAGTAATTACTTGCTCCTTATGTTCCATAAGACTCAACAAGATCGTATATTCCGTATGAGTTAAATTGATTGGCGTCCCTTCAATCGACACCTTGTGGGCAGACTTATTCATATGAATGCCGCACAAGATAATATCGTCTTGCTGCTCGTCCTGACTCGCAGACTTCAGCAATCTCCTTGCTCGTGCCATGAGAACCGCAGGCTTGAAGGGCTTCGTTACATAGTCGTCAGCGCCCAAGTCAAAGCCAAGGAGTGTATCCTCCTCATCACTACTAGCCGTAACTAATATAATGGGAACCTTGGACACATCACGGATACGGCGGCATACATCCCAACCATCCAGTTCCGGAAGCATGACATCCAGTATCACAAGGTCGATATCCTGCGCTGCAAATAGCTCCAACCCTTGCTGTCCATCCTCGGCCGTATAAGCAACATATCCATCATCCTTGAAATAATGAGCCATTGATTCCCGCAGGAGCTCATCACCTTCGATAATTAATACCTTTTTCATAGCGTGATTCCCGTCCTATTACCCATCTTATCCGCTCTAATCCCTGCATCCATCATTCCCCCGGCAATTCCTGCATATACGCGAAGTGCCGCCAATACGGCTATTTTGACCCCTGTTTGCACTACTCGCTCTTTTTCTCATCATACCCTACACCGCCACTGTATAGCCTACCGCTACGCGTTCATTGCCGCAGTATCGGAATGGAAGCTTCAAACCGTACGCCCTGCTCGATGTTGTGCATGGAGTACGAGATTCCCAGAGCATCAAAAATCTGCTTTACAATATATAGTCCCAATCCGCTGCCCCCTGTGTTGCGATTTCTCGATTTCTCAACTCGATAGAAAGGTTCGAAAATCTGCTGCATGTCCTCTTCCTTAATGTTCACGCCCGTATTGATGACTTGAAATTGAATGCTGCCCTCCTGCACATCCCGGGTTAGTTGAATGCATACCTTTTCTCCCTGCGGAGAATACATAATCGCATTATGGATGATATTTTTGCACGCTTTCTCCAGCATCAGACGATCAGTGTGAACCATTATGTCTGAAGCAATATGCTTCATAAGCTGAATCTCCCGCTGAGACGCAAAATATTCAAGATCCGCAGTTATTTTATCCACGAGCTGCGAGAGATTCACTTCTTCAAGCTGCAGCTTGAATGTATCACGCTCCAACTTCGACATGCTTAAAATCTCACGAACCAACTGCTCCATTCCCTCGACAATCTGATGATTTTTCTGCAAATATTGATCGCGATCGCGATATGGACCGATATGATAGATCATTCCTTCCAGATAACCTTTCATCACGGTAAGAGGAGTTTTCAATTCATGCGCTGCAATCGCGAAAAATTCCCTGCGTTTTGTTTCTACTGCTCTTTCCTTTTCAATATCGCTCTTTAACTGCCGATTCGCATTGTGCAATTCTTGCATCGTTTGCTGCAAATTCACGGACAATTCATTTAGGCTGGTCGATAACTCCCCCAATTCATCCGTAGAACGCACCTCGATTTGTTCGGAAAAATCCAAGTTCGCCATCTTCTGCGCACCTTGATTAATGTAAAGAAGCGGCTTCGTGATAAACCTCGAATACAAATAAGCGCTGCCTATGCCAATCACAATAACGATAACGCTTAAATAAGGGAGAAAAAGTACCAATACTTGCGAGGCCTCATCTATCGGTTGAAAGGTAGCGGACACGACGAGCGTTAACTTCGCATCCAAAAACTGAATGGGCACGGTGACATCGAAGGAGTTTGAATTCACGATTGGTTTTGCTCTTTCGACTCTCACTTCCGCCGATAGTGAATAACCTTTGCGAACCGAAGAAAAAAAGGGAGAGTAAATGATGACTCCCTCTTTATTTTGAAGATAGACGACTGCATTATTTTTTTTGGCAAAGGCATCAAGAAGAAGCACGCCATATTGCAAATCGAGATCCTTCGATTTCGTTATGATTTCTTCAATCCCGGTCTGAAGCTGATTCGTCTTGTACTGCTCATAAAAAGTAGGGAGAAAGAAGTACAGCGATACATAAATCAGGACGGCAAAGGATAACAGAATAAGGGACGTAGTCACGAAAAGCTTATAGGTAATACGCTTCATCTTCAGCATGTCCAACCATTTACTCATCAATTTTGTAGCCGATCCCCTTTACGGTTTTAATGTAGGGTATATCTAACTTCTTTCTAATATTTTTGATATGTGTATCGATGACTCGCGTCTCTCCATAATAATCGAATCCCCATACTTTCTCGACGATGCTTTCTCTTGTGAGCACTTTTTTCTCATTTTGAACAAGCAGCTGTACGATTTCAAATTCCTTCGTCGTTAATGGGATTTCAATCTCGTTGACGTATACTTTATAGGCATCGCAATCTACTTGAACTTCCTTGAACGCCAGGCCATTATTCGTTCCTTGATCCTTGCTTCTTCTTAATACGGCCTCGACTCTCCGTATCAATACATGAAAGGAAAAAGGCTTCGTAATATAATCGTCGATTCCGAGATCGAAACCTTTTAATTGATCCTGTTCTTCCTCTAAAGCAGTTAGCAAAATGATGGGAACATTGGACTCACCCCTAATCATCTTGGCAACTTCGAATCCGTTAAGGTTAGGCATCATGACATCCAATAGAATTAAATCGAAGGATTGCTTATTGAATTGTTTCATGCCCTCTATTCCATCGGATGCAACTTCAACGCTATAGTGTTGGGTCATCAAAAACTGTTTGATTAGTTCCCGAATCTCTTGATCATCTTCTACCACAAGAATCTGATAGTTCATTATGATATCACCTCTTGAATTAGTATAGCCGTGCTATCTGGAGTTTATATGGAGAGACCGAAAAATCCCCACCAAAACTCTACATGATCTTCATAGTAACTCCAGATAAGGGTCATACAATGAAGTCGTAAACAAAAATACATTCACGAAGGAGATTGACAATTATGAAAAAGACACTCGCTACAACTGCTTTAGGAGCTGTACTCACACTCACTTCTTTGGGATCCGCATTCGCTGCCGAGGTGCCTGCGCAATCCATCGGGAATGGACAACTGACAACGGCTGTTAAGGTAAAAGCAGCAAGCAATCTCGATGAAGCAACTCAAAGCAAGGTGAAAGCCATTTTCGATCAAGTGAAGAAAGGGACGCTTACGAAAGAACAAGCCAAACCTCAGCTGCAAGAACTTGGCCTCGATGTAGACTTTGATTTCAAAGCGGCTCATGACGACATCAAGTTCAAGGGCAAAGTGACTTCCGTTAGCTTCGATGACGCTACCAAAGAAAAAGCAAAAGCTATTCTTGAGCAAGCCCAAGCCGGCTCCCTTACAAAGGAGCAGGTGAAAGCCCAACTGCAAGAGCTTGGCATTGACATGGATGTGGATTTCAGCAAAACAGCTCATCGCGTTACGGTAAAGATGGATGAATCAAAATTCGAAAATCTTGACGATGCTGCCAAGGAAAAGGCAAAAGCTATTCTTGAGCAAGCTCAAGCCGGCTCCCTTACAAAGGAGCAGGTGAAAGCTCAACTGCAAGAGCTTGGCATTGACATGGATGTGAATTTCAGTAAAGCAGCTCATGGCGTTATGGTAAAGATGGATAAGTCAAAATTCGATAACCTTGACGATACTGCCAAAGAAAAGGCGAAAGCCATTCTTGAGCAAATGAGAACAGGAGCGCTTAGCAAAGAGCAAGTGAAAGCACAGCTGCAAGAGCTTGGCATCGACATAGATGTAGATTTCAGCCCGGCTCACAACATGAAGAAAGAAACAAAAGCAATTCACTTTGATGATGCTACCCAACAAAAGGTAAAAGCCCTCTTTGATCAATCAAAAGCAGGAACAATCACGAAGGAGCAAATGAAAAAACAACTCGATGAAGTTCTTGGTGTCCAAACCCTTGATTTCCATGTAGAAAAATAATCAAAGAAAATCTTGGTTCTCAAGCTACGTAGAGATGCCCAAAAGATAAACACGACCCGTGAGATTGCTATTCAGCAGCCTCATGGGTTTTGTATGTTAACACCGAATCCACTTCCAGATAATAACATCACGTTCTCTAGTTAAACTCCTAGCTAACTACATGTAGGCTCCAGATCAGTCCTATACATTAAAGATATCAAACAAAGTATATGTCACGTACGGATCGTTAAAAGAATTTCCAGAAAATAAGGAAACGAAAGGGATACCCATTGATCAAGCTATTTATTACTTGAATGATCCGAACCATATTGATTTTTCTTATTGATTAGGGTTTGTCAAAACGTAAAGATGAACTCCCTATATGGGGTGTTCATTTTTACACAAACAATTTTACATAGCCAAACATTATTATTTTCATAGAAAAAGCCTATTCCTTCTTCTCGGTACGAGTTGGAATAAGCCTTTGAAAGTTTTCAAGTCTTGGTCAAGTTGTATTGTGTTTGGTTTGTTAGTTGTTGAGATTATAAACAAGTTTAACTTTAAGTAAAAATTCTACTCCATCCATACTTTTTTGTATTAAGCAAATACTCTTTGACAGGTATAAAATTAGTACTCTTTAATTCAATAGACACATTCGAACTGCTTACTGCAGACAAGTCACATCTTCCATAGGGCCATGCTAGAGTCCCCTCTACTTCATAAATATTTCTTTCATCTTCCTGATATACTTCACCCCATGTTTTATTTATTTTCATCAAGCTATTATCCAGCCAACTTAGTTTGGAATAAGGAGGTTCCTTACTATATAATTCCACTTCGATGTTTCCACCAGTAACATCATGAAATGTGAGCCTAGAGTAGCCAGAGACGTAAATATCATCATTGAATGGTTTGGTATGTTCAGTTAATCCATACGCTTCTAAACCATATACACTAATAGGTAGAGTTACCCCCCATACATCTAGTACCAACTTAGTAGAAGACATTGAAGGATAATCAATGTTTATTGTGGACTCATTTAAATATATCAGCTCAAATTTTTCATCGGAAATATTTAATATCAAATCTATTCCAACCTCCTTAAAATTACTTCTAATTGTTTACTTAATGCCTTCTCACTGAAAGCATCGCCGCTAGTTATTTTCTGAGTCCCGAACATTAAATCACCCGAGGCCTTTCCTTTGTTGACCAATTTAAAACCGTATCTCGAAAGCTCCTCATCATTCATTTTATATATTTTGCTGAAATAGGGATTTTTCTCTCCACCTACTATTTTCAGTGAGCCTCCTGGCTCGATTACTCGTGGAATATCACCTTCAAGTGCATCATAACCGTACGCCAGCTTATTCTTGGACAATTGCCCAACAGACTTTTGTAAAGCTTCAAATCTTTCATTGATAAACGTCGTCGCTTGACCCCAGTTTACCTTAATTCCCTTAATATTGCTTCCTTTCGATATTCCTTGTGGCTTGATTGGCGGTTGTGTATTACGACTGCGGGCAGCTCTAGCGCCAATAGCACCAGCTAATGCGTCAACCCCTTCACTCGTATGCTCCACGACAAAGAAGTAGTTCTGAGTCGCTATATCTGTGTCATCCTTGAATCTTTCATATATGAGCTTCGCGATTTCATTTTTTTGCTCTGGCGTTAAATGCTGATCTTCCCATGCATTATATTGTTTTATATCAATTATTTGATGGTCAAATAAGACAGGATCAATATCTTGAACTCGAAAACGATTAGGCAAATCCCATCTATCGATGGAACTGTAGAAATCCAGCGCCTTCGATAAATTACTATTTGCTACTCGGACATCTTGCGGGATCTTGCTCGTCGCCATCTCCATCCCTTGTTGAGAGTCAGCAAGAATCGCACTAACGATTCTTTGGTCTCCGGGTTTCTCCAGCCTCTTGCATCGGTGAATACTTTGCCGAGCAGGCCCTCAAACCTATCTTCTGTGCGGAATCAATCATATTTTTATAAAAAAAGCCTATTCCTTTTCTTTGTTCGAGTTGGAATAAGCCTTCTAAGATTATTAAGTATGTTTGTCTTTAATGGTGGTTTGTTGGTTGTAATGTAAAATTTCACAACAAATTTGCAAACCTAATATTTAACAGTCCTTTTATTAAGCAGTTGAACTACTCACTCTTAATAGCGCTTCTCCCAGATCCAAAATACTCTTGAAAAAAACCGAAGTCAAACAATTTCCCCTGAAATTTCATTTGTTCATAATCTACTTTTTTTAACTTAGCTTGTTCTATGCTGCTGCTATTCATGAAATCAAATGGAACAGTCTCTGCTATATCAAATTTTAATGTTATTTTAGGCTTACATTCAGTTACAATCATTAAGGATATGTAACAATTATCAAGAAAAGACAGCTTCCCACCGCATTTACATACAATATCACCTTTATCAATTGTATATGGCCAACTATGATACTGCTCACGACCCTCGAGGAGATTACCTTCAATTATTTTGAAATCTGCACCCTTCACCCCTTCAATTTCAACCCTCATTTTCCCAAACACAAAAAGTGAATCATCTTCTATATTAAGGCCCTGATTTTGTATTTGATCTTTAAAATCATAAATATTAATAACAGTATTAATAAGCTCAAATTCATATATTCCTCTGATATCACTCGGAAAATTCAAAAAAATTGTCGGTGTAAGTTCTCCATCACCATCCACAATTGCATCAAATTCTTCATTACTTATGTCTAGAGTAAGAACCATTCACTATAACCTCACTTTTTTATAAAGGTATACTGATCTAACATTGGCGATTTAATATTTTCACCATCTGTAGTTAAATAACTACCATCATTGGGTATTTCTCGTCTTTCACCCTTTATTTTCAACCCTTTATCGTCTAATGTTCGCACCAATTTATTCATATTAGAGCGCGACCCAGTAATAATAATTTCCCCATTTCTTGATAAAACCCTTGTTACTTCAGTATTCAATGGATCATAGCCATATGGGTTCTCTATAATGATTTTACTCTGGCTCCCTGTCTTAATATTAGTTAATTTTGTTGCATCTCCGTAATGCACACCAGAAGCCTTAGGGTCTATATCAATATTGTATGCGCCTTCTGTAGGTTTGCCTCGTGCCCCAATATTTAGTGTTCCATTTTCATCAGCGGGTTTTTGCAAATATTGGTTTGAGCTTTTACTCGTCCCCTCACCGGTTGAATTCTTATTTTTTCCCGACGCGGATCCCGATGCTGAATTCTCCGGTTCGGTGCCAGGATAGTATTTCCGCACCTCGATCTGATTCTTCGTAGGCTCAAGAGGCTTCTGCGTAGACGATTTATAGTTCACATTTGGTCCATCGTACGCCAGCTTATTCTTAGGCAATTGCCCAACAGACTTTTGTAAGGCTTCAAATCTATCATTGATAAACGTCTTAGCTTGACCCCAGTTTACCTTAATTCCCTTAATATTGCTTCCTTTCGATATTCCTTGCGGCTTGATTGGCGGTTGTGTATTACGACTGCGGGCAGCTCTAGCGCCAATAGCACCAGCTAATGCGTCAACCCCTTCACTCGTATGCTCCACGACATAGAAATAGTTCTGAATCGCTAGATCTGTGTCATCCTTGAATCTTTCATATATGAGCTTTGCAATATCATTTTTCTGCTGTGGTGTTAAATGCTGATCTTCCCATGCATTATATTGTTTTATATCAATTATTTGATGGTCGAATAGGACGGGATCAATATCTTGAACTCGAAAACGATTAGGCAAATCCCATCTGTCGATGGAACTGTAGAAATCAAGTGCCTTCGATAAATTGTTATTCGCTTCCCGGACATCTTGCGGGATCTTGCTCGCCGCCATCTCCATCCCTTTGTTGAGAGTCAGCAAGAATCGTACTAATGATTCTTTGGTCTCCGAGTTTCTCCAGCCTCTCGCATCGGTGAATACTTTGCCAAGCAGTGTCGTAACAGCATTAATAAGCTATTCCTCTGCTTTCCTTTTCCCCTCCTCTTCTGGTAGCTCTTCCTTCAATTCTTCCATTACTACAAGTTCTTGTTTTGCCATTCGTTTCGTCCTTAGATTTTGGTCATGCAAACAAGGCTCATTCCCCCTTATTGTTCGAGTTGGAATCTCATAAGCCCCTTAATGATCTTGGACACTAAGAGTGTATATGAATTACACTAATAGTTGATAGGGGATGATGAAATGAAACGAACGAAACATTCAACAAACTTCAAATTACAATTGGTGAAAGAAGCACTGGAGACTGGAAATAAAGCGGCGGTTGCTCGCCGCTATGAAATAGCAACGAACATGCTCCATCGTTGGATTAATGAATATCGCGATGGCAAATTCGGTGATGTTCAAATGGAACAAATCCCGGAGTTCGACTCCAAAGCAATAGCTGAAGAAAATGATCAGTTGAAAAAATTGCTTGGAG
>NZ_JAMAVT010000014.1:0-170274 GCF_023713665.1 Paenibacillus sp. MER 180 | reverse complement strand
GGCTTTTCACCTAACGAGTACCGACGAGCTTCATAATAAAGATACCTCAGCTCTATTCATATGAGCTGAGGTATCTAAACTAACCATTTTTGTTTTTTAAACTGTCCACTTGACAGGGAGCACTTCAAAAGGAATCGGCTTATATATACTCATTTTGTATAGAATTCGTTTATTTCTTTACACTGCTTGGCGTTACGCCCCAGTATTTACGGAATATTTTAGTAAAATAGCTGACGTCCCGATATCCGATCATGGCGGCAGCATCATACACTCTCGCCCCATTCATCAACGCCGTCCTCGCCCGTTCCATCTTGCGTTCCAGAACATATGAGGTAAATGACATTCCTATTTCTTGCTTGAATAAGCGACTTAAATAGGAGGCGTTCACATAAAAACGATCAGCGATCGTATGCAAGGTAAATTCCTGATCCTGTTCCGCCTCAAGCAGCTCGATAATCGCTTGAACAGTGGTATGGGTAACCTTCCTGTCATGGCTCTCTGCATAAGAGATTATGCTTCTTACAGCACGATGCAATACATCGTACATATGCTCGGGCGTCGTAAGTGATTGTACATTCGAGAGAAAATCGAAATCCGCTCCTGTCACATCCTGTACAGACCATCCGCGTTTGCGGATAAAGAGCGTCAACACGCCAACGATGTACATTAACTGCTCCATCATAATTTCATACGAAGCAGAGTTGTTCTTCGCCGCCTCGCACATGTCCGAAATCATTCGCATGGCAAGTTCTTGATCTAACGACTCCAAAGCCATCTCTAGTTGCTTGTCCTCGTGTTCATAATTTGGACGGTTCGTGACTTCGGCTTGAAGCGGCTCATCATATGGAATTGCGATCCCCGTTCCATAAACGACCCGATTTTGCAGCGCCTTTTTGGCTTGAATATATAATGGCAGCAGTTCGTCTATCTTTCCGGTTCCTCCACTAATTCCCGCGCTTACGTCAATGCCAAGACATTGCTTGATGTTGCGAATGAGCTTCTCCATCGCCACGTGAATCCCGAGCATCTGCTGCGGAGTATGTTCCAGCGCTCCCGTATTCCCTATCACAATAATGGTTTTATCTTCTTCCGTGCATACATAAAAATCAGGAGTCGGAAGTATATCTCGAATAACATGCACGAGATTATCCAGGGTCATGCCATCTTCATTGCTGGAACAGACATATTCGTCCACGTCCAGAACGATTACCGCATAACGAGATTCCATGTCTATATGAAGCCCTAATGAAACACAGGAAGCTTTCAGCTCTTCTATCTGATATCGTCCATATGCTAGATTGCGAATCGTATGCTGATGCAGCACGGGGAGGTACTGCGTCCATTGCTCCTGCATCATTAGCTGACGCGTTCGCTCCATCAACTCTGCCTGAATGCATCGGGCTGCATCCGTCACAGCCTGGAGAATGTCCATTTCAGCAGCAGGCTTGAGCAAATACTTGTATACGCCAAGCTCCACCGCCGTCTGCGCATAGGAAAAATTGTCATGACCGCTTAAAATGATGATTTTCGTGTTCGAATAAGCCCGAGCCACTTGACTCGCCAAGGAAAGACCGTCCATTTCGGGCATTTGAATATCCATTAAAATAATATCGGGCTGCTTCATTTGTATCTGAGCGAGAGCTTCAGCGCCGTTATTCGCCGACCCTACTACTTCGATATCGTGTTCTTCCCAGGGCATGTGAAGCAGATTTTGCAAAAATCTAATTTCATCTTCTACAATAAGAAGATTCAAGCGATCCTCTCCCTATTTCATTATTCATCTGTCGTACTTGATAAAGGCAGCTCAAGAGTTACTGTTGTACCTACTCCTAACTGGCTTTCGAATCGGATGCACGCTTCAGGGCCGTAGAACATCCTCATTCTGGAACAAACGTTGCGCAAGCCGTAAAGCTCCTTTTTCGGAGATTCCAAAAAAGAAAAGGGCGCCGTCAATCCGTTGATTTCCTGAATAACTTGATGAATGGATTGCAGGCGCTGCTCACTTATTCCGCTTCCGTTATCTTGCACCGTTATCATCAATTTCCCCTGCTTCAAGAAGCTCGAAATGATCAACACCCCATCGCCCTTCATCTGCTCCAGTCCATGAATAACTGCATTTTCAACCAAGGGCTGCAATAGCAGCTTTAATATAGGGATCGTTTTCGTTTCTTGGTGTATCTCATACACGACATGAAAGCAATGTAAAAAGCGAATTTGCTGGATGCGTAAGTAGTAGTTTAGATGGGTAATCGTTTCCTCTACCGTGAATGTATCTTGCCCTTTATGAAGGCTTAATCGGAAAAAGTGTGACAGGTTCAGCACCATCTCGCTTATTTCCTCTGCCTCGTAGTTTTGAGCCGTCCAGTATATAGAGTTCAGCGTATTATATAAGAAATGGGGATTAATTTGAGATTGCAAAAACGTGAGCTCCGTGCGGGCAATGCGAAGCTGCTGCTCATAATGATCCTGAATCAGATGCTTTTGATGCTCGGCCATTTGATTATACGAGTCCATCAAATAACCAAATTCATCCTTCCGTCTTGTAAGCAGTCGGATGTCATAATCTCCTCCGATCAATCCCTTCATCGCGTGCTTTAATCTACCTAGAGGAGAAGCGATGCGGTTGTAAACACCCCAAGATATAAGCATGGAAAGCACAAAACTGCACGCTATGATTAAATAGGTAAATTGCCTCATCGTTTTCGTTTCTTGATAAATTTCTTCGATCGGCCGAAAAACTTCCAACCGGATTGGGTAACTAGACGACTCCGCGCTCACTTGGAGCATATCCCTATCTCGGTTTCCTCCTGAATCGGTAGTAGGAAGGGACAGAATCGTTTCTCCTTCTCTATTCTTGATCTGCAAGCTGGTTAGTTCGGAATTCAACAGCGGGCTTATGAGGGTTCGGAGCGTATTTTTATGTAAAGTCATAATTAGTAAACTTGCTTTGTTCTCATCAGGGAAGGCATTCATCCTTCTGACAAGAGATATGGAATTGGCCTCCACTAAATCTGCAATTACTGGCTCTACTCCCTCTGTCGGTTGGGGCATCAAGAACGTACCCGCTTGATCCGCAAGCTGATTTAAATAGGCGAAACTGTCCCGCTCGGTCGCAGATTCGATCCTTTTCCCTCCATATTTCGTAGATATCATCGTATGGGTCTCCATCTGATAAATCGTGATCTGGGAAGCCACCAGGCTCACCGCCGAAATATTCCACAGCTCTTGCAGCAGCTCTGAGTACTGGACAATTGTGCGAGGCGACATCCCCGTTCCTTGCACCTTCAGCTTCTCATTAATGTTATGGTTCGCCGCAATTAGATTGGTTAATGTCTCAAAATGATGTAACGATAATTCAAGGTTATTCATGACAGACTCCACCTTATCTTGAGTCTGTTCTGTCGTCTTTTGAATAATAATTTGGTTTGCTCTGTTATTTACGTATAAACTAATGATCACTAGCGGCAGAAGCACGATGAAGAAATAGATGCTGAGCCGTAATTGCGAGGTTTGCAGAAACTTATGATATGCATGTTGGAATAGTTTCATGGCTACATCCTTATTTTTTATGCGATTCATGCCAATCGTTTACTTCCTTCGTAACTTGTGCGCCTCCACTCTCATACCATCGTTTCACGTAGTCGTCGAATGATTTCGTGGATTCTAGGCCGAGAATGATTTTTACGAAAACTTCCTGCAATGAATAAAGTTCATTCCATTTTCTTACCAAGGTAGGTGGGGGCGGGCCGCCATATGCATCTTGTACGATATGCTTTTCCAATTTTTCAATGTTCTCGTTGAGACGAAATTTTTTGTCGTAGGAATCCATGCGTGCACGTAACAACCACCGTTCGTCCACATTCACCAGTGCAGAATATATGCCTCTGTACAGGTGCTTGTCATGTTCATTAAATTCACTGACGATTTTCCCATCTTTCCAATCCCACACTTGATTTTGAAATCCTAGAACTAATGAGGTTCTGCCTCTACCTGCAATGAAATTTAAAAATTGAATGACTTCGCGAGCATGACTGCTCCCTTTTGGAACCACTTGATGCCCGAAAACTGGATTCAATGCACCTACTCCCTGCTTCCCTTTCTTGCCAATCGGATAGTCAATGGTTATCCAATTCGCTTGCGGATCTTTCTTTAGGCTTTGAGCAATTACCCCGCGCGTATCATACCAAGCTCCGGAAAACATTCCGATCTTTCCATCTATTATTTTCTCGTTCATGACATTACTGCGGTAAATCGGGAAGTCCGGATCAATCCATCCATGCCGATATAGCTCGGCAAAGAATGATAGCGCTTCCTTCATTTCCGGCAAAACGTTGGCATAGACAAGCTTCCCTTCACGTTCCGTCCATTGATTCAATTGAACTCCGAACGCCCCAAAAAGTGGTGAAGAATGATACAGATCCTTCATCATCGTATAGCCGTATGTATCTCTCTTTCCGTTTCCGTCGGGATCGCCTTCCGAAAATGCTTTTATTGCTGCCTTATAATCTTCAAGCGTTACTGGTATCGGTAGGTTCAGTTTATCCAGCCAGTCTTTCCGGATGTAGATGATTTCTTTCCCCTTCACCAACTGGCCACTCGGAATTGCATAAATCGAGCCGTTATACCGAACTCGGTTCCATAATTCCTCCGGTATGACACGCTTTAAATCTGCTCCGTATGTGTCTATCCAATGATCGAGAGGTTGTAGCTTGTTTTGCGTTACGAATTTGGCAAATTGGATCGGGGAATTGACGGTGATCATATCAGGGAGATCCTGTTCCGTCGAAATGATGGTGTCGATCGTTTTTTCATAACTGGGTACGGGCGGCATTTCGACACGGACATTTAATCCGACATTTCTTTTAATATAATCCAAATAAGGATTATGATTTTCATCCAAGCCCTCCGGAAACGGAAAACCCAAACTATTGATCACAATGGCTATGCTGTTTCCATCCCGCAATTTTTTATTCTCAGAACTGATTGAAATTGGGTTGAACTTGGGTATAAAAAATTGGCCTAACACAAGAAGGGTTAGCATGTAAATTATCAGCATGAATCTATTTACAAATTTACCGCTGCTCAACACTACAAAAATCATCCTTTCGATTTTTTTATTTCCCCATGTAATTGAGAAGCTTCTACGATCCCTCCTACAGAACCATTGCGTTTGCGACACAAGTCCTAATCCAAATTATAGTATAAAATTTGAACTTCAAACAATATTTCTCAGCAACATTTATATTATGTATGATACAAATACAAAAAAAACTCTTCCCGGCCTAATTGAAATAGATACCGAAAAGAGGTTTCGCGGACGTACAATATGCTCTTCTCCTGAGTACAGCCACCATCGAGTCCTACAACTTCCAATCCAGATACTCTGCCCAGGTTGAACGTAAAAGAGTTTTTATCTTAGTTGTAGGAATATGAATAATAACTACATTAGAAATGCTATTCGTATACATATTGGTTAATAGGTATTTTCCATCAGGAGATGGTTTATATGGCAGCACACCTTGCGTATCAACCTGTATCGTAGAATGATCATTACCTGTTATGGAATCAATATGGACAACGTTCGTTTCGTTACTCTGCTGGTATGCAATATATTTTTTATTGTAGGAAAGTGAGGGATTAGAAGCATTCGATTTATACTCATCTAGTTGATGATTCGTAAGATTGAACGACATAATGTGCGGAGACTTTTGTTCATCTTGTGCGGTAAAAAGAACCCGATTGGAATCAAGCCAATCATAGTATAGATATCCACTATCAAGCGAGGCTATGGAAGTTAAAGCCCCCGTGTCTCTATCATATACCTTCAACTCGCCTTCTTCTATAAAGCTAATTGCATGACGGTCAGGAATTGACTTTGGAAATTGAATGTTCTTTCCCGCTATTATTTTCTCTCTTTTCGAGTAACTAGCATTATCATCTTCAATTTCATAAATATCTTGCTCATCCCCGTTTTGAATGACAGCAAGAAGCTTATTCCCATTATTAACACTATAATGCGGTTCGAAAAAATTATTATGAAATGGTAAAAGAGCATCTGTCTGCAGATTAAACTTGTACATAGGTGTTTCAGTCGGATTCATTTGCTGCATGATCATGATCTCCCCCTCCATTGATGAGAAATCATTTGATTCTGAATAACTCTGCCATATCAGAAAAGTAACGAAAAACACACATATTGTTGCTACAAGCAGGATCAGCATTTTTTTCAATACGTGCACCTTCCTCCTTTTAGCAACGGAACGATTGTAAAAAAGTTCCCTCGCTAAATTTTATGTCTACACCTGTATAAATTACCATATCTCCCTTTTGGTGCATACGTTTTTTTAATCTATCTTTGCAATTATGTACAACAACAAACAAGACCCAATGAATTCAGAGGAGTTACTTCCCCCTTCACTGGGTCTATTACTATGATCTTAATATTGAATGGTTTTAAAAAATGAACGTATCGATTCTGCAACCAGCCCAGGCTGCTCCAGCGCAACAAAATGCCCCCCTGCATTCAGTTCTTGCCATTGCAGGATGTTCGGGAACAAGCGCTCCACATATTCTCTCGGCGGACGCTCATGAGGCTGCGTCTTCGTTAGCGATACGCCATGCGGTACAGGGCATGTCTCACCTTCACCCGGCCACTTGATATGCCTGCCTTCATAATAATAGCGGTTCGCCGCGTTAATCGTCTGGGTAAACCAGTAGATTGAGACATTTGCCAGCAAATCGTCCTTGTTGAACTGCTCTAACCGCTCACCCTTTTCGGTTACCGTCCAGTAATACCATTTTTCCAAAATAAAGGCTGCCAGACCAACTGGGGAATCATGCAGTCCATACGCCGCGGTCTGTGGCTTCGTCCCCAATAGATGCGCATATCCGCCCTCTTCGCGATACCACTGATCGCCACATGTAAGAAAGGCCCGCTCAGCCTCAGACATCTCCATGCCTTTACCAATAAAAGGACTCGGATTCCCCGGTGATGTCGTATGATACCCAATGACCTTCTCCGGATGATCCAAGCATAGCAAGCCAAGCACGCTCGCTCCCAAATCATACCCATGTGCCCCGAACTGCTCATAGCCCAGCCCCTCCATCAACTTGACCAGCACATTCGCGACCTGTCTATCCTCATAACCCGACTCCAACGGTATACTCGAGAACCCATGCCCCGGGATCGAAGGAATAATGACATCGAAGGAGATGGAATCATTGCCTCCATCGTTATCCGGCTGTGTCAAAAACGGAATCAGATCCAGCATCTCATAAAATGTACTTGGCCAGCCATGGGGAATTAGAATCGGTAATGAGCGACTTCCCTTCCCTTTTTCGTAAACAAAGTGAATGTCATTCCCGTCAATTGTCGCTTTGTAATTAGAGAAGGAATTGATACGCTGTTCCACCATGCGCCAATCGAAATCATGCAGCCAATAATGAACCATATCCTTCATATACGATATTGGAATCCCGTAATCCCATTCTGCTCCTGGGATTTCATCCGGCCATCTCGCCATTCGCAGTCTTTGCTTCAATTGTTCAATCTCTTCGTCTGAAATACTCACAGTGAAAGGATTCATGTTCATCGTTATCTTCGCTCCTTAGCAGAATAAATTACGAGAATAGATAGAAAAGACTTGGGAAGGCTGGACCGCGAGTTCATCAAATCTATAATTTAGAACAACCTAGTGATACACTGTAATTGGAGTCATAAAGCACGTAATAAGAACTAAAGCACGGACGAAACCATTAAAACACTTTAAATAGTTAGCTAACTGGTAAATAAATCTTAATGGTTAGCATGCGATGTGTCAATAGGAGCGGTTGAGCAGATGACGAGTGGATATGATCAGCTTGAAATAATTGCTGATTTCTTCAATACACAGGATAGACGAACGCGGTACGAGGGAGATCCCGGGATCGAGCTTTTAACAGAGCCTAGCCGTTTAGTCGAGTGGCTCTTGCAGCACCAGCTTATCACAGAATCAGATAATGCTGCTTCAGAGGAAGAATTGCAATTGGCGCGCGAGCTTCGCAATGAACTTCGCAAAACAATAGTGAACAACGAGTACGATGGAAATGTAGAACAGGTTAAGCTGGAGCAGCTTACGAAGAGTTTCCAGTTCGGACTCGTGTTCCAGGAGAATGGAGAGCAGCTTGTGCCTCTGCATGTAAATGCAGCTAAGGGATTAGCTCAACTACTCATTATTGTGTACGAACTGAGACGAACGAAGATGTGGCATCGCATACGTGTATGTACAGCGGAGGATTGCCAGTGGGTATTTGTGGATCGATCCAGACCCGGAACGGGGAGATGGTGTTCGATGAAGGCATGCGGAAATCGAGCGAAGAATAAGACCTTCCGCCATAAACATAAAAACGAATCGTCGCTGTAATGGAGTAGAGTAAAGGGCTGGCTTCCCAGCCCTTCGCATCAGACCGGACGTGAGGTTTCCGCTTACCGGCCTTCCTGCAATGAAGCAAATTTACATGCTATCTAACGAATGAAGTCCTTCATATAAAGGAAACTGAGACGTCATTTCACGTACACTTTCTAGTATTTGATTTTTAATCGTCGAACTCTTGGGATTTTTAAAGGCCAGTCCAATAAGCTGAGCAATTTCTTTCATTTCCTCGGGTCCTAATCCCCTTGAAGTCATCGCAGGGGTTCCGAAGCGAATGCCACTCGTTACTAACGGGCTGGCCGTATCATGAGGAATTGCGTTTTTATTCGCCGTAATCCCCACCTCATCGAGTATGGATTCTGCTTCTTTGCCCGTAAGTCCAATTGTGCGCAAATCAACCAAAACAATATGATTGTCTGTCCCCCCAGATACAACGGTTAACCCTTCATTCATTAGTGCTTCCGCCAATACGTTAGCATTTTCAAGCGTTTTTGCTATATACGTTTTGAAGTCCGGTTGCAATGCCTCGCCTAGCGCAACCGCTTTTGCCGCGATAACATGCATAAGCGGGCCGCCTTGCGATCCAGGGAATATCGCTTTATCAATGGCTTGCGCCCATGGTTTACGGCACATGATGACACCGCCTCTTGGCCCTCTTAACGTTTTATGCGTGGTCGTCGTAACAAAGTGTGCGTGTGGCAGCGGGTTTGGGTGCAATCCTGCTGCAACGATTCCTGCAATATGTGCCATATCTACAAAGAAAAGAGCCCCAACTTCGGCCGCGATTTGGGCGAACAACTCAAATTCGATCGTTCGTGGATAGGCGCTGGCACCAGCCACGATGATGCGTGGAAGGTGCTTATGGGCGAGTTTTCGCACCTGGTCATAGTCAATGCGCCCTGTTTGTTCATCGACACCATAAGAAACAAAATTATAGAATCTTCCAGAAAAATTCACCGGACTCCCGTGTGTAAGATGGCCGCCATTGGATAAACTCATACCCAATATCGTGTCACCAGGCTTTACTGATGCAAAATATACCGCCATATTCGCCTGTGCACCGGAGTGAGGCTGCACATTGGCATGCTCGGCACCGAAAAGCGCTTTAACTCGGTGAATGGCAAGTTCCTCGATCCTATCGACATGCTCACATCCGCCATAATATCTTCTTCCCGGATACCCTTCAGCATATTTGTTGGTCAGTACTGTGCCCGTCGCTTCCATGACAGCTCGGCTTACAAAATTCTCCGATGCAATCAGTTCTATTTTATCCCGCTGCCGTGTAAGCTCTTGCCGAATTGCATTAGCCACCGCTTTATCTTGCTGCTCCAAATAATTCATGATCATCTTCCTCTCTACCTGTCTATTTCACTATTGAAATCTGATATTTCCGCCATAAGAAGAGAATTCAGTTGTGTTGCACAATCAACAATTGTCGTGCTAGTATACCAATCAATGGAGTGTTGATTAATATCCATAGTTGAGTAATTATAGCAATCCATAATCATGCCAAAAACGCGGGAGTTGTCTGAATGTTACAAGTCAATCGAAATGATAAACGTCCCATCTGGCAGCAGCTTCTGGATCAAGCGATACATAATATTACATCCGGAAAATGGCCTCCAGGGGAATTACTGCTCCCAACCCGTGAACTCGCTCCATTGATTGGTGTTTCACGCTCAACCATCCAGATTGTTTACGAGGAATTATTCAGCCGCGGGTATACCGTAACCTCTCGTCGCGGCGGAACAAGAGTTAGCGATTGGACATATGCAACTCGTCCTTCTGAAGATGCTGCCACACAAGGGCCGATCCCTCCTGAATTGCCATCATTAAACACGGGAATCGGCCATTTACACGATTGGTTTGGAAACAAAGATCATCGTCAAGTAGAGATCGATTTCACTCCTCATGAGCCATACCTAGACGAGCATTTCCGAAAAAATTGGAGACACTCCTTTTTGCACGCCTCTACAGAAACAGACCTGGACAATTGGGCTTACGGAAATGCATATGGATTTCTACCGCTGCGAGAGCAGATTCTACGTTATTTGTCGCTTGAACGGGGAGTTCATGTGGATGTCGATCAAATCATCTTGACCTCAGGCGCACAGCATAGCATTGATTTGATTGCCCAAGCTCTGTTACAGCAAGGAGAAACGGTTTCGGTTGAGGATCCCGGCTTCCCTGCTGCCTGGATGGTGATGAAGTATCGGCGCATGCAAGTTGAATCCGTTCCGGTTGACGAACACGGACTATGCGTTGACCGCATTCATCCTGAGTCCAAACTTGTATATGTTACGCCATCGCACCAGTGTGCGGTTGGAGCAATTATGTCGGAGCCGCGCAGGCAGCAATTGTTACATATGGCTGCTGAGCAGAGGTTCTGGATTGTTGAGGATGATTACGATAGTGAATTTCGATATCGCGGTGACCCGCTCCCAACGCTGTTCAGTCAGCGACCTCAGAACACGCTATATATGATGAGTTATTCCAAAATGGTCGCTCCTGGCATTCGGTTATCGGCAATTGTCGGACCCAAAGAGGCCATTCGTCAAATTGCCCAAGTCCATGAGTTAACCTATCGGCATCTGCCGATTATGGAGCAATTAACACTTACTCATTTTATCGAGCATGGTCATTTTATGCGTCATATGAGACGAGTTCGGAATGTATATCGTCGTAGACATGAAGCCATGACGAAGGCTATTATCGCAACAGGTCTGAGCGACCACTTCACACTAAGCGGCGTAGAAACGGGATTGCATATGCTTCTTGAGGCTGATAAATCGTTCGATGAGGAAGCCGTGACAAAGTTAGCGTTCGAAAAGGGAATCCGCGTGTATCCGCTTAGCACGTATTGCTTGGAAAGTGATCGAAAAGGTTGGGTACTCGGTTTTGCTAAAGTAGATGAAGCAGCTATTGAAGAAGGAATTTATCGTCTTGCGGGGATGCTTTTATAAGCCAAGCATCCCCGTCACAACCTTCGCTTGCTCACATCAACCATGTAGAAAATGTTGTGTTCGTAATCGCTCTCCTGTCTCTCTCCTAATCGTCCTGGCGCGCATTTTCGTTCCAGTAATAGCTATCCGGCAAGTAACGCTGCCCGAATACGCTTGTCCCTACGCGGATGATAGTAGCCCCTTCCTCGATAGCCACCTTGAAATCACCAGACATGCCCATCGAGAGGATATCCATTTCTACACGCGGAAACTTTTTCTCCCTAACTTGGGTTTGAATCGATTTTAATAATCGGAAGCAGTGCCGGGTCTCGTCGTTTGTCGCATTTAGTTTTCCAATCGTCATTAAGCCCTTCACGTTCAACGTGTCGAACTGGGACAATTGTTCCACCAACTTCAGTGCCGTTTCCGGAGAAGCACCAAATTTACTTTCTTCGTAGGAAGTGTTGATTTGCACCAGAATATCCATAGTCTTGTTCTCTTTGGCGAGTTGATGATCCAGGGCCTGCCCCAATTTCAGACGGTCTACAGAATGAATGAGCGTAACATATTTAACAACGTCCTTCACTTTATTCGTTTGCAAATGTCCGATAAAATGCCATTCCACCTGATTAGATTGCTGCATAAGCGGAAATTTGTCCCGAAGTTCCTGCGCTTTGTTTTCCCCAAATAGAGCCTCCCCCGCTTGTATGGCCATTTGCAATTTTTCAAGCGGAACAGTTTTGGTTGCCAACAACAATTTCACGTCCTCTACCTTGCGCCCGGATGCTTGGCAAGCCAATTCCATCTGCTGCCTTACGGTTCTGAGATTCTCTTCAACTAAATGTCCCATGTCTCTTCCCTCTTTACACCGTTTTTCCAGGCTCAAACATTTTCCCCTCTTCAATCGGATTTTCTTTGGCGGTAATATGATGTGGATCTATTCGATACACCTGAACCGGGCCACCGAATACAGCTGATCGGTATTTGTCCACGTGCTGCTTGGGTAATGGACGATTATAGTAATCTGGCACATACTTATCAATCATTTCCTGCAGCATATGTGTAACTTCATCCAGATCGACGATAGGCTGTACCTTGCCAAAAATCATTACGCTCATATACGCTGTGTCCGTCTTGGCTGGCACCGGATTTGTAATCGTCCCGTACTCTTCACAAACCGTAAAGCAGACCTCCGGGTTTTCACCTATAACCTGATTTCTTCTCCCGCCAGTGGCTCCATGGAAATAAAGCTTGCCATCTGTCCAAACGAAATTAAGAGGAACAACATACGGCAGATGACCATCGACCATTCCAAGATGTCCAATTCGAGCTTGCCGTAGAAAGGTCTCAATCCTTCTCTTATCCAACACTTCTCTTATTTTGTAACGTACTCCATTCATGGCTTCACCTCTATTGAATTGAATGATTATGATGTGAGTCTATCAGCCATTGGAATGAGGTTAAATGTCCATAAACATGTAATTAATGCAATCCATATTAGACAGTAAGCGATCCCTCTTCGTCAAACCTGATAAGGAGCGCATCCGTGTTTAGTTCTATTCCGCTTAGCATAAGCTAGGCGCACTCCATGAAAAAACCGGAATGAAGTCACTCATTCCGGTTCCTCTGGCTCCACATGAACTGTGAGCTTATTCTATTCGATCCCGCCCCAAGCTGATCTGCGCATTCTTCATCATTCCGAGTGCCAAGCCAAGCATTAGGCCAATACCTGTGACGATAAAGAACAGTACGCCAATGCCCTCTTTCAGAACGACCATTTGCAGGATGACGCCAACAAGCGCACCAAGTGCCAAGCCAATGAACATGAACGCGCCGTAGTAGAGACCTATCGCCTCCGCAACAGCAGGCTCCCCATAATGCAGCCATTTCGCTTCGCTGTGCAGCAGCGGATTATCTGGATTCTCCACAGAGAACGCGGCCTTCGCGCGCTCGAATGCATCCTCTTCCGATATTCCCTCTTCCGTTACGAGATCTTGAATGTAATCGGACATATAGCTCATCAGATCTTCTTGCGCTTCCCGATTTTTCTGCGAAGTCCATTTGAATCTGGCTGCCTGCTTCTTCGCTTCTCCTAACGTTGCGTTTGCTTTTTGAACCAATTTCTCAAAGTATGTTAGTTCATCGCTGCCTGCCATATTTAATTGTGTATTTTGCTTAATGAACTGCTTCATTCTATGTTCCGTATCTTTATTTAACGTCATGGTCATTCCACTCCTTCTAAAAATTGATCCATTAATTGCTTCATGAACAGCCATTCTTCCTTCTTATGACTCAAATAGGCGCTGCCTGATTCCGTGAGGTGATAGTACTTTCTCCGAGCTGCCGCACTTCCCTCTTGCCAATAGCTTGTCACGTATCCATTGTTCTCGAGACGCTTGAAGGAGAGATACAACGTGCCTTCCTTCAGCTCGAAGGAACCTTGGCTCTGCTTCTTCACTTCCTTACTTAAATCATATCCGTACAAATCCTGATGATACAGCAGACTCAGGATGATCGTATCAATGTAACCGCGCAATATTTCCTTATCGACGTTCAACAAAGTCACTCCTCGCTTATACCTTTCTTTATTAGGTACAGAAACAGTATAAATGATCTATACCTTATAAAGCAATGTATAATTTAAAGTAAGGTATCATTCATCATTCTCCCAATCAAAAAACCTCCACGCATGCCGCACCTTATAAGGGTCAACATCCAGTGAAGGTTAATTGGGTTTTATTGTGGATTATCCATATATTTATCGGGTTATTTTATAAAACAATAGCCGATGCTTCTGCTGAAAACCTGCCTTCTGATAGAGGGAAATTGCCTTCCCATTCTCTTCCTCCACACATAAGGAGATTTCGTCAATCTTCCTGTCTAGGAGCAGGAAGCGCAGTGCCTCTTGTATCAGTGAAGTACCGAGACCTTGTCCTTGCGCATGCGGTGATACAGCGATGAATTCGATATTTCCTTCCTGCGCGTCGCAGTCTGCTTCCACATATACGTAGCCAAGCAAGCTCTGCTGGTGATCGACAGCAATAAATATCCGATGATCGTCCTGAAGGCGGCTCATAATTTCTTGTCCGCTGTAATATGTGTTCGGGAACGAAGCATCATGCAGTGCAATGAAGGCATTAACATAGTCTGGTGTGATCTCCTGTAGGGTATGGGCCGGCGCATAGGCAAATGCAGAGCGGGTACATACCAATACCAAATGGGCATGCAAATATGTTGACGACGATATGCCATCCATAAATTGCAGAGCCTGCTTGTTCTCCTCATTATAAAAGCTGTGCAGTGTCGTTACCTTGTCACCGAGCTGGTTAATTCCCGCTCTCCACAGCTCATGTGCAAGGTCGTTCCATCTCGCTCCCTCATCGATGAACGGCCCCCATACCTCTGCCACACCGCGTTCCAGGTCGACATCAAAGCCGAGTGCTCCTATGATTCGTTCATGTTCATAGGCAACCACGAAGGATGTATCTAACTCAAGATCAGAGAACTCCTCGGAAAGCGTGCCCGCAATTTCGTCTTCCTGATCCCCACAAAATCCAACATGATGCTGCTTCTCTTGATTCAATCGAGCGATAAAGACAGCTAATTCTTTGATACGTTCATATGAAATGGTATGAATTATGATCGACATGAAGTAATTTTCTCCTTATCATCCATCGTAATGCCCCAGCACCATGCCCATTCCCCACGCGACATAATATCGGTCGGTAAGGTCTGTATTCAAAAGCCCAGTAGTGAAATGAAACTGCGATCTCCTGAACCTCTTTTCTATAATCCGATTCTATGCTTGTTGCCGTTCATTCGAAAATAGCAACCGGACGCGCCCAGCCTGCGCTCGCCTTTTCAACTTTTACCGGGAAGCAGCACACCTTAAAACCGAATGGCTTCGGCAGCTGTTCCAGATTCGCCAGCTTCTCAATCTGGCAATATTCCTGTTCTTGGCCGACAAAGTGAGCCGCCCATAACACTCCATCCTTCGGTTCACGCTTATACGCCTCAGCTTGAAGGTTCAATGGAATATCCCAGCCCCAGCCATCTGTACCTACTACCTTAATGCCCTGCTCAATCAGCCAACGAGTCGCTTCTGCAGATACCCCAGCGTGCAGAAAGGCATAATGCTCCTCATAGAGGCGCTTGTCCGCATCGGTACGGATCAGGACGATGTCCAAAGGCTTCAGCTTGTAGCCGATCCGTGCCAGCTCAGCAACCAAATCATCCGTCGTAATCTCATAGCCGGTCGGCTTCTTGCTGAAATCAAACAGTACACCATCAGAGAAGAACCATTCCAGCGGGAGCTCGTCGATCGTTCTTGCCGGCTTGCCCTCCGAGGTTGGCCAGTAGTGCCACGGCGCGTCAACATGTGTACCGGCATGCGTGTTCAAGGTCACCGTTTCGGTAGCCCAGGCTTGGCTCTCTGGAAAATCATCTGGCTTAAGTCCAAGAATGGCGGCTGCCTGCTGAGCGCCTTCCTTGTGACTGGAATATTCAATCTTAGCCGGGAGCGGCTCGCAAATGCGCGGACTAATAGATACGCTTAAGTCTATTATCTTCATCTTCATTCCATCTCCCTCGAATGATCGGATATATCAGATGCAGCACGACTCGCAACGAGACGGAGCTCTATAACCAACAACTCTTGTCCTTACATTCAACAGAAAAGGAATAGTATCCTCCATATATCAAAAAGGTTCATATTTCATCGGAGATGAATAGCTTCCTTTATTCAGGTTTACATTTAGAATGTGCATCCAAATTGCTACACTGATTCCAAAAAGGTTAATCCAAATTCCTGTATAAGTTGAGGTGAAATCGAGAAGATGAACCAGCTTACAGTAAAACTGCAATTTTACAAGCCTGCATATTTGGAGGCACTCCAATCCTATCAACTCCCTGCGGAGCAAAAACAGTTTGCTGCAATGCCGAATCAACGATTGGATACCTCTGATGGTCAGCACCCTATCGTCATAACAGCTGGCAATCAGCCGGTAGGTTTTTTTGTATTGAATAAGAATGCAAGAGTTCAGGAATATTCCGAGAATCCACATGCGCTGCTGCTTACGTCCTTCTCTATCGATTATGCGAAGCAGGGGCAGGGATATGCTTCAACAGGGTTAGAGCTTTTAAAGAGCTTTATACCTGAACATTTTCCGGATTCCAACGAAATTGTACTGGCTGTGAATCATAAAAATATCCCTGCACAACGGTTGTACATCAAAACCGGATTCACCGACACTGGACAAAGATGCGAGGTCACCATTGACGAGCAATACATTTTCTGTTTATCAATATAATCTCCTCCTTCCCTAGCAAATAAAAAAGCACACGTTCCGCGGCATGCAGTATGGTCGAACGCGTGCAGTTACTTTCATGTGGCATCTTCTTCTAATCTCCGAATATAACGATGAGTTTGCTAAGCAAAAAAGAGGTAAACAGGATAATTCCCGTTCACCTCTCGATTCATTAAAAAGGGAGACTATTCTTGAATACTCGTTACTACACCGTCATCCAGATAAATATATTTAAAACCATTATAGACCCACTGTTCATGAATATAATAAAAAGAACCGAGGATGCTCAGGAAATACTCCTGATACCGCTCGGTTCTACACAGTTATGATGTTAAAGCTAATCGATAATATACTCCTCAAGTATGCTCTCTACAGTAGCAGTCTGTTGTCTTATCGATATTGCCAGATGAGAAGGGAATCGTTAACATGAGATATAAATGAATCACAAGGAGGCGCAGCCGATACCGTGCAGCTCCATTGGTTGGAACATACCAAACCATTCATCGGGCGCAGCAAAGAAATGAGTCACGTCATCGACTGGCTCGACGATCCCCAAGCCCCTTCCCGTATTCTATACATATCTGGCATGGGCGGCATAGGCAAGAGCTCGCTCATGACGAAGATGATGCTTGCCGTTCAGCAACGACATTGGACGAGCATCTGGCTGGACGGACGTTCATGCTTGACAACGCCCGTAGGATTTTTCGAATACTTAGCGTCCGCCATTCAATTAGAACGATATAATCGTCAGCCTGTCGATCCGCTCGAAGTACTTATTTCTGCTCACGCTTCCCATCGCATCGCTATCTTTATTGACAATTCCGAGCATATATCACTGCTGGAAGGCTGGATTATGAATGCATTTTGGCCGAAGATGTCGTCACAGGGTGTCCTCCTCGTATTCGCCTCACGCTCCCCTATCCCACTTGTATGGAAAACGAATCCGCACAGGGGGAGACACATTACCGAATTGCCGCTGGCCCATTTTTCGTTTGCGGAGACGATGGACTATATTTCACACACAGGTGCATTCTCGAAGGAGATAAGCGGGGAAATTGCTCGGAGCTCAGATGGCCATCCGCTCGGTCTGGCACTTGCAGTAGAAGCTGTTCAAAAGAAACAGGAGCTGTCGAACAAGGATACGAGTATTGTCTCTCAGACGATCAGCGCCCATTTACTGCGTGAACTCACAACCGATGAAGTTCAGCCATGCGTCGATGCATTGATCGTGCTGCAGCAAGCCAACCAAGAGATGCTCTCGAAGTTCCTGGGGCGCCCTGTCACGATTCAGCAATATCGGCTGCTGCAGAGCATGTCTTTTATTCGAACCGTTCCTGATGGCATTGCTCTGCATGATATTGCCCGTATGCATCTGCATCGGGATTTCCGAGCAAGAGAGCCCGAGCGATTGGAAGAGCTTCGAACGAAGGCAGCCAAGTTTCTCTATCAGCAATTTCGCCATGTAGATCTTCATCATAGGCGCGAAATAGCGGCTAAGCTGCTCTATTTGTGCAAGGATACCCTCCAATCTGATCGCCTGTATGCAGACTGGACGGTAGACTCGCCTGACTCGCCGCTCGAAATTGTGACCGAAGCCGATCTGCCTGTGCTGCATGAGCTGCTGGATCAGTGGTGCGACTATAGCATCGATCCATGGCAGCGTAGCATCTACCATCAATTTATGGATGAACTCGTTGAACAATTTCCAGAGAGTATTGTGGTTCTGCGCGAAGCGGATGGCAAGCCTATCGGCATGTTCATGTTGCTGCTTATGCATCGGGATACAAGCCGACTGATGGAACAATACATACCTTCCGAACTTCATGAATGCTTCACGCAAGAGGAACTAGCCTGCAGCGCGGATCAGGCAGATACGTACTACGCTGTCTTAGCAGCAGCTACAGACAAGCATCCCATGTTCACTCGAGAAGAGATCGTCGGCCTGCTTACCCGAGATCGGCTCTCCTTACTTGGTCAAGGCTCCCGCGCAGTGCTGGTTGCCACCAATCCGAATTTGAAGACATTCCTGCAGCAGGTTGGGTTCCAGCTTCGTCCCACACGTACAAGGAATTGTGATACTTCATACGCAAGAGCGGATATTTTGGAGCTTGATCTCAGACAAGAACGATTCGGGGAATGGATCATGTCCTTCTTCTCGGAGCAGACAAGTGAGTCCAGCGAGCAAGGAAGCACGATCACCGTACAAGATGTTCGCAAAATGCTATCCTGCCTGCACGAGCCCGGCAAACTAAATCACTATACCCGCTTCTTTCCTGCAATTGCGAACGGAGTCGCTCTGCAAGCACGCTTGCTATCTATCCTTGAGCACAACACATACCGCCTTCAAGAGCAGGATCTGCTTCTCCTAAATACGGCCTACAACTTGCATCCTCATAATCACATCGCGGCTTCGCTTGCCTGCAATATGAGCCGCGCCACCTATTATCGCTATTTAAACAAGGCTGTTCAAAATATGACCGAGATGATAAAAAGCAAGGGACTTCATTAACAGCACAGCAGGGCCTTGGGCTGATGATTCAATACATCTCAGCCTCAAGGCCCTCCTTATACACCTTAACCTCTTCCCGCAATTCCTGCAGAACGGCCCCCTCATCTAACCCTAGCTGCTCGATAATGTCCTCGACACGAACGACCACTTGTTTTTTCGACATTGAACTCATATCTACTCCTCCATCTCCCATATCTGTTCCATCTGTTCCTCTCATCATCAACCTCGTACATTCGAGAGTACTTTCTTGTTGCCTTTACTATAATTCAGAAACCCGGTTCCTTCGTCTCAACTTTTTCTCATCTTTCTTACATACACCGTCATTTAAGGTTGGCGTAAGGTAAATTTCAGCCTTATGAAAGGTTCGGGACTTACAGTTGAAGCATGAAATCATAATTTGAATGATACGAAATGGAGTTGAAGATACTCGATGAATACCCAACCCGTCGTTGCTACTTGCGGCCTTTCGAAATTTTATAACCATGTATGTCGGGTGAACAAAATTGACCTTAAGGTTCCTGAAGGCGAAATATACGGCTTCCTCGGCCCGAATGGGGCGGGAAAATCCACAACCCTGAAGATGCTGCTTGGTCTAGCCAAGCCCACCGATGGCCGCATCACCCTATTCGGTCAGGAGCTCGGCAAACATCGGCGTTCTATCCTCAATCAGATCGGTTCCTTGATTGAATCTCCTTCTTATTACGGTCATTTGACTGGACTTGAAAATATGAGGGTCATGCAGACATTACGCGGGGTTCCGAGAAAAAATATAGATGAGGCACTGAGAATTGTCCGACTTGAAAACCAGAAAAACAAAAAAGTAGAGCATTACTCACTCGGCATGAAGCAACGGCTGGGCATAGCTATGGCTCTTATCTCCTACCCCAAGCTGCTCATATTGGATGAGCCTACGAACGGGTTAGACCCTGCAGGTATCGGGGAGATTCGCGAGCTGATCAAATCAATGCCACGGCAGTACGGAATTACCGTGCTTCTGTCCAGCCACCTGCTCTCTGAAATTGAGCAGATCGCCACCTCCGTTGGCATTATTAATGACGGAAATCTACTCTACCAAGGGAAAATAGAGACGCTGCAGGAGCGAAATAGATCGTCACTCGCAATTCGAACGGGCAATAATGCCGCAGCCGCAGCATGGATGCAAACTCAGAGCTATATGGCCAACCTGCAGGACGAATGCTTACAGATCGAGCATATGAGCGATCAACAAGTGGCGAGGCTGAATAAGGAACTCGTGCTGAGCGGTATTGATGTTCTTCGGATCGAAGAACGCAAAAGAACACTGGAGGATATATTCTTGGAGCTTACCGGAAGGGAGAGGAGCTTATGATTAGAGCTTTGTCCCTAGAATATTTCAAGCTTCGCCGCAAGCGTATCTTCGCAATGGCAGCCTTATTTCTGGGTGCTCAAATGCTATGGGCGTTGGTATCAACAACGATGTCGATCGCTCGTAATCCCAGCAGCGCGGACTGGAAAACGATAATTGCAACAACAGCCTCCATGAACGGCTTATTTCTCCCGATTATCTCGGCTATCGTCGTATCGCGCTTGTGCGACATGGAGCACAAAGGAAGCACATGGAAGCTGCTAATGGCAACGAATATGAATCGGAACAGCTTCTATGCTGCCAAATTCATATGCGCTGCATCGATTCTCTTCCTTTACCTCGTCCTGCAGGCTGGCATTATTTTCGCGTTCGGCATGATGAACGGTTTCGATTCGATCCCGTTGCGACTGCTCATTTTGCATATTGGAGGAGCACTTCTGACAAGCATAGCCATCATTGCCTTGCAACAATGGATTTCCCTTATCGTAAAGAATCAATCCTTTGCCCTGTGCCTAGGCATGATTGGCGGTTTTATTGGCATGACAGCGGATCTATTTCCTGCATTCGTGCGCCGGATATTTATATGGTCTTACTATTCCGGACTGTCTCCTGTCTCCTATCTATATACAGAGAAAACCGCAACATACGTGATGCAGCCGCCAAGTCCCGTTCTGATAGCTGCGGTGCTGCTCATCGCTGCCGCATGTTACGCGGCAGGTAATATACATGTTTCTCGCAAGGAAGTATAGGAGGTTAATCGATATGTTACGAAGCGTTTCCGCCGAAGTTCTGAAGCTGCGGCATTCTCGAATTTGGATCATTCTTGTTGTTCTTCCCGTTATTAGTCTCGTAATTGGCTGTGCAAATTATTATTTCAATCGAGAGGTTCTGCAGCAGGAATGGTACAGCTTGTGGACGCAAGCTGCTCTCTTTTATGGCATGTTCTTCCTCCCTGTGCTAATCGCTATCTGTTGTGCCTATGCATGCAGATTAGAGCATATGAACCGGAACTGGAATGCTGTACTGACGGCCCCTGTATCCATTGCCAGCGTCATCATAGCCAAGCTGATTGTCGTTGGAGCGCTCCTGTTTATTGTTCAGTTGATATTTTTCACTCTCTATTTCGGTATGGGACATTTGCTTGGCATCTCCTCGGCCTTTCCTTCCGATGCGATAGGATGGATCTTTCGAGGATGGATATCCTCTCTCGCGATAGCTGCCATCCAGCTTGTGCTCTCGCTGCGAATCCGCAGCTTTGCAGCACCGATCGGCATCTGCTTATGCGCTGTTTTCCTTGGGTTGGGGCTGTATGTCGCGAAGTTCGGCATGCTGCTGCCGTATTCCATGCTGACGATTGGTATGGGTGTACTCAGTCAGGAAAGTCTAAATGGTGCGGAGCTTATCCAATTCTATGTGATCAGCGGCATTTATATTGTTCTGTTCACTAGTCTCGCCATTCGCAGCCTGCAAAGGAATGATGTCATACAAGCCTAGTTCGCTCCAGAAAGGGAATCTGAAATGAAAAAAATAATTCTTATCGCCGCGCTGTTGTTCGCAGCCGTCGTAGCATTCGGTATATTCTTCCTTGCTCCGGAAAGACTAGCGCCGGACAACCCGGAAGGGAAGACGATATATTATGTACAAATCAACAGTAACGAAGCGATGAAAAACAAGAACGGCAGATATGAATACAGCCTCCTCGCTTTTGATAGCCAAGGGAGTCAAAAACAACTGGACTTTACCACCAGCAAGCAATTACGTGAAGGAGCTTATCTGGAGCTGTATACGACAAGGCTTCGAGGAGTTACCTATTGGCATGAAGTTCCCTATGACACTCTTCCCGAGAACATAAGAAGAACCTATAAGCCATAGTAGTTTTATTCAACCAAGGGCCGCTATCTGGATCATACGCTGATCAGAGAACGGCCCTTTTCGTGATTGTTTAACTGAGGAGCATATTAGCATATTCATTGATCAAGAACGTTGAACGTCATGATGTAAATGAGATATTCCATAAATACTAGAACACCATCATACAATTCTACTAACTGTCTATGTTCGTCTTTTTGTTAGCTTAGATTAGCTACAAGCTGCCTTGGCCGAACAGCTTGGCAGCTCAATTGTAGCGCACATGCCCTGCCCCGTGTCACTCTCCAGCAACAGCTGTCCGTGATGTGCCTCGGCAATTCTAGCCACCATAGGAAGTCCCAAGCCATGTCCATTCTGTCGCAAGTTCTGCCTCTCCGCGGAGTATGGCAGTTTCAACAGATCCTCCAGCGATTCACGCTGAATCCCTACTCCGTTATCCATCACTGTAAATTGACAAGCCGAACCATCGGCTGATTGATTTATAAGCAGCGAAATGTCGCAGCCATCTGGATTATGATCGATGCAATTCTGAACCAGATTCGTGATGGCACGAAGCATCAGCTTGCGATCGACTTCAGCCTGAATATGCTCTTCCTTGATCTGCAATTCAATGGCATACTGCTTATCCAGCCCTTGATTCAGAAAGTCTGCAGCAACCTGTCTGGCTAGAGCCGCCAATCGCATAGGCGCCATGTTCAAGGGCTGCATCTCATACTCCAGCTTGGAGACAAGATTCAAGTCAATAACGAGGGAGCGCAGCTTCTCTCCCTGCTTGCGAATAATTGCCGCCTGTTGCCTCTGCTCCTCAGGCACCTCCGCATGTTCCTCCAGCGCGCTCGCATAGCCAAGAATCATGGACAGAGGCGTACGAATGTCGTGGGAAATTCCCGCAATCCAATTCGACCGCGCCTCATTGCGAGTACGAAGAGCCGCCTGCCTTTCTCGAAGCATTTCAGAGGTGTCATTGATGCTTCGCGCGAGCTTGCCGAATATCCCCTTCTCTTCTGCACGGACGGCCTCTTCCTTGCCTAACGCGTTAACAACACCTGTGAGCGGCTTCAATGATCGGGCAAGGCGAGTACCGATTATGATAGCCAGCACGCAGCCGAGCACGATGTTGCCCAACAGTAGGTATAGGGATCTCTGGGGTAAAGACCGTATCCATGGCACGAGAAAGTCGAAATGATACTTCGCATAGCTATCCTTCGGATAACCAAGTACGACCAGTCCATCTGTATGTTCCCATACGTAAACCGGATGCTCCTGCAAAAAATGACGGGTGAACTTGGCAACCTCGGTTAAGGAATACGCACGCGGGACGTCTTCAGGCAGCTTGTAATCCCATATGACTTGGCCGCCTTCATCAAGCAGCATCGCCCATGCCTCGGTATCCTCCAGCATCTGGCGGGAGGATATGTCTAATACATGCGACTGTCCCTTCCGCTGCAAATGATTCGCAACATACTCCACGGCATGCTGTGGAGATTGTCCGGCGTTAATCTCTTTGAACACGAAGAAACCGAGCATAACCAAATTCAAAGCAATAATTCCGGCAAAAATGACAAACGTAACGCCCGTAAACCGGCGAATAAGTCGGATAATATTATCCATCGTCCTATGGCTCCTTCACCATAAGCTTATACCCGAGCCCTCTAACGGTTAGCAGGCTGCAGGGAGTAGAAGGATCCACCTCGATCTTCTCCCGAATTCGCCGTATATGCACCATTAACGTATTCTCGTAGCTGGTGCCATCATCGCCCCAACCGGCCTGGAACAATGCATCAGTCGTCACAATGCGTCCTCTATTCTCATATAGCTTCATAAGAATGGCATGCTCCTTGGCCGTAAGCGGCTGCTCGCGTTCTCTATCCCCATCAGTCTTGCGATACACTACAGCGCTCTCTAAATCCACTGTACATCCTTCCAAGTGGTAGGTCGGCAACCTCTCCTCCTGATGCATCTGGTACACTCGCTTCAAAATGCCGTTCAGACGAAGAATCAGCTCCCTTGGCAAAAAAGGCTTCACAATATAATCATCGGCTCCTAGACCTAATCCGAGCAGCCGATCCTCATCCTCGCCCCTCGCAGACAAGAACAGCGCCGGCATGCTGGAGAATTGGCGGATGGCCGTCAGTAGCGCGAAGCCGTCCTGATCTGGAAGCATTACATCCAAGATGGAGATGTCAGGCTTGTCCCTGCGGCACGCGGCTAGTGCAGATTTGCTGTCGGATGCCGTATAAATTCGATAATATCCCTCTTTGCGCAGCAGCATATCGATCATGGTTCGAATATCAGGTTCATCGTCCACAATAAGTATTTTTTTGCTCTTTAGATTGTCCACACTGCTCCCCTGCCTTTTCTTACGATAAGTAGTTCGTTAAGCATATCATTGGGTTGGAATCGACCGAGGGAAAATAATATCTTCGACAAGAAGATGTATATAACCTGCCTAAGAGAGTACTCAAGGGCTCTAGGAGGAAGCTTGAGCCCTTGAGTACTCTCTAATTATATAAAAAAGAGCCCTGCCCGGTATTTGTCATAACCGGAGCAAGACTCCATTCATACTCCCTATTTCATCGTAATCGAAATTTTATCTTCCTTTTGCACCCATTCTGCCTTCGCTCCCAGCTTCTCGCTAATGAAGCGAAGCGGCAAATAAGAGGTTCCTTTAATCGCAAAAGGCTTGTTGTCCAACTGAACTTCCTTGCCGTTCAGCGTCATTGTCCCCGACTTATAGTTGACATCAATGGTCAATTCCGCGCTGCCAGTACCCGCATTGGAGCGGCTGACCGTGACAACCTTGCTTAGTATATCAAACTTGATCGTGGCACCCAGCTTCTCGAATATCGAACGAATCGGCACGAAGGCTTGACCGTTGCGAATAACAACGCCGTTGTTCATCTTAACAGTCTCTCCATTCAACACAAGCGATACCGCACGGTGTACCGGCACGGCCTGCGCATGCATAAACTCATAGTCCCCGTTTCCTAAATCCGCATCATTGTTAACGCCCCAGCCCCATAGAGAGCCGTCTGCCTTCTGCATGATGATATGTCTCCAGCCAGCCTTTACCGAGCTGATATTCGAAGCAATAAGTTCAAACTTGGCGCCGCTTGACATCGATTCGGTTTCAATAGACGCTTGATATACGTTTCCGCCATTCGTGAGCGCAATGATTGAACGTTCCACAACATACGCTTCTTTCACATCAGAGATATTCTTCAACTGAATCGGCTTCGGATTGTCATGAACCGTCGTTACGTCGGACACCCCCGTCCACGTACCACCCCAAAACCAGAGGCGAGATGCAGAGTCGATTGCCAGATTCGCTTCTCTATTTGAATAGATGGATCGGATCGCAGCCAAACCATCAACTTGCGAAGGAACTGGGGTGCTTCCCGCCGGAAATTGAAGCGGCCAGCTCCACACCGTGCCGTCCTTTTTAAGCACCAGCCCGCTCGCCACGGACTTCACCTGAGGTAAGGAAGCAACCTTCTCAAACGAAGTTAATTTATTCGTTCCCTCCCATACAGTACCGTCCTTCTTCAGGAAAAACCATCGTTCCGGGTTCGGATGTTCAGGGGAGTACGCAGCTATTTTTTCAACCTGATCGATGCCGGACAGCTCCTTGAATTGAGCATTGTCTTCGTCTGCAACAATATAAACTTTGCCATCTGCATCAATAGCTAAATCGCCATTCCAGAAAACCATATCATTTATGCCGCTTACGGGGTGAATCTTAATTTCTGGCGATATCGCGCTACCTTTCAAATACCATACCTTCTTGTCATCCGTCACCACATAAGGGCCAACGATCCGTGTTACTGGGCCAATTCCATGCAATTGAGTCGGCACAGCCTGATAATTTCCCCACACCCAATAGGTTTTGTCTTTCTTAATTAACGAGTTCGATCCATATTCTTGAATTGCGTTGCTTGATTTCTGCTCTGCCGATACGATGGATGCATTGGATACTCCAATTATCCCTAAGCTCAATACCGCCGCCAGCATCCATTTTCCCGCATGTACTATTCTTCTCATTATAACGTTTCCTTTCTCTATGAAATTGAAAGTTTTCTATCCATTTCCATACCACATTCTACCATTCCTTCAACATGATTTTCCACAGATTTTATGGCACAATTTCATGAAGCTCAGCCTGCTATATCTGTAAAGGAGCCAATGTATCCTGGCATTCTTACATTTTGACTCTCTCTCGCCACATGGCATGGTTAAAGGTCAGTTACCATGTTATTCTCTGCTGGGATCACCTCTCGCTTATTGGCCAGCTGGAATAGCTCCCCCCACTCTTGCAATTGATCGATAATCGGCTTTAATTTCATCCCAAGCTCAGTTAATTCATACTCTACCTTAGGCGGAACTACAGGATAGGCATGACGGCGAATGATTCCCGCAGCCTCTAACTCCTTAAGCTGTTCCGCAAGCATTTTATGATTAATGCCTACAATCCCTTTCTTCAGTTCCCCATAACGATGCTTGCCTGCAAACAGTTTGCAAATAATAGTCGGCTTCCAACGCCCCGAAATGATAGAGACTGCCAACTCGATTGCACACTGGTACCGCTTCCCATTGATTTCATACATAGACGGACTTGTCATCTCATACTCTCCTTACGGTAAGTATTTCACCAAAAAGTGCGTACTTACATTAATTATGTTCATCAATTATGATTAGCATCGAAAAGATAAGCGCCAATCAAAATGATCAGTCGACAATCTCAATATATCATATGGGCGGTGGATGAAATGGATAAAATTGTGAAAAAGGATTCTGTAGAGGTGTTATATTCCGTTGAAGGCAGCGGATCAGGCTTATTGCTCATTCATGGGACAGGAGCAACCCATCAATTGTGGGAAGAATTAAGTCATACCCTGTCCTCCCACTTCACCGTCATGTCACCCAACTACGGTCAGTTGGGAGCAAACTTACGACTAGAGCTGGACGATGTGGTGGAGCAACATCTAGCCGTCGCTTCCCAGGAAGGATTCGAGCAATTTCATGTTATTGGCTACTCGCTAGGAGCAGAGATTGCCGCAGCTCTGGCAGCCAAATACCCAGGGCGCGTGCTATCGCTTACGCTGGTTGCAGGATGGGTTGAATCAGACGTGTCGGTACAGTTCCAATTCGATTTATGGCACAAGCTGCTCATTTCCGATCGTACCGCATTCGCCCAATTCCTAATGTATACCGGCTATAGCTCCGATTATTTGAATCGGTATGCCATTCATGAGCTGCTGGCGATGGCAGATGATCTCGCTCAAAATCTTGCGCCGGAGATGAACCATCACATTGAACTCGATACCTGCATCAATCTACGTCCGCTCCTAGGCAGCATTACCGCTCCAACTCTCATTATTGGATTGACCCATGACCGCATGGTGCCTGTCGAGCAGACGAAAGAACTTGCTGCCCTGATCTCCGGTTCACAGTACCGTGAAATTGCTTCTGGACATTTGATCGTCACGGAGAATGGCGTCGCCTTGCTAGAAGAACTGCTGCTCTTCCTCGCTCAAGTAGATGAGCGGCTTAGATCAGTTCTGCGTTAATCTATCAATTCATGCAGCAGAGCGCTCTATTAGGTCATCCTAAAGAGCGCTCTTACTAAATAAAGTCATCAATTGACCAATTCCATCAACAATGATTACTTTCAGATCATGCCTGTTACAATCTTGGATCAAGCTCTTTCTCTCTGCCTACTTCAAATAATAGATTTGCAACCAGTTCCTTATACTCCGCATGCTGAGGTGTTATTTCATTAAGCTTTACAGCAAGCATTTGCTGGCCCAGACGATACTCGCCCAGCGAGGTCTTCAGCTTCTGGCGCACATTTTTCTGCTTGATCAGCTTATCGTACTTATGCGGAAATTGATAATCATAGCCGTAAACAAGAGACAAATAGTCCGCGTTTCTTACCTTCATATAAGGTACGGCATTGTTTATCGTGTTCTCTGGTTTTATGACTACGCCTTCCATATGTTTCTCCGTTGTCAGCTTAGAGAAACAGCGCTCTGCTTGCTCAACATAATCTGGCTGTGTTAGATCCACAATTATGTATTCGTCGTCAGACAAGAAGCTAAAGATCGCAGATGTATTCTCATCTGGAATACGTTCCTCACCCGACTCATCAATCACTTTAAGCAGACCAAACGGCTTATATTCCAGTTCCCCATCCTCTCCGTACAGCTCCAACTGCTTCTGATAGGTCACGTATGCATTCTCATGCTTGCTCAGCGGGACATTCGTCTTGATCGCATCGTGAACATGCTTATAGCTCTGATAGATATGACTGCCGTACTTTTCACTAAGAACCGATTTCGACATATGATACTGGTCTTTTTCAAATTCCGTACTCCGATACGTCTCCGCAAGCTTCCCCCATGCAGCTTCAAAACCTTGCTGCTGTAAAAATTCAAGCTCGCTCTCCAAAGCTGCCGCAATCGGCTTGAACTGCCGTTCGATCAGCCCTTCCCCCATCGCTCTCCAAGGCAGCAGCTCACCGTCCAACAGAAGCATCGCGATCTGGTTCTCTTCCATAAAAGCCCGGAATCTATGTAGCAGCTGCTCGTATACATCTGTTAGATCCACTTGCTTGACTCTATATCCGTTCCGACTCACTGCGAAACATTGCTCAACGTCACGATACAGATAAATATTACATCTCGATCCCATATATTTAGGCTGCAACACTACCTTCTCTACTTGATGTTCTGCAAAGTAATCCAATCCCCGCTTCAACGATTCCAGCTCATGCGCATCTACATCTTTATCCGAAGGCGACATCGTTCCAGATATGAAATTAATCTGATTCCGTGTACAGTAATGCAGCCTCCGCACTTCCTCATCGTTTAGATCCTGCAGAGATACTTTCCGCTGAACTTCGAACAGTGTCGACAGCTCATCTTCCATAATCGCTTGCTTGGCAGGATGCGATTTGTAGAATGGCTTGTAGGAGATACTTACAGCGGTCAATCGATTGCCATGCACACTGCCCGTGTCTACGTGAATTTTGTTCTTGATACGAAAGGCTGTCTTGGCCGCCACATGGCCGAATATATGATAAGGCTGATTGCTAACCGCTTCTTCTTGAATAAAGCGCAGCTGTTCTTCGAGCGGTGCATCCCGATCAATGCGGGAATTACGTTGACGACGAACGGCCTTCCCATCCAGCTTCCCAATATACTTGTTCCTGCAAGGTGCGTGAGTCACATAGAACGATGGCGCATTAGGCGAACGAAATTGATAGAACGGCTGCGATAGGGACACCAAGTGATTAAATCTATCCAACAGTTCTCGATCCCCCATCAACACCTGAATCGAATCGAAATACGTGCGTACCAGCTCCTGGTCGATACCACTAACCTCTCCCTGCAAGTACTTGTATACGAAGTTCTCATGGTTTCCGAGCACGAACCGGAAGTGCTCCCGATTGTCATATAGAAAGTCGATGGTTGCTTTGGTCGCTCTGCCTTTATCAATCCAGTCTCCTACCAAAATGATGTCCGTATCCTGCACCCGCTCCGTGGCGCTGAGCTTGCCGTCCTCAATTCGGTAGCCGCAGCCGCGCAGCAGCCCTTGCAGGTCATGAATGCATTCATGCACATCGCCGACAATCGTATATTTGCGTTCATTTGGCAGGAATGTAGCCGCATATTCGCTTCGATTGTGAACAATGACGCGATATTCCGGATTAGCAGCCCCCTGTTCATGTAAGTAAAAGTCCTTGCTGCGCACCCGATGGATATTGGCATATCCTTCACGCGCAAGAGAACCGAGCACATCCTTTTTCAGCCGATTCATATGGTTCGTAATCAGTCTCTTCGAACGCTCCGAGGCATAATAGTCCTCGCGCTTGCGATAGTCGAAGAGGATGACCTCTACGTGGTAGTGATTGCGTTCGGCAATCTCTCTAACCTTGGCCCTGAAATCCTCGGCTAGTCCGGTCGTATCCAGAATCACGAACTCAGCATTCACCGGAAAAGAAGTGACCATGTCCAGCTTCGTATATAGCAGATTGAAAGCTTGGGCGCTGGCCTCCAGCATAACCTGATCATATTTATCATAGTCATGGCCGAGTATTTCTTGCCGCATGCTGTCCGAGGACAAATATTGCACATTCATTTGCATGGCCCCTGATGCATTTCCCCTTAACTGCGGCATCAGCACTTCCTTGGCAAACGTCGTCTTGCCGCATTCCGTCGGCCCAATCATCATATAGATGGTATGAACGTTAGTGACAAGCTCCACATTCTTCTCCTCCTTTCCTAATAACGACGCCTTGTGTCGTCGATATGCCATTCACACGATCCCCGATCGCTACGAATTCGTATGTGTATGCTGCTCCATAAGCGCTCATCGCTTCCGCAAACCAAGCTTCGAATTCCTCTCTTCCCATTTCCCAGCGGTGGTCGAGGTGCCGGAACTCCGTCAGTTCGTAGAAGACGTTAAAGTCTGCATTCGGCGTCGTAATGACGAAATGTTCAAAATCAATATTTGTACAAATCGACTGAATCAGATGCTTCGCTTCATCCTTACTCATATGCTCAATCACTTCTGTCAACATCACATCGACCTGCTCCCCGTTGTAATGCTCCATGAAGTGTTCAAGTGACGGATAGGTTATAATGTTATCTCGTTCTTTGGACTCGGCCTTTCGCTGCACGACCGCAAGCAGATCTTCATTAATATCTATTGCATAGTAGCTGCTGCTCTCCACTTTCGAAGCGTATGGTATTGCATAGAATCCCTCGCCGCAGCCAACATCGAGAATCGATTTGTTGAAGGGCAGCATGCCTGCAATGAAATTTCTCCGCTGCATTGCAGTTCCGCCGTACTCGAACTGGATCGCATAACGATCGGTGCGTTCCAGTTCCACTTTATGTTTGCGGAAATCCTGCTTCGAGGACAAGAAGATGCGTGCGAACAGACTGCGAATATAGTAGGGGGCATCTATAATGTTCATACTCTTCACATATTTCACGATCATACTGTCTGAAATATCAAGACTCTCATTTCCGAATATAGACAAGAATAAGCACAGCACACTCACGACATGAAGCAGCTCATGCAAGCTTCGCTGTGTCGTTATCTTAATAGAGTAGCTCTTATCCGTCCTGTGATGTAGGTCGAAGGTATATGCCGTTACATGTTTTTGAAAAAAATGAATGTACTGCATGCGATCCACATGAATCATGTTGATGGTAAAGGAATGCTCATAACCCACGACATCCTCTTCGCTCTGCGCCTTGAAGGGTGCCGAGAAAAATTCGCCAATCGCATGCAGCGGGAAAATCGGCGTATTATAGCGAGATACGTTCAAATATTCAAAAAACTCATCCTTATGCTGCTTATAGGAAACCTCATTGTCCGCATCCTTGAAATATACGTTATACTTCGCTGCATCGCTGTACCAGCCGTATGCCGTCCCCTTGCGAATCTGTCGCAAGATCATTCCGTTATGCGGATTTTTCCGAATGAGAAATGAAAACTGTGGATGCGTTGACGATAATTGCACGATTGCCATTATGCTTCTTCTCTCCTTACATCTGCGGTTGTAATCGACCTGCGGAATAATTCATCAAGCCGTGCATCATATCCGCCTGCTGCAACAGGCTGTTGTGCGGCAATCCGTTCATAGTATCCGATGGATTGTTCGATAAAGGCATTGATGACTTCGATTCTAGGCTCCATATTCAACTCTTCTCCCGCGATCTTGCGTGCAAGCAATTGTTGAATAGCGGCATGAAGTTCGCTGTTCGCCGGCACAAGCCGATCTACCAGCACTGGGAATTCGATAGGCGGCATCTCGTGATAACGCTCAATCCACTGGCAGGCCAGCAGCGGGCGCAGCACGTAAAAGTACTTTTTGATCTTCACGGACTCCCTCTGCAAATACTCCCTGTAGTTTCCTGTGGCCATGTGCAAATAGTGATACATACAGGCTCTCGGAGAAAAGGTATAGGAAGATAGAACACGTATCTGCTCCACTACATCCGATTCTTCCGCATATACAATCGGAGATTGCAGCCATTCAAGCAACGGCGGATTCGACTTGCGGAATAAGGATAATGCTTTCTTCATATCCCAACCATTGATATCCAACATATTGCTGATCGGCCGCTCAATCACGTCTCGTTTTTCGAATAAGGATAGATAGCTGTCCATAGGCCTTACATAGATGAATCGAACATCATAATCGCTATCCCTCGATGGAAATCCCCAAGCCCTGCTGCCTGATTCGCAAGCATATACTATTCGTACCTGTTCTTCTGTCTCGATATTTCGTAACGCATCTATAATTTGCTGCCGTATATTTTCCATATAGGTTTGACTCCTTCCCTATCAAAGCTATCCCTTTGCAAGCTGCTCTTTTCGGTGTATCACTGCTTCGATTGATTTCCATCCTTCAACGCATGGTACTTAGGGTTTCCAGCATTTTAGCCATTCCCTAACCGTTGAACGGATACGCATTGCTTTGTGCATTCATCATCTCTTATTTCCGGTTTTGCGAACATGGCGAAAGTATTACGACCTACCGAGATTATTTCGTGCTTCCGCAAATGTTTACCTGATACAATAAAAGAGAACTGCATGGGTTACTTGGGAGGAAGGAGATTCGACGTGGCTAAGGAGAGTTTCGATAAGGAGATTCAGTATTTGCGCACGCTCATGCTGATGAGAGGGGCGTTCAATAGACAGCAGCTTGCAGATCGGCTGGGCATTTCCGTACATACATTGGACAAAACGGCTCGACGCTTGAAAGAAGTTGCCGCTGCCTCAGAGGTACAATCTAAGCATGCCTCAGAAATGGAGCTGGCAGAAGCTGTTCATCAACGTAATGACGATTCATCCGATCCTGCCCTATTGTTCTTGTTTCGAGCCAAGTCATTGAAGGAATCCGAATCGGTTCGGATATCGACTATTTTGGAGGCGCTTCAGGAGCAA
Source organism: Paenibacillus sp. MER 180 (assembly GCF_023713665.1). NCBI lineage: Bacteria > Bacillati > Bacillota > Bacilli > Caryophanales > Paenibacillaceae > Paenibacillus > Paenibacillus sp. MER 180. The sequence goes on along the minus strand of NZ_JAMAVT010000014.1, from coordinate 136,930 downwards.
TCTATGTCCGCTATGGAGCTTATGGATGAATGCTGCGGCAGAACGCCGGAAGAGCTGCCGATGCCCGATGAGAAGACAATTCGAAGCGACCTGAAATATTTGGAGTCGGTTGGCGTCATACGCAAAGCGAATGCATCCCGTCCATATCGCTATCGCTTGAACGATGAGCTCATACAGCAACTATCGGATGAGGAGCTGCTTGATTTATACGATTTCGTGGATGTAATGGCGAACACGCAAGTGCCTTCTGTCCATGGCTATTTGCTGCGGGACAGCTTGAAGAAGCAATTGCTGCTTGATCATGAGGGGCAATATCTTACTGACACCTTTTTATATAAATATCACTATCATTTTCGCATATTGGATGAGGCCCATCTGTTTACCTTATTAGGCGCGATCAACAAGCGATGCAGAGTGCAATTCCAATACTTCACGCCCAAGGCAGAGAAGAGCTATGCCGCGCAGCAGACGAATCCGCGCTTCGAGAGGGAAGGCGTAGGAACTTGGCATAAGGCTCTGCCCTTAAAGATTGTATATGACCATCAATATGGAAGATGGTATATGCTTAGCAGCGATAGAGAGGGTATCCGCAAGTTCCGCATGGAGGGCATGACCCACATTGAAGAAGTGGAGGATGTATCCGAGGACGTATTTCAGATGAAGACAGCGGCGCTCATGGAGAAGCTTCAGTACAGCTGGCTTATCGATACCGGACGGCCCGTGAAGGTGCGTGCCCGCTTCTTCAGTCCTCGCCCAGGAGAACCGGACTTCATTAAGCAGCGGGTACTGCTGCAAGGGCAGTGGGGGGAAATTGTTGAGGAAGATGATCAATCCTTCCTATACGAAATTACGGTGAATGGAATTATGGAGATTAAGCCTTGGCTGCGCAGCTTCGGATCGAGCTGCGAAGTGCTTGAACCCAGACATCTACGCCGTGAGCTGATAGAGGAATGGAAGGAGATTGCTGCTTACTATGAACCCATTTGAGAAAATCTTTGGCTATCAAATTCTATCCCGACTCGAAGATGCAGGTACATTCGTGGTCACCTCCCATGAACGGGCATGGTTGAAGACGATGCTCGCGCATCCAGCAGCGAGCGAGGCCTTCTCGGAAGATACGATAACCAAATTACATGAAATCCTGTCTTCAGAGAACCTCATGGATACCTCCCATAATCTTATTGAGAAGGCCAAAAGCAAGGAAAAGCATGTCTATCATCCGATGCTGCGGCCGCTCCGCAGGTACATCTCTTCCGGAACAGGGATACGCATCAGCTACGCAATCAAGGGCGGTCGCATCAACGAGGAGCATGAGGGCCTTCCATATAAATTAGAGTATTCCATTATTAAGCGAGAATGGTACCTGCTCTGGTACCATCGTCAGCACCGTGGTCTCATGAACACCAAGCTGCGCAATATTACATCATTGACGGCAGAATCGATCCCGCCTGCGGAAGCGGAGTACATTCTAGCAAAGCTTGCCCGCTTGCGCGATCGTCGCAAATCTGAGGTTGTGATTGAGGTCATCCGTGAATATAACCGCGAGCTGTCGCGCATCTTGTATGCCTTCTCCTGCTTCGAGACGGAGGTGATGTACGATGAGGAACAGCGCAGCTACCAGATTCGAATCCTGCTGCCGTGGAATGAGCATGAGTTCCTCTTGTCCAAGATACGCTTTCTCGGCAAGCGCGTCCGTGTGAAGGATAGCGCATACCTGCAGAAGCGCATGCGCGAGACGGCCGCCATGGCACTGGCAAGGTATGAAGAAAACAGTGTATAGACCTAAGATGGTGTGGGGTGGGCTCTCGCCAATCCTACACCAGAAGGTGTTCGTTTGTATAAATAAGCTTTCAGGGCTGTCACGTATAATCTCTCAACGAAAATAAATAGTAGATACACGCTAAAGTATAAACGTCCACTTCATCGTCTAAAAGCTCGATCGTAATCGTCCGAGGAGGTATAACCTTATTGTAAGTAATCAAAGCTATGTATCTGTCAGATTCAGATGAGCATGTTAACTTAGTGGTTCGATCCATGAAGTCCTTTTTTAATAAGTAAACCTTATTATCAATCACGAACTCCATACTAGGATTTGGTTTGACCCTTGTTTTATCTTTCAGCACAAATCTTCCGAAATGTTTAGAATCCACGTTCCATTCCGACCTAATCATTGTCTGGAGCGACCAAACTTCAACCGCCTTACTCATTGACCTTCCTTCGTTATCAAAAACTTCAGCATTGATCAAGTAATCACTAAAAATAGTATCAACAACATAATGGAGCGTACTATTATAGTGCCTTCGAATTTCCCCTACTCGATTCCCGTTTGTATCTATTAATGCGAATTTTTTTCTGCTTTTGCGATAGATAGGGGATACATATTGATAACGGGGCATTGGATCACCACTTTGCAGATTATAATCAACATTCAATGTCAAGAAAATATTTCCTTTTATTTACTATCCCCCAGTATGAATGACCTTGTCAATACGCTGCCAACCATTCTATCTCATGTTTTTCTAATCATATCCATTCAACCAACTTTATGCTTAAGACTACCCAAATAAAAACGGCTGTAGCTGGGTTCATAGAAGATCCCAGCATACCGCCGCGTAACATCACAATGATAGCTTATATTTTAAATTTCTTCACTAGCAATTCCAATTCGCTGCTGGACCGGCTTAAATCTTCCGCCGACTGCGAGACCGTATCAATTGCTTTCAACTGATCCTGCGTCGAAGCGCTGACTTCTTCCGCGGCGGCTGCGGATTCCTCCGAGATCGCGGACAGATTTACGATGGACTGAACCACGTTTTCTTTCAGCTCGGACGCCGTCTGTATTTTGTCCGACATTTCCATAATCGCCTCGATCACTTGCTGCATCAAGCTTTGAATGCTTGTAAATGCAATCTCTGTCGACTGCACGGCCACATTTTGTTCCGAGGTGATTTCCTTTGTCCGGCTCATCGCCCGGGTGGCATTCGCAGCCTCTTCTATAATGCCCTGAATGGTGCTGCTAATTTGCTCTGTCGAACTAGCGGATTGTTCTGCAAGCTTACGCACTTCTGTGGCCACGACCGAAAATCCCTTGCCAGCCTCTCCCGCTCTGGCCGCTTCGATCGACGCATTTAAAGCAAGCAGATTGGTTTGAGCTGAAATCGCTTTGATCATTTCGGCCACAGCCTGAATGTCGTTGATTTTGGTCACGAGCAGGTTCAATACTTGTTCGATCGATTGAATTTCACGGAACGATTCATCGGAACGCGCTTGCAGCACAGCCAACGTCTCTCTTCCATCGATGCTTGCCTGCTGCGTCTGGTTTGACTTCGCCTGCATGGAGGACATCGTTTCTTCCACCGATCTAAACTGCGAGTCCAGCTTGCTTGTGACCTCCTGCATATGATCCAGATTTGTTGCGCTTTCGGCAGAACCTTGCGCGACATCCGACATGGCGTGGGCAATTTCTTCGCTTGCCGCTTTTGTTTCTTCCGATACGGCACTCAGATTTTCAGCCGACTCCGTGAGCTGTTCAGAGGAACCAATCACGCGGGACAAGACTTCCCGCATGCTTTGTACCATATGATTAAAGTGGCCTGTTAATTGGCCAATCTCGTCCTTCGAACTTACCTTCCCTTCCACGGTCAAGTCTCCATCAGCCATTAGCTGCACCTGCTTCGTCAATTGAACGATCGGCTTCGTAAAGAAGCGGGCGACAAAGTAGACAATAATATTTGAAACGACGATGGCGCACAAGGTTATGATGATGTTCATGTATTTAATATGATTCGTGAGCTTTAACAGTTCGTCTTCTTGATAGACAGCACCGATTTTCCACCCTGTAAGACCGGACGTCCTATAATACAGAACTTCCGCTTCGCCTTTATCCGTGTAGCTGACCTTTCCTGCACTCTCATTTGAAGTGTAAATTTCGTCAACATATGATCTTTCCCGCTGATTTTTCCCGGCTGCATCTTCTGTATCCGGCAGTACTACCGAGTTTCCTTCTGCATCCAAAATAAATCCAAACCCATTATATCCTACATTCGTTTCACTGATTTGCTTTGTCAATTGTTCCAGGTTCACATCAAGCGAAATAACCCCGAGAACCTTGTTGTTTTCCACAACAGCCTTAGAGATCGCTATTTTCATTTTCTGACTGACACTATCCTTATACGGAGGGCTGAATTTCACTTTATCCTTATCATCGTTAGCCAATTTATACCACAGCCGAGTATGGGGATCATAATCTTCTTTGTATACATTAGACTCGGGATCAAACATCTGCTTCGATGAGTTCCCCATATAAATAGCCGATATCTCAGGGTTGATTTTTGTATAAGATTTCATCACTTGAATCATGTTAGGAGTTAGCTTGTCTCTGTTTTTTACAATGTCTTTGATCTCCGGATTTTCACTAAAATGCAAAATATCATTTGCATAATTATTTAGACGCAAATCCGTAACTTGCATTAAGGCCTCCGCTTCTTCGCTTCCTAACTCGTCCAGCTCTTCTTTAAAGCTGGTCGTCATCTGCAAGTTAGTTGTCAATTGCAGAATGACCAAGGAGGAAACCAGCAATACTGCAAAAATTAACATAAGCTTGTTCTGTAACTTTTTAAACATGATGTCGACCCCCTATGAATTGTAAACGTTACAAAACTCATACTGGGATCTGAATAAAAACCCCAGATTAGACGTTATAACGTCTTTAACGTGGAAATTTTAGCACATGTTTAATATGTATAAAATGATATAACTCCGAAAGATTATGCGGAATTATACAAAATTATTGATAAATTAACGGCGTGTTTTATTAGAAAGGGACAGTTGTATCAAAGGTGCCAACGATAAAAAATGCGGCCAAGATGGCAGCGTCGAAAAGGGACAGCCTTCTTTCTCTAACGTTAGAGCATTCTCCGGATGACGTTGATCTCCCGGATCCAACACTATCGAGAAATCCGTTATTTTTCCTGTATATATTAATATTTCGGTTCGTTTCATTTGAATTATGAGTTTTCACTTGAATCTAAGCTATTCGAAATAAAATGACGATTTTAATCTTACAGATTTCACCTATAATCTAACTCAATTCATAACTTCGCTGAATAAGCTCCTTCGCCCGCTCCAACTGATCGTCATTCATGATCGTAATCTCTAAATCTCCAGTACCGTAGTGACCAATTTGGCGTACGTCTCTAGTGAAGGAAGATTCCAATTGTATCGTATCCGGATTCACCTTTACATAGACGGAAATACACTTCGTCTGCGGATGAATTTCTACGCAAGCAAAATTTTTAATTCGCTTAAACGCAAAATAATTTTTTAGCGTGTTCATCTGTACATCATCGCCAAGCGCCATCATGAAAGCTCGCAACGTTTCAAAGCGGTCTGTCATCTCCTCGCTTGCCTGTTCGAGGTAATCGGATACTGTTTTATAAGAATTTGTCGCCTTCGCGCTTGATGATTTATCGTGATCATTCTCTGTCAGTGCAGTTGTTGCATTTACTAAATCCAGCAGCAGCAACTCGTCTCCATAACGCTTATATGTATATAATTCAATATTGCGATTAATCTGTTGTACGGCATGCTCATCGTACTTCGTAAATCCGCCAGCCACGCATAGAAGTCTTGGAGCACTCCAATCAATGGACTGAGCTACTTCATGACCCAAACGGTTCATAACCAGTACCATAAAGTCCGCCTGATGATCCATCAGCCAATCCAAATAATACAAACCTTGGTTAATTACATTTTCATTCGTAGACCGCTTGTACTCAATAATAACTGGCGAGTTATTCTCATCAATGCCAAGTGTGTCGATTCTTCCCCGGTGTTTCTTGCCGGTAGAATATTCCGAAGCTAGGAATCGAATACCCAATAACGCCTCCAGGTTTCTTTCCATCAATGTTTGCAAGGATTTTTCTACTGTTACTGTATATCCGCTTAGTTCTTCTACCCCATTACTTACAAGTCGAAATAATTTTATATCTCCCATCGCGCATCCAGTTCCTTTCCAGCTTAATAAATTCACCTTATTGCGGTTCTCTTGAAAAAGAAAGAGCGAACTTCTCTTAATGAAGTCCGCTTTGTTTGTTCCCATAATGATTATTTCTACTCTGAATCTATAGTTGATACAGCAGCTTTTCGCTCAAAATACCAGTGCAATCGGTACTCGCAAATTTCTCTTGTCCACGCATACAATCGTTCCCGATCTGTTTCCTTCGCGGGTACACGTATCTCGAAAGATCCATCTGACAAACGAATTAGCTTATTGCCCTTCGCCCAGTGGGTCATCGGCATGCGAGCGATAAGCTGGGCAGTGCGTTCCACCGGAGCATCCCATAGCTTTTGCGTTTCATTATCCGAGAAGTCAATCTGTTTACGGTCTGCGTCACTCATATAATAGTTATAAAACAATGGGGCAGCTTCTTCAGCCGTAATCGGCTTCATCCAATCGTTCGCGCCTCGTTCCAACATCGCAAGCAACAGTACCATCTTATAGCTCTTGCGAATAATGGTGTTTTCTACTTCTTTTAGCCAATCCCCATATCTCTTTGCCGTTCCCGCTTCTTCCTTGGCAAGCTCGCCCGCTTGCAGCAAGAACGTATAGTAGGAATCGAACAGCTGCCGATACTCCTGACTATCTGCCTTTCCAAGCTGATGCAGCTCCATATAAGCCGGTCGACGTCCTAACCTCTTCTTAAGTTCACGGTATGCACCTATAACCTGTGCCTTACGCTTGCCTGAACCGATGAGTCGCTTCTCTTCTGCAATCGCATCCTCCAATTGCTTGACGAAGCGATCAATGGTCTTTGGCCCGACACCACTAATCTTGTCCGTCAAATTCGAGAGATCCTCCGGAAGCTCGTGAATCGCCGTTACGTTGCAATCCTCCTTCAGGTATTGAATCAGGCTCGCACAACCGTTAATCGGCAGATCATCAAGTCCCATATCAACCATTGACGCTGGAAAAATCAGTTCCTTGTTGAGAAAAGACTTACGTATCTCCACTCTCTCTTCGTCCGCGACCTCTCCGTCTTGAGCAGACTGAACTTGAGCTTCTACTATATGAGCAGTTGCCTCTTGAAACGCAGCTACGTTTTGTAACTTCAACTGTTCATCGGACTGTACTTGAGATGGAACCTGCATACTTTGCTTTTCCCCAGACTTCAATTCTGATGGCTCTTCCTGATTCTCCTCAATCTGATCTCTAACCTGTACTGGCGTCCCAGCCTCTACCGCGTTCACAACCGAATGTTGTTCCTGACTATTAGCCCCTTCACATTCTGTGTACTCTACTGCAACAGACCCCATCGAAGGAGTAACGGTATCAACAACAGTTTCTTCCGTAACGGCTATTTCTTCCTTGCTTCTCTCTTCATCGGGGATACTAACCCAGCGCAATTGGCTCGGATTCTTCCCCATCATGAACCAGGCAGGCCTCCGCTTCGTGGACTGACTTCCGTTCTTGGCATACTTGAAAAAGATCCCCTGCGGCTTGAGAGAGAACAACCTTTCCTTCAACTCCCAGCCGCCGATAATCCACATCGCGCCTCCATTAGGCCTTTTATCAACTACGGTAAGTCCTTGAGAGGAGAGGTAGTCGCCCACTTCTGCCTTTTCGCTTCCCCCGTTGTTTGTTGGTTGTTCTGGCATCTGCTCCTCCACAGGGATAGCTGCTTCCACACTCTCAACAACATCAACAACAACATTCATTTCCTGCGGCGACGTATCCACGGATGCTACCATGTTTGTAGTTTCTACCTTAGGTGACGATGCTTCTGTAGAGACAGGAGCATTCATCCCCGCCACTTGACTAATCGTCGCATGCAAATGCTTGAACTGCTCCGTAATCGTGGGTAAGATTTTCGATTCCAACTGTGCACTCAATAACTGCTCCAGCTGCTCGCTCACTTCAAGCCTTGGTACTACCTGTGCATTTGCAGGACTCGAAGGCATGTTAGGCATAATATAAGTCGGAAGTTCAATCTCTAACGGCCCATAAGATTCCACATACCATAAAGCTAACGTGAATAAATGTCGATGGGCGGTTAAGGCCAGATCCGGAGGCACGGGCTTCACATCATGAGCAGCTATATTTCCATTCCTGCGCAACCAATCGAAACTCTCTTTCATTTCATCCGAAATGATATCTTTGCGAGCTAACAATTGCACACGTTCGCTAGGTTTTATAAAATAAACAGGTTCAACTTTCTCCTGCTTGGACACCGTCGTCGCCATTTCCTCGCTAAATAATCTGCCCTGGGTAAGAGTCGCGCGCGGATTGCTCCACACATCCGCCTCTGCTTGTACAGCTACTGCATGGAGCTCCTCGCTCACCTCACCCAAAAATGCAAATAGTGATGACATAGGAAGTCATGTATCCTCCTCTCTTAAACTATGCATTATATATTTGAGAATGATTGTTCATTTATTCATATTTGTATGACTAAGAAAATTAGTAGATCATGTCAATCTCCTGAAACGCTTTATAATCCCTTTTCACTTGCTCTAATATTTGCTGTGTGATTGAATCTATAGTTGTTACTGGTACACTATTCCTTTTAAGAAAAGTCTTAATTGATACTCTCATCCTTGAGATTTTACTTTCAAATTCAAGCCAGTCAACTGTTGCGTTCTTATTTAATACTTGTATTAATGATTCGATGGTTTCTTTTTCAGAATCTATACCATTAATTGAAAGTATTCGATAATAGCTATCGTAATATTGGGAGAATATATTTTTTTTAATTGAACCTTCATTAAAGAACTTGGTAGGAAGATCCTCCTTTTCTGTTTCTTTAATATATTTATTTAACTCATTTTTTTCTTCACGCACTTCTGCTTTTCTCGGTATGTCCTCAATTGTTTCATCCATGTAACTGTCATAATCAAACTGTGGCGGCTCATATTTAAACTCACTCACATTTAATAACAGTTGATCACCAGAAGTAGACAACCATCCTTCAATACCTTCCATTTCAAAATATAATGGATCAAGACTATCTTTAAAAACTGACAATAAAATATCCAGCTCAAATAATATTATAGGTGATAAGATATTTACCGCCATGTTACCTTTTATTTTAAATCTATATCTGTCTTCATCCGATTCATTTAGATCAATAATTTCTTCATTTAAATGTAGTTCACTGACATTGCATTTCAAATTATTTACTTCTATAGAAGTAAATAATTCATTTTTAAGAAAACACAAAAAATCATTGAACAGATTACTAGCATACAACTTTTGCTTGACTAGTTGTAATTTAACTAGTATTGTTTGTTCGTTAGAAAATAGCTCTATTTTCTCATGCACTTTACGAATCTCATCTTTATTTATTATTTCAATGCATTGGCCTGTTGCCTCTTGAAATTCCCCTATCAAGTGTTCAGAAAAGCCTTTATCATGTGTGATAAAAATAAAATTCCCCTTGTTCTGCTCTGCAAATTCTAATATGGATTCCCATATTACAGTATCCTTAAAACCTTTATCCGAATTCCCTTTCAAACCTGAAAATGGAGCTAGTTTATTTAAAGCTCTTCTTACAATGGAACTAAATCTATTTTCTCCACATATAGGTAATAAGTTGATATTATATCTTGATAAATATTCCTCTTTTCGTGCTTCTAATATAGAACGATAATCAAAATTATCTTTAATAAACAAATCCAACCCATAAAGTTGTTTACATGAATCATAATCTTCCTTAAGTCTATTAAGGCCCTCATTGAATGATTCAAGTTGTCTTTGGAAAATTTCACCAACCGACATTTCTGGAATTAATATTTGAAATTCATCTTCTAACTCAAGACGTTCAATCTTTCCCCTTATGTTTTCATAATTTGAATGAAATACAAATTGTGAATAATCACGATACTTATTGCACAATAGGACATTTGTATCGAATATTAGATAAATCATCTATTACAACACTCCTGAAAATAACAAGAAAAAATAATTGACTCTTTTTTAAAGATACATTATATAGGATCTAAATTTCAGACTTCCCCATTACTTCCGCTTGCTCAATTACGAGATCGATTGCTATTTGTTCAAGATCTGGCGGGTATCCGTATTTTTTCAATAATCGCTTAACGATTACTCTCATCTGTGCCCGGACATTCTCACGCAATGTCCAGTCCACCTTAATATTGCTCTTAATCGCTTGTGTCAGCTCATGCGCAATCTGCTTCAGCACGATGTCACCCATCATCTGCTTCGCCGATTCATTGGAAGCAAGCGCATCATAGAACGCAAGCTCTTCCTTAATCAGACCAAGATCTTCGCCACGCTTGACGGCTGCATTCATCTCTTTCGCCATCCGGATCAACTCTTCGATCACCTGAGTCGTCTCGATTGTACGATTGTTATATTTTCGAATCGCTTCATCTAGCATCTCAGAGAATTTGCGAGACTGAACAACACTGGTGCGGGAAACAGCTTTCACCTTACCTTGAAGCAGGCGTCGTAAAAGTTCAACAGCCAGGTTCTTCTGCTTTAAGCCTTTTACATGCTCCAAAAACTCATTGGATAATATCGCGATATTCGGCTTTTGTAAGCCTACCACTTCCAATATATCTACGACTTCTTCCGAAATAACTGACTTCGAAATCAACTGATTCAACTGGGCATCCAGTTCGCTGGTAGTCTTCCTTTTGTTCTCAGGTGTAATCAACTTCACGATTCCAGCCTTGACTGCCTTATAGAAGCTGATTTCCACATTCAATTGCTCCGCCGCTTCTGTCGTAGCACAGAGCGCATAAGAGTGCGCCAACTCTACTGTCCAATTCAGGAAATTACGCTTGCCTTCTTTGCCTAGACCAAGAACGTAGTCGACTGTCTCCACGATCGCCTGCATCCGTTCCGAAGCTTTCTCCGATGCAAACTTCGTATAGTTGTGACCATATAATAACTCACGAATTAACTGGATTCTTTCTACCAGATAATCAACAGCCTGATCTGTGTCAATGCCTGCGGTCTTGCGATCATTCTCGGTATATTGCTGCAATGCCGATTTCAAATTATCCGCAATACCGATATAATCGACGATAAGTCCGCCCGGTTTATTACGGAATACCCGGTTGACGCGAGCGATGGCCTGCATCAGATTATGCCCCTTCATTGGCTTGTCGATGTACATCGCATTCATGCTCGGAACATCGAAGCCAGTCAGCCACATATCGCGGACGATGACAATCTGGAGAGGGTCGTTCAAGTCCTTCATCCGTTTTGCCAAGCGCTCACGGCGGCGCTTGTTCCCAATGAACGGCTGCCAATCGTCCGGATCACTGGAGCTGCCTGTCATGACGATCTTAATCTTGCCTTCATTATCATCATTACTATGCCATTCCGGACGAAGCGCAATAATCGCTTTGTACAGATCAATTGCAATCCGCCGGGACATGACGGCAATCATCGCTTTGCCTGCCATCGCTCCTTGCCGTTGCTCGTAGTGGGTGACGATATCTTTCGCTACCTTATTGACACGTTTCTCTGCACCCGCTAACGCTTCAAGTCGCGCCCACTTCGACTTCAGTTTCTCCTGCTGGCTGAATTCTTGATACTCGGTAATATCCTCGTAGTCATCATCAATCCGCGGACGCTCTTCATCAGATAACTCCAATCGAGCAATACGGCTTTCATAGTAAATTTTAACCGTTGTGCCATCTTCGACTGCACGCGTCATATCGTAGACATCGATATAGTCGCCAAATACAGCTGGCGTATTTTTATCCGCTAACTCAATCGGAGTTCCCGTATATCCAATATAAGATGCATTTGGCAGCGCATCGCGCATATATTTCGCATAGCCGTACTTAACAGCCGCTTCATCGTCTTTGCCTATCATTTCGGCATGGAATCCATATTGACTACGATGCGCTTCATCCGCGATAACGATGACATTTCGTCGATCGGTCAGGACAGGATAAGCAGCTTCGCCTTCCTCTGGAGTGAATTTATGTACAGTCGTAAAAATGATGCCCCCAGACTCTACCGATAACAATTCCCGTAGATGTGTCCGATCATTCGCCTGCTGTGGGGCCTGCCTAAGCAGATCCTTCGACTTGCTGAATGTAGCGAAGAGCTGATCATCAAGGTCGTTACGATCTGTCACGACAACGATTGTAGGATTGTCCAAGGTAAGCACGAGTTTCCCTGCATAGAAGACCATAGACAAGCTTTTGCCCGAACCTTGCGTATGCCAGATGACCCCGATCTTGCGATCCCCTGCTTGCAGCGTCGCTCGCTCTGTGCTAGCGATTGCCTTATTGGTAGCATGATACTGGTGGTATCCCGCTACAATCTTGTAGATATGTTCACCATCTGTCTGGAACAAGACAAAGTGCTTGATAATATCGAGCAGCCGCTGCTTCTCGAACATACCTTTTATTAATACTTCCAATTGTGGAATGGAGGATGCGGCAACATCCTTCCCGTCAATCGTCCGCCACATCATGAATCGATCCTCATCTGCTGTCAGCGTCCCGACTCTCGCATTCACTCCATCGCTAATAACCATAAAAGAGTTGTAGGTAAATAGCGAAGGTATCGCATGCTTGTATGTCTGTACTTGATTGTAAGCGTCGCTGATCCCGACTTCTTCATTGGAGGCGCTCTTCAGCTCGATGACAGCAAGCGGCAATCCGTTGACGAATACAACGATGTCCGGCCGCTTCTCAGTCTGATGTTCAATGACCGTAAACTGATTAACAACGAGAAAGTCATTGTTATGAATTCGATCGGGATGAGTATCGAAAATCCAAACTTTCACCGTTGGGTAATCTCCGTCAGCGTTACGATATTGTACATCAATGCCATCGGTGATCATTTTCTGAAATGCTTTGTTGTTAATTAACAGACTTGGGCTTCGCGGAATCATAATGAACCGCACCGCTTCCTCTATGGCTTCTCGCGGTACATGCTTATTAATGCGAATGAGTGCATTGTAAAGCCGATCTTCCAAGATGACATCCTGATAATACTGTCGTTCCGGATATTCCCCTTCAGGGGAAATATCCGGACCATAGGCCTTGTCGTAGTTCAGTTCTTCAAACCATTCTAGTGCGGCTTGCTCGAGATCGCTCTCTGCATAGGAAACGGTATATAGCGCCATGTCTCAACCTCCTGAAGTAGTTAAGCCTGATCTAGCGGTACACGAATCTCTCCCGACATGAGTTTCGGGAGAAGGGTGTCTCTTATATGTTTTAAGCTATGACTCTCCAAATCATTTTTCTTCATAAGTTCAAATTCTGCCTGTACAACATCCCCGAACTTCTTAAACAATTCAAATGTAACAGGAAGCGCTATTTGATAATTGCTTACGCTTGTTTCAGGAACGCGTTGTCGTCCAGAAGTGCCTGTCATGTTATTGATAGCATGCGATCTAAACTCATCCGATCTCGCAAGAAAATATGCAAATAGATTGGGGATACCTTGACGGCTTCTCAAAATGATATACTCAGTTGATCCCCAGCCAATTTGATTTTCTTCTAAAAAATCAACATAGGCCGTCTTTCCATTCTCTAAACAAGGAGTAATTCTAGCTAAGAGGACGTCACCATTGATGAACTTTGTCCCAGATTTAAACTCCCTGTTAGTATGTTCGGTGACTCTTGCATAGTAACTCGTTATACTTTTCATCTCTACGTAGGGAGCATTACTCCCTTTTTTTAAAATTTGTTTAGGATTAATTTCTAAAATTTCATTTAAAGGACGTACCTTCCACCCCTTAGGAAGCAACCCCAACTCACTTTCCTCAAGTTCTCCTCCGCTGGACTTATACGGATCCCCGTTTTCGTTAGGAAATTCAAAATCAACAAACCAACGTTTAAATAGGATTTGGGCCATTTCTTCAAGATTTTTATTGATTGCGTTATTAAGTTCGATTTTGTCATCAATATAAGAAAAGAGCTGGCCTATCTTTTTTTGTTCCATTCTTGAAGGTACTTGTAAAACTATTTCTTCCGCCAATCTTATTCTCGACAACTCGGTTTGTCCTGTTGAACCTTCCCCCATTGATTCAATTAACTTTTGCTGACTGAATAATGAATATCCTAGAAATATCGGATCAATATTCTCTCCCGGCCTAACAATTGTTACATGAGAATCAACAGTTGTTGGTGAATTTACAAACTTCACCTGCGCAATCCTCCCTAAGGTACCAACTCCGGTCGAATTGACTAATATATCGTACTGTTTAATATATTTTTCCTTTGAGATCTTCTTTTTTTCTGAATCCGTGTATCTTACTAGATTGAAATCAATATGGTTATTTCGAATACACTTCTGATTTAAAACTGCTGTTTTCTCTTTTTCTGTATAGGAAGGAGTTACTCCTCGAGCAATCAATGAAGTTACTTCTCCCAACTTTTTAGTTGTTTTATCAAAACCCAAACCCGATCCCCCCAAGCTGCTTGCGAATCTCATCTTCCAGCTGCCGTGACTTCGCGAATTGTTCCGCCAATTCTGTCGTCAGACGAGCCATCTTATCTCCGAACGGCTCGCTGTCTTCTTCCACATCCTCAATGCCGACATAACGACCTGGCGTCAAAATATATTCGTGCTCCTGCACTTCCTCAATCTTCGCTGCCTTGCAGAAGCCCTTCACATCTTCATAGGTTCCCGCTTCCGCTTGCCCGCGCCATGCATGGTACGTATCGGTTACCTTCTTAATGTCTTCTGCGCTCAGCTCTCGATGCGTCCGATCCACCATATGCCCCATTTTACGAGCATCAATAAACAAAATTTCTCCTCGGCGGTCGCGTAACCCGCGTGGTGTCTTATTTTTCGCCAGGAACCAGAGACACACTGGAATTTGCGTCGAATAGAACAACTGCCCTGGCAATGTCACAATACAATCAACGAGGTCGGCATTCACCAGCTTGCTGCGAATCTCTAGCTCCGCTGTCGTGCTCGTAGACATCGAACCATTTGCTAGTACAAATCCCGCAACGCCGTTAGGTGCCAGCTTGTTCACCATGTGCTGAATCCATGCATAGTTCGCATTCCCGGTAGGTGGAACACCAAATGACCATCGTACATCATCCGTTAGTCGATCTCCACCCCAATCGCTAATATTAAATGGCGGATTGGCAAGAATATAATCAGCCTTCACGTTCTTGTGAAGATCATTATGGAACGTATCCGCATGACTCTCCCCCAAATTGCTGTCAATGCCGCGAATCGCCAAGTTCATTTTACAAAGACGCCATGTCGTTGGGTTCGATTCTTGACCATATACCGCGATATCTCCGAGCTTCCCTTGACGTTCTTCCACGAATTTCTCACTTTGCACGAACATGCCGCCCGAACCGCAGCACGGGTCATACACGCGGCCTTTATACGGTTCAATCATCGCAACGAGAAGTTGTACGACACTCGAAGGCGTATAGAACTCGCCACCATTCTTCCCTTCCGCACTCGCAAACTTACTGAGAAAATATTCATACACCCGTCCAAGTACATCCTGTGAACGGCTCTCTTTATCCCCTACCTTGAAGGAAAACAAGTCAATAACCTCACCTAAACGGGACTTGTCCAGTGCAGGCCTCGCATAGTCCTTTGGCAATACTCCCTTCAAAGAAGGGTTTTCACGCTCGATATCTATCATTGCACGGTCAATAATCTGACCAATTTCTGGCTTCTTCGCATTTTCCTTAATGTTGCTCCATCTCGCATCCTTCGGTACCCAGAATATATTCGAAGCCAAATATTCATCCCGATCTTCCGGATCTGCATAAGGCTCTTTTTTCAATGCTTTATATTTCTCTTCAAATGCATCCGATACATATTTAAGAAATAGAAGTCCCAATGCAACATGCTTATACTCTGCGGCATCCATGCTTCCGCGCAGTTTATCCGCCATCCCCCATAGCTTCTCTTCAAATCCAAGATTCGCAGTAGCCATAATCCTATATTCCCCCTTAGAATATCTCGCTGTATACGTTATTCTTTACTTGTTCCCATCTAGCTGTAGCCTGCTGGACTACAGCTAAATATCTATCTTTTTCCTCAATATAATGCTGAATCAGCTTATCCTGCTCTGCTTCTGAACAGAGCGGTAGTTCAATCTCGCCTACATCAGCCGGATTCAAATTCATGACTGTCGTTCCCCGCTGATAGCTCTGGATAAGTGCCATCCCGGTTGGGCTCTCCAAAAAGATTTTAGCGTAATGGCTGCGTACCGTCGATTTAAACCGAATGACGATAATATTCGCAGAAGCGATTATGGTAGAATCACACTGCGGAAATACAGCCAGCTTCGTCACGGTGCCTCTGCAATTCATGACCAGATCACCAGGAACAATCTCATATCGCATTACTTTCCGTTCTTCCTCATCTATCGTGTCAAGCTGCCCGAGCATCACTTCGCCATCCTCAATATTGGATATATTGAGCACTTTAATTTTGCCCGGCTTTAAGTCATTCTTCATAATCGACTTTCCACGGAAGATTTCAGCAATCTCGCTTAGTTTCACCTTCGGTACTTGTGCTTCACGGAATGCCCGTAGTGTATTCTGGTTGTTATCCAGCAGCAGGTCAATCCGCCAATCGGTCGATGCAGTGAAGTGATCGAAAGACAACTCCGCTTCCTGCTCAATAATAAGCTCCGTCCCCTTAGCATACATTTGCATAAGCCTTACTTCTTCCGGCATCCTTGTCCCTAGTATCACTTGATACATGCGAACAGAAGCATAGGGTCGGAGTATTCCATCTGGAAGTAACGCTATGACATGTACAGGTGCGGCTTGATGAAGCTGCTTGCGCCAGTTCGCATACTCACCGGCTTGAAACATCATCCGTGCAGGTAGCGTTACGCTCAGCATTCCGTTATCTTGCAGTAGAGGCAGCAAATGCTGAACCGCCACACCTTCCGAATCCCGGATCTCCATATTCTCTTGCTCATCTATTTTCATACCGAAATGAGGTATCGCTAGTACAGCATCGTACTTATCTTCCAAAGGCAACGGCTGATAAATCGTACCTTGAATGACCAATACATTCGGATAAGGTGCAAAGTATGTTCGAAATACTTGCGCCAACATATAATTCTCGGTCAATAATGTGATCTGATAAGTAGCTTTCTTGTAACATTGCGTCTCCACTATACCGCGTATATATTTCTCTGCCTCTGCTACAAAGATATTCTTATATTGATTCCGATCGCATTGATCAAAAAACATCGCCATGAGACTTGTTGGCGAGATGACATTTCCGGTTACTCGATCTTGCTGTAAGGTTTGAAGCGCGTACTCCAGAAGATCCAATTGCTTACCTGCATGATACAGTTTATAGAATAAGTCCCGGTCACCCGGAAAATGTCCTAACTGTCGTACTTCAACATGCTCCTTCATCCACTGGAACAACTTCTCCGGTTCGGTTTCCAATTGACTAAGAATTTTCGTATCTTGCTCCAAACTCTTTCTTGTCTGAATTACACGCAATGCTTCACGAAGAAGCTGATCTCTTGTGTAAATATCATGCAGCAAGCAAATATTCCAAAATTGTTCGATCAAATCATCACCTTCTTGCCGCTAGGTATTTATACCTTAAATATATCATTTTATAATTTAGTATTTCAATACCAAATTTCGATTTCAATTAATAAACTAACCTCATAGAATAAAAATATGGATTTCATCCTACTCCTAGAGAACCAGACTCATATTGTAAGACTTTAATCCCAGTTATCCGTGCTTTGCAGCGTAGCGTTTACCCCATACAACAGTCAATCCTGATTATCCTTCAGAAGCTCTGGCACAACGGGAAGTAAGCCCTCCAGTTCCCATTCCATATCCGCCATCGTCTGCTCCAGATCTTGCAGCAATCCTGCATTCGCCAATTCCTGATACTGCTTCTTATCGACCACTAGCAGATCCGGCTTTTGTCTTGCCAGCGCCTTTTTAAATCGATAGTTCCTTCCTCGGGCACGACCGTCTTTACCCTAACATTCGGATTGAAACGCTCCGGCGTTGATTTTTCCATACATCCGGTCAGCAATAGCAGTATTACGAGCGTAATGATTCTTACATCTACCAGCCCACTTTTTGGGTAAATTACTACTCACAATTCCTCTTCATTAGTGAAGCAAAAAGAACGCCCCCTAACCATACGGCTGTAGACGTTCTCCTTTATGTTGAAAATAGCTATCCATTTATCTTCACATATTTTTAGTTTCCTCGCTCCGAAATTCTTATCGAAGCCTCTTCGAACGATGTCTGTTCCTTAATAGCCGCCTCCAACTCTTCATCGATCATTGCCGACAGTTCGAGCAGCACGCCTTCGTACCTCATCGAACTTTTTTCAAACCGCTCTTGCCATACCCTTTGCTTCGTACTTCTCCGATGTTGGCGGAGGTGGCTCAATTGGATTTTCTTCCTTAGCGCAGCTTGACAAAAGAGCCTGCACAATCATTACGCATTACACCAATTCAATACTTTTGGCATATGAATCCTCCCTAAGACCACACCTTTATGGAGTCAATCGCATAGGGGCACACAAATAATATGTTCATCGAGGATGAATGAATCGGCATCTTAAAACTGGTATATGTACATTATAAAGCGAGATATTTCTCCAAAATACAGAATATACAACGATTTGTGATACTTTTACACTATCAATTCATTCAGAAAATATTAGGGGAAAATAGCGGCTTTCACAGAAATAAATATATTGCCTTTTTAATGATACCGTGTTAAATTGTAATTGGAAACATATTACATATAATAAAAAACATAACATTGTTTCCTTTCACCAGGAATGACTCACTTAATCACTATATTTGAGATTTAGGAGGATTCTGTATGAAAGAGAAAACGAAGAAACGTTTTGCCGTAAGCGCCTTAGTGTTGTCCGCAATGCTGATGCTGCCTGCGGGAGCTTTTGCTGCCAGTAGTAATAGTACAAGCGGCACTGCAGGTGATGTGAACACACATGGAAGCTTATCTATTTACTCGGACTACGCAAGTGGCTCCACTTCTGCTTCTGACCGAGCATACTGTAAGGTTGATGTCGTCTACACATATTCTTGGGGGCTAGTGGGTTCGGTTTATACCAAAGAGGCAAGTGACACTGCCGCCTACAGTACAAGTGCATGGGCAAGTGCAAATTCAGATTGGGTCAACCCAAAATCACTCAGGGCAAATGCGGCTCACCTTGTAGGTTATGGTTCAAATTCTTGGACTGGCTCTACTTACGTGACGTACTAAATACTTCGTCATAACTTGAATAATACATGAATAGTATAGGACTCTGTTCATAATAGATGAAGCGATTCTCTATGAACGGAGTCCTGATCCTGTTTAGGAGTGATACGATGAACAAGTCATTTGTCTTATTCTCTATGTTGTTTTTGCTCATAGTCTTTCAATCCGGTTGTTCTTCGTCAGAGCAGTCGCTGAGCGATGAATACAACGCCGAAACCGACTATCCCTATATGTTTCACGTACAAACAAGCGGAGCAATTATAACCACTACAGAGAATGGATATTATATATTAAACGGAAATTATATCTACTATTCTGATAAGCAAACGATGAAGCCTGTGATATTAGATAACCGTCCCGATCATTCCTGCTTAATCAGTAAAGAGAAAAGCGAAGAAAATTGTAATGCATATGTTGCCAACGTCGGCCCTATACACCCTAAATTACTACAATATTATAAAGGGAAATTGTTTACGTCAGAAAGTCGTATAAGCAAAAAAGATGCATCCTCCATCTTTCAGCTCGTTCAGCTTGATCTTGACGGAACCAATCGAAAAGTAATAAAGACATTTCCTCATGCTATGTTGAGTGGAATTGCAATTCATCGCGGCTATATCTACTATGGAGCTACCGACTACGATGTCAATAGTCAGAGGAAATATCAAGTACTCCGCCTGCCGCTAGACAACTTGTCGCAAGAACCGGAAGTCTTATATGCTGGACAATTTAAAAAAGGAACCATCTTAGACATCACACCTTATGGTTCACAAGTGTATATGCTTGAGTTCACAGACAAGGGGTACCGACCCTTGCGTTATGATCTCGTTACTTCCACCTTGTCGTCTCCGTGGGAAAGGACTGACGATGGATTTGCATCTATCGGTTCCATTAATAAAAATAAATTGTATTTCTCATACTATTACCCTACAGTGAAGGGAAGTAATGCGGATCTTACTGATCCACGAGCATTACGAATCTATAACTCTGATCTGAAGGGAGAGCATATCCAAGAAACCGACATAAAGCCCTCTTCCATAATTTCGATTTATTATGTCGATGATCGATACAGCTATGTTCGACCTGCATGGTTCCAATTAGATCGAGCAAAGAACATTCCTAACGAAATGACAATATACAAGAACAATGTAGCGATTCACAACGTGGATATGACGAAGTTTTCCTCAACTCAACAACCTTTTGTAGGTGATGATAGATATATGTTTATTAATGAAGACAGCGACGATAAAAAAACATATACGATGTATATACTGGATAAAAATGAGATTGAAACGAAAAAAGCTACCTTTCAACCGTTTGTTGAATCACCTATGCACTTCTAAACTTCATCGATGTGAGGGACGAGCATGAAGTTACTCTACTATGAGCTGTATAAAATAGGGACAAAGAAATTACTCATTGGTTTAATACCTATTCTGCTCATCATGAATATTTCCCTGTATACCTATACCGAATGGCAGCAGAATGGATCACTCTTACGCAACATGCATCATTACCAGCTTGTTGAATCAACCTATCAAAACGTGACCTTCCAAGAAGGATATAAGACTACAAGCCGCAAGATGAAAGACCTTGAATTATTTAATCTATTTGCATCCGAAGCTGTCATTGCAACCCATAATCCGGAATGGAAAAAAGAAATTGAAGCAAAGAAACAGCTGCAACCTGAAGCTGTCACCACGTATTTGTCCAGTCCATACGTGAATAACAATACGTTACTAAAACGTGACTTGTTAATATTCAGTAAAATCACACAACAATACAAAGCCATAATCGACTACCGTTCACGTATGCTAGAGATGCAGCAGCGAGCTGCTGATATGTTATCTGTAACTATTTTCCAGGAAAATGCATCTTCTCGCAACATTCACAAAACAGTGAAAGACTTTGCGCCGCTTCAACAATTACCGCTTCAGATTGGACTTGAAGAAGGCATTGTATCTTCCACATCCTTTACACCATTGGATGTAACTGTGGTAGTGTTGCTATTTCTGATCACGATATATATCTTTCATCGCGAACGCGAAGCCGGGCTTTTGCCTTTATTACATACTACTCGGCGCGGCAGACTGGACACTGCCGCTGTCAAGCTCGGCATACTCACGTTCGTGACACTCCTATTAAGCCTATTATTCTATGGCTCTATCCTGCTCGTTGCCAATTATTTATATGAATTCGGGGATTGGAATCGATATATTCAGTCGATGGCATCATTCCAAGGAGCGGTACAGCCCTTAACTGTGTTGGAATACCTCCTTCAATATCTCATTTTGAAATCATTTGCTTGTTTACTGATCGCCATTGTGATGGCCTTATTATTTATTGGGTCACAGCGTCCAACTCCGGTGTATGTAACTCTGTTGGCTATGCTTGGCATTAGCTTCATTTGTTATACGCAGATTCATCCTAATTCCTACGTGAACAGCTTGAAGTATCTTAATCCCGTTGCCTTTCTCGATACGTTTAACTTCATTAGCGATTACCGCAATATTTATTGGTTTGGGTATCCTGCTTCCAAAGCAACATTATCTTATATCACGGGCGGATCATTCATTGTTATAGGTACATTAGGTGCTCTCTGGCTGTATACGCTTCAACGCAGCATTGGCATCTATCTTCCATGGAGTAATGTGTGGCAAAACATTCGAATCTGGACATTCCGGATTCGCCGTTCAAACAGCCTATTCCTTCATGAATGCTATAAATTGATGATCACAGGAAGAGGGTGGATCATATTAGGGATTGGACTCTTCCTGACTCTGCAAATGATCCAAACAGAGGCGCGCACATACAATCTGGAGGAAGCTATCTACAATCAGTATCTGATGAAACTGCAGGGGCCGCTGACATCAGACAAAAAAGTGTTTATGGAGACAGAAAGACAACGGTTCAATCAATTGGGCAATGAGCAAGCAGAGTGGGAACAGAGGTATATAAAAGGAGAAATTACACGATCAACGTATCAGGATAAACAATTGGAATGGAAAATATTCCTGGATAAAGAGAAATCGTTCCGCCTTGTAGAAAAGCAATATCAATATTTGTTAGCTATACAAGCGCAAACCGGGCATACCGCCAGCTTTGTTAATAAGCTGACTAGCGATCAACTCTTTGACCGCCCTTCCAGAGATATTGTGCAGGGTATTTTATATCTATCCTTGCTATGTGCATTGGTAAGCCCTATATTCACGCAAGACTATCGCAATAACAGTGTATTTTTGCTGCGAGCAACGCTGCACGGAAGGAGTAGATTATTCACATATAAGCTAGCTATCGCTCTTTGCTTGAGTCTTGTCCTGCTAGCGATGACTTATAGTCCTATGTATATCAATCTCACTCGTCATTATCCTGCAATCGATTGGACGGCATCGATCCAGAGCGTAGAGCAATTTGAGACATTGCCATGGAATCTGTCGATCATCAATTATGTATGTCTTGTGAACGTTCTGCAAGCGCTCGGTTGTATGCTGCTTATTCCTGTTATCCAACTGCTTTCGATCTTTGTTCGCAAGCAGGCGCTTAGCTTAATGCTACTAACGGCGATACTCATCAGTCCGCTTGCGCTCGCATATATCGGATTCAAGCAACTTGCTTCTGTTACATTCAATGGACTGTTCCTATTGACTTCGTTCCTTCGTGATGAGAGCGCCACGATGATGGCAGCCACCTACTTCGGCAGTTTACTTGTCATAAGCGCTGGGGCCGCTGTATTTGGCTGGAGAAAGTATAACGGACAGTTCACGAGAAAGGAGTAAGCAATATGGAACTATCTATACAGCATGTGACCAAGCGTTACCAGCGTGGAAGGAAGACCGCCCTCTGCAATGTTAGCGCGACACTAACACCGGGCATTTATGGCATATTGGGACCGAATGGGGCGGGAAAGTCAACACTGATGAATCTGATCACCGATCAGATTCGTCCGGACGAAGGAGCAATCACCTATAATCAACAGCCTATTCGCAAGCTTGGACGAGCCTATCGAAATGTTCTTGGATATATGCCACAGCAGCAAGGAATATTCGGGGAATTTACAGCAAGACGCTTTCTATGGTACATCGCTGCACTCAAAGGTCTACCCGCCAAGCAAACCAAACAACGGGTGGAGCATTTACTTGACACCGTTAACTTAGCCAGCGAAGCAGACCGACGATTGAGCACGTACTCTGGAGGGATGAAACAGCGCATCCTCATTGCTCAAGCACTGTTGAATGACCCTGAAATCGTCATATTGGATGAGCCAACCGCCGGACTTGATCCAAAGGAACGTATTCGGCTGCGAAACTTTATTTCAACGATCGCCGTAAATAAAATTGTACTTATCGCTACACATGTCGTCTCTGATATTGAGTCTATAGCCAAAGAGATTCTTTTGATGAAGAATGGTCAGCTTATCGCTAAAGATACTCCACAACATATAGTTACAGCGATAGAAGGAAGCGTATATGAAGCCTATATTTCTATCGATCAACTCGATCAGATACAGACAAATTATAAAGTAAGCAACATTATGACGACGCCAGAAGGCTTACAAGTACGCTTCATAAGCGAGAATGGCGTGTTGCCCATGAATATTGAAACGAGGCTTGTTCAGCCAAATCTGGAAGACTTGTATTTGAGTCAATTTGAATAGTTTGGGTGGAAGTTAAGCAAAAGGGAATATGTCGATTAAATACAATAGTTTCATAAGAAGCAGGGGAAGGGATCTAATTTTTATTTTGACCTATTGGCTCCCCTGCTTTTTTGGTAGCATAAAATCTGTATCCTTGTTCGACATGTATATCGCGTATTGCTATGAATCCAACGATAACGGACAACTATCAGAAAAGTATCAGAAGGAGACAGTAAGAGCCATCCCCCTTTATTGCCTAAACGTAATCGGGATGTTTAATTCGTAAATCAGAGTTGACAAATTGGATTAATCGTATTTATGATTGAGGTAATCATTTATTACTTATTTTTGGATGTTAGTCAAAGTTACATCATTCCGCTGACCGTACCGACGGAGGCTCCTACTACCATCACTGCATGCGCAGAAAGGGGAGCGTACCGTGTCATTCAGTTATATCTCTCATTTGCATTGCCCGAAATGCAGAACAAGTTATTCCCCGCACAAGCAGGCGCATCTATGTGCTTGCGGTTCCCCATTACTTGTAGCCTATCGGTTGGATGAACTGAAGGAAACCGTCCAACGCTCCGAACTGGCTGCAAGAGAACCAAGCCTGTGGCGCTATCATGAGCTGCTCCCTATCGAGCTGGAACAGAATGTGATTTCTTTAGGAGAAGGTCTTACTCCTCTCCTCCCCCTGCCCAAGCTTGGACACCGAATTGGTATTCCCCAGTTGTATATGAAGGATGATGGGCTTCTGCCGACCGGCTCTTTCAAGGCCCGTGGCGCAGCTGTTGGTGTATCCAAGGCCAAGGAGCTCGGCGTTCAGGAATTAGCATTGCCCACCAATGGCAATGCAGGAGCGGCCTGGGCACTCTATGCAGCTCGCGCGGGCATACGCTCCACAGTCGTCATGCCTGTGGACGCCCCTGCCATTACCCGTAGTGAATGCGCGATTGCAGGAGCTCGGCTCCATCTGGTCAATGGCTTAATTAGTGACGCTGGCAAAATTGTCTCCCAAGCGATTAGCGACGATGACAGCCTATATGATGCCTCTACACTAAAAGAGCCTTACCGGATCGAGGGCAAGAAGACGATTGGCTTCGAAATAGCCGAGCAATTAGGCTGGAAGCTGCCCGATGTCATCCTGTATCCAACAGGAGGCGGTGTCGGCCTCATCGGCATTTATAAGGCATTGACGGAATTGCTTGCACTAGGCTGGGTTCAAGGCAAACTCCCTCGGTTCGTCGCCGTCCAATCTGCGGGATGTGCCCCCATCGTCGAGGCATGGAAGAACAAGCACACCGAGTCGATACCTTGGCCAAATGCTTCTACCCTTGCGTTCGGCATCAATGTACCGAAGGCACTAGGAGACTTTCTAATATTAGATGCCATCTATCGAACCGAGGGCTGTGCAATTGCGGTGGATGATCGCGCTCTGCTGGGCGAGCAGCGCCTTATTGCTGAGCTTGAAGGAGCCTTCATCTGCCCAGAGGGCGCATCTACATTCGTCGCTGCACGCCGATTGCGGGATAGCGGCTGGATCCAGAACAGCGACACCGTCGTTGCGATCAATACCGGGCTCGGCTTGAAATACCCGCATGTCGTCCAGACCAGCATCCCTGTCTTGGAACCTGATGATTCCTTGAACCGAAGAGGCACTATCTCCAGCAGGCAGTCCACCTCACGGGAGGAAACCGGCTAACATGACACTCGATACCTCCTTCATGCTGGAGCATGTGCTCGACTTCGTACACGCAGCCCTTGTCACGATCGGAATTGCTGGTGCGGCCATCGCTGCTTCTCTGCTCGTTGCCGTGTTCAACTCGATTCTCTTGTATTTCCGAGTACCGATATTAACTGCCATTGTACGTGCCTACATCGAGGTAGCTCGCAATACACCCTTGTTGATTCAATTGTTCTTCCTGTACTTTGCACTGCCGAGTATCGGAATTCGCATGTCCAGCTACACCACAGCCTTACTGTCGATGACGTTTCTCGGCGGCGGTTATTTGACTGAAGTGTTCCGCGCTGGAATCGAAGCCGTCCCCAAGTCTCAGTTGGAGTCAGGATTGGCACTTGGGCTGTCTCGCTGGCAGTTGTTTCGCGATATCGTCCTACCTCAAGCGCTGCGAATTGCTACGCCGTCCTTATTTGCTAACTTTATTTTTCTACTGAAAGAGACGACGGTTGTGTCTGCAGTAGCCGTGCCGGAAATTTTGTACACGGCTACGAACTACATTGCACTATACTACAAAACCTATGAAATGCTGCTCATGATGACGGCCCTGTACTTGCTGTTGTTCCTGCCATTATCCTTTGTGCTTTCTTGGCTGGAAAGGAGGTTCCAGCATGGCCAGTTCGGGACTTGATTTGCTTGTCGTATCGCTTCCCCAGCTTGCCAAGGGGTTGTATCAGACAGGGCTTATCGCCATCTGGAGCATCGCCCTAAGCACGATTGGCGGCCTTCTATTCGGTGCCCTGCGCACCTCTTCTAGTCCGTGGCTGCGGTTGATTACCCGTACTTATCTAGAATTGTTCCGCTCTATCCCGATTTTGGTATGGCTGTTCTTTTTCTTCTTCGGTCTTCCAATCTTCTTCGGTCTGAATGTTCCAAGCTCTGTATGTGCAGTACTGGTGTTGTCACTTTGGGGGATCACTGAAGTTGGCGAGGTTGCACGAGGTGCCCTTATCTCATTGCCGCAAGGTCAACGAGAAGCTGGCATGGCGATTGGACTCAGTACCCTGCAATTGTACGCATACATTCTGCTTCCACTAGCGCTGCGACGCATGATCCCGCCTACGATTAATGTGTACACACGTATCATCAAGACGACATCACTGACTGTTCTTATCGGCGTCACCGATGTGATCAAGACGGGGCAGCAAATTATAGAGCGCACAGGAGAAGCCGTCCTTATTTACGGTGCATTATTCATGCTCTATTTCATACTGTGCTATCCGTTATCTGCCTTATCAAGAAGGCTGGAGCACAAGCTGCTATCCTAATATCCAATGCTAATATCCCACGGATTGATTAGAAAGGAGGAAGCATTCATGCCCGACGCATTGCTTGAGCTATCCAATGTCGGCAAGTCGTTCGGCAAGCATTGGGTGTTGAGGGACATCAACCTGCAAATTGTTCAAGGAGAAGTGACCGTTATACTCGGGCCAAGCGGCTGCGGCAAGAGCACGCTGCTTCGGTGTCTAAATGGACTCGAGACAACGCAGAGCGGCAGCATTCGGTTCCACGGTCAAGAATTGACCAATCCAGCAACGCGCTGGCAGCACATTCGCCAACAGATTGGAATGGTGTTTCAAAGCTATCACCTATTCCCCCATCTGACGGTACTCGATAATATCCTCCTCGGACCAATTAAGGCCCAGCGGCGTCCCCGTGCAGAAGTAATCGCCCAAGCCGAGAAGCTGCTGGAGCGCGTCGGATTGCTAGACAAGAAGGACGCCTATCCTCGTCAGTTGTCGGGCGGCCAGCAGCAGCGAATCGCGATCGTGCGGGCACTATGCATGAATCCCGAGGTCATCCTCTTCGACGAGGTGACGGCTGCACTTGATCCCGAGATGGTGCGCGAGGTGCTGGAAGTCATGCTTGCCTTGGCGGAACAAGGCATGACGATGGTTATCGTGACCCATGAGATGGGGTTCGCCCGTGCTGTAGCCGACCGGATTGTGTTTATGGATGAAGGTCGAATATGCGAGACAGGAGCGCCGGATGCTTTCTTTGCAGATCCCAGAACCGAACGAGCCCGGCGCTTTTTGGATAAATTTCTGGACATGGAAACATGGAAAAGGAGAGAAATTGGATGAAGAACAAATTGGGGTTCACATTATTAATGGTACTGCTCACGGTCGGGTTGTTGTCCGCATGCGGCTCAAGCAGCAGCGGAAGCGATACAGGCAGTGGAGCGAAGAAACAACCAACCACGGCAACGCAACAAGAGAGCGGAAAATCACCGAGTGCAGATACCGGTGCACTGAGCAAAATTAAAGAACGCGGCAAAATTCTCGTAGGTGTGTTCTCCGATAAGCCCCCATTCGGGTTCACGAATGAGAAGGGAGAGTTGGTTGGCTTCGATAATGACTTAGCGAGACGCTTCGCGAAGGATCTGCTTGGGGACGAGAGCAAAATTGAGTTCGTCATCGTGGAGCCAGCAGGTCGTATCCCGTATTTGCAAAGCGACAAGGTAGATCTGATTGTAGCCAACATGACCGTGACCGATGAGCGCAAGGAAATTGTTGATTTTACAAATCCAAATTTGAAGGTGACTACACAGGTACTCGTAAACGATAAGAGCGGCATTAAGACGTTGGATGACTTGAAAGGAAAGAAGGTTATCGTAACGAAGGGAACAACAGCTGATATTTTCTTCACCAAAAACTATCCCGACGTTGAACTGGTCAAATTCGAGAAAAACACCGAATCCCTCCAAGCGTTGAAGGACGGACGCGGCGACGGATACGCACAGGATAATTTCATTCTACTTGCTTGGGCGCGGAAAAATCCTGGCTTCACCCTTATTCCAGAAAAGCTGGAGAAGGAGGCGCCGATTGCGCCAGCTGTCAAGAAAGGCAATACCGAGCTGCGCGATTGGGTGAATCAAGAGCTGGAGGCGCTGGGAAAAGAGAAATTTCTGCTGCAGCTGTACGATAAATACGTGAAAGAAGAACTCGGCCCAGATGTCTCTCCAGACGATATTATCGTGGAAGGCGGACACTGGAAGTAACACAAGCGCCGTACAATACAATAGCATCCGAACATAGAACGAGGCTGTCTTGCGGTCATGATTAACATGACCGCAAGACAGCCTCGTTTTTTATTATTCCACAGCGAATAAATATGCCTGGAGACTATCTGCAACACACTCCATAATCAATTGAATAAGAGGCTCCAATTGACCTTGGACGCTTGCTTCCTCCAACGTCTCATAATATCGCATTCTGACAGCATCCGCCGCCTTCACAATGGCAGGAGGATATCCGTGCTTCATCAGAATTAGATTCATAAGGAGTCTTGCAGTTCGACCGTTTCCATCTGAGAAAGGATGAATAAATACAAATCTAAAATGGAATTCCGCAGCCAGCATCACTGGATGCATCAATCCTTGTTGATTCTCGTACCATTTCATGAGCTCTTCCATCTTCTCAGGAACAACCGTATAATGGGGCGGAACATGCTGTGAACCTGATATGCGGACATTGACCATTCGATATCGTCCTGCGTCGTCCGCAATATTTTTAAGAACAAGATGATGAATTGATTTCACCACATACCCAGTTAGCTCCTGATCCTGACGAATGAGCTCTTGAATGTAGGCAATCGCTTCAGCGTGGTTAATAACTTCAAAGTGCTCCCGAAGCTTTTTCCCACCGATCGTTAACCCCTGTTCGAGCACAAGCTTCGTTTCAAGCAGCGTCAGTGTATTTCCTTCAATCGCATTCGAGTTATACGTCCATTCAACACGGTATACTTCCTCTAAATTCCGAACGGCTTCGGCAGGTAGTGGTCGCAGCGAATCCAATCTATTCTTTAACTCATCTATCAAAGTAAGATCCACACCTATCACCTACCTTTTCCCTCTTTATTACTAGTATTATAACAAGTCTATTGCGTTTCTAGACATTCATTTATTCCAATACCCTCACTTCAATCCTAATAACTGATACAGCTCCTGAAGCGAACGAATTTCATAGGTTGGAACAATATCCGTTTCATTCGCTTTCCCTTCGGGATTGAACCAACAGGTATCCAGACCTGCCAGCTGGCCGCCCTTCATATCTGAGCTTAACGAATCCCCAATAATCAATGCCAGCTGCGGGTCAATATTAGGAATGCGCGCGAACACAAAATCAAAGAATTCCTTCATCGGCTTCTGGTACCCTGTATCCTCCGATACGAAAATACTCGTAAACATCGGATGCAGACCAGAATCACGCAGCCTTCGATCCTGTGTCTTAGACACGCCATTCGTCACAATATGCAGATCATACGCGCCGTGCAGTTTCGTAATTACTTCCATAGCCCCGTCAATGAGCTGATGTCCCTGTTCCAAATAGCCTCGATATTTTTGCTCCAACAGAACACCGTCCACTTCATGCCCATATTCCTTCAAAAGTAGAGAGAATCGAGTGTTCACCACCTCGTCGCGATTGATCTTTCCCTCTTCATACGCCCTCCACAATCCCTGATTCATCTGTTTATAATGGGCTTCCATTTCTTCTGTCAGCTCGATCTGCTGTCCTTCGAACAACAAACGCAGCGCCAGCTTCTCCGCTGCCTTGAAATCAAGCAATGTATCATCAACGTCAAATAATAATGTTCGATATATGCGCATCTTATCTCCACCTATCTATGTTATAGCCTGCTCTACAGGCTGTACTTTCTATTTTATTTTCATATCCATCAACTCTGCAAGCTGCTCTACATCTGCACGACTTGTGTGAAATTCCCTCTATTTTCACGTGCGTGCATCTGTTGTACTGGATATAGGCTACACTCCTAAATGCTCTCATCCAGCCCTGCTGGCTGCACTTTTCCTAGCTGCTCGTCCTTCGTACTTCTACAACTCACCATGACAATCCCTGTAAGAAAAGTTCTTTTCCCGCTTCCGACTGCACCTTATACTGGTATCAAACGTAATACGTAATAGGAAATAGGCACCAATAACATAACACACGACTGGAAACGGAGGATCACCGTGAAGAATGCAATACGATGGCTGTCCGCCATCATGATGATTGTCATGTTGCTTCATCCGGGAATTGTTCAGGCAGACGCTATTCCGAGCAAATCGGGCATAGTGCGCGATATAGCCAAGATGATTCCTAAAGAATCGATTCCCTATATCGAGCGAGCTGCCAAGGGGAAGCCCTATACGTTCTATCTCCTGACTATCAATCGTTTGGATGGCCAGGATGCAGCAGAATATGCAACCGAAGTATATCACAAATGGAAGTTGACAGCGGATGACATCCTCATCCTATTGTCTAAGGAAGATCGGCGCGTAGAGATGAACTTCAACAATCCGGCTTTGCAAGAGAAGATCGACGCACTGCCCAATGATGACTCGTCTCGCTCTAAGCTCAGCGCATTCGTTGACAAACATTTTATTCCGAAGGCGAAAGAGGGCAATTTCGCTAGGGCCACTATAACGCTTATGGAAGCGACCAAACAATTGAAGCCTGTGCCGATTGTACCAACGCCGGAGAAGCCTGCTAAGGATCTCCCATCCGGCAACAAACAATCGAAGCCCGCATCGGAGAACGAAAGTCAGCCCGTAACTGTGCCGAAGGAACCGGAAGGTCCAAGTGCGCTCGTCCTTTTCTGGAATAGCATTCCGTGGCCTAGGGTCGGTATCGCAGCAGGCTTAGCTGCATTGTGCATCATGCTAGTTGCATGGATGTGGCAGCTTCAGCGGTTGCGCAAAATTCGTACCCAAATTCCTGCCGTTATGGCCACTGTCAGTCAAGCGCTCGAGCGTGTGCACCACTACACTGAGCTGTATCAAGGCGCGACGCAGCAGCAAGCTGCGGCTATCGAGCAGCAATTAACGGCATCCATCATTGCGCTGGAGTCCAGCTTGAAGGAAATGAAGCAGATCAGCTTCGCCCACACGCTGCTGCCGAAATTCAAAAGCCAGCTCGATGCGGCAGACAACGTGCGGCAAACGCGAGAAAAAAAAGCAGCAGAGCTAACGAAGCAAATTGAACAAATCGAGGTCACGGAGCGCCAGCTCGTAGACAGCATTCGTGAAGCGCGAGCGCGTCTTCAGCAGCTCGAATACGAATATCGCCAAGAAATCAGTACACGCGGTTGGACGCTTGAAGCAATCGACCAACGCTACCATACGCTCGTCAGCCGTGTGCAAACCGTGGATGATATGGATACCTTCGATCCGATGGGCGCCAATGCCATCATGGACACCTCCAAGGTAGAGATCGAGCAATTGGCGCAGGATATTGCGTCCATCGCTCATTACGCCAATCTGTACCAGCAATTTCCGAATGAGGTAGCCAGCAGTCGCGCCCGCTTCGAAAGCATCGTACAAGAACATAGACTCAAGCTAATCCGCATCGATCCTTACGGTTGTCTGGAGCAAGCTAGAGACACGAATGAACGGATGCTGGAACAACTGCGAAGCGGCAAGATTTCGGAAGCTGTGCAATTGGCAGAACGCAGAGGCCAGCACCTGACGGATGCTGTACATATGACACAGCGGCTGGCAGATTTGAAGCTGAAAAATGCGGAGGACATCCAAGCCATCGCGAATAGATATTCCAACCTGCCAGAAGAAGAGCGGCACATGAATGGGCTGCACCAGCGAATTAGCCATACCTACCGTTCCAACTACTGGGATCATGCTTGGGAACTGTATCATAACGGGCTTTCCGTCATTGCCAACATGCGTTCCAGACTGGACAATGTGCGTTCCCTCTCTTCGGAAGAAGTGCAGGAATACGAGATGGCTCGTCAGGAACTTGATGGCATACTGCAAGCTTGGCAGGATCAAGATCGCAATCAAAGGCAATATGAAGAACTTGTCATGAAATTGGATCAGGCGCTCGAACTAATCAACAGACAGATGAAGAGCGGTGAACAAGCTTACACCCGCGCCCAAGATGTTATTAAGCGCAATCGTCTCGTGCAAGCATGGCGATATGCGGAAGAATCTTTGATGAAGCTGGACTCCGGACTGAAGCAGTTGCTCGCCCAGCCTCCTTATGACATTGACTTACAATCAGAGCTAAGCTCGCAATATGCACGCGAAGCGGAAGCCTACTTGCAAGATGTCGAGCGAACTGCCATTGTGAAGCGCGATGCAGAACGCACGATGAACGACATGGAAGCACGGTATCGTTCCACGTATCATCGTACAAACCGAAAAGTAAGATTATCTCACTTTGACTCCCAATATTCGCAGATCATGTCCTCTGCGAATGACTATATGTACCGCGGCGAATACGAACGCGCCAGTCAGGAAGCTGCTGCGGTGGCAGGCATTATTAGCGCTATGAATGCCGCCTATGATGCTGTGATAGCAGAGGAACGGCGCCGAGAAGAAGCCCGCCGGGCGGAGGAGCGAAGACGCCAAGAGGCTCGCCGAGCAGAGGAACGCAGACGCGAAGAGGAAAGACGCCGAGAGCAAACCAGTAGATCGACCAGCTATAATTCCAACTCGAATAGCAACAACTCGGGCGGATCCAGCTCGAACAACTCCAATAGCTCGGGCGGGTCTAGCTGGGGAGGCGACAATAAGAATTCTTCCGGCGGATCGAATTGGTAGTAGCGAAAGTGAAGGGGTATCCTACCTTCAATCTTCAACCTTCAATCTACAATAACCTTTCACGCACAAAAGGGCCTCACCATCCACGGCAAAGTGGATGGTGAGGCCCTCCTTCCTTTTCAACAAAAATCCAGAACGAACTAGCACTAAGCCAGCCCCTTCATCACCCCAGAGAAACCATCAACCCGCTACTTCAACACAACAAGCGGTTCAGTGACCGTTGCCATCACATTTCCGTCTATCTTCTTATAGAAATCATTCCACTGAAATCCATCTTCTACATCCAGCATCGTATCCAGCGCGTATCTAAAAAAAACGAAGTAGATAGGGAATCTACAGCGGTTCTACTCTTTTCCCCGTCTTAAATACAATAACGCCGCCAATAATGATCAAAACCCCGATTGCTTGTTTTCCCGTAAAAGGAACCTGATCGAGGCCAAGCAACCCCAAAGAGTCGAACAACAGCGCAAAACTAATCTGGGACGCCATCACAATCGAGATGGCAAACGTCGGGCCAAGCCGCTTCACTCCCTGTACCACACTAAGCACGACACCGACCCCGATGATGCCGCTGAACCAGTACCATGTCTTCATATTAGGCAAATCAAATAGCTGCTTTCCTTCCACTAAGAGGCCAATGGTGAGTGACGCTAGGAATCCCATGCCCAGCACGATTGCTGTAGTCGTCCACGTTCCCACGCCTTCATTTACTTTACTGTTGAACACATTCTGCACACCAACAAGCGAGCCAGCGATGAGCGCCAATACTAAGCCTGCAATCATAAGCGTCCCCTCTCACCTTTCATATATATTATGGCCTGCCAGAGTACGCAATCGCTCCCGATCCTTCACGGAAATAAACCCTCGACTGCGCTCGACCAAGCCTTCTTCACAGAACTTATGAATAACTCGATTCAAATGTCTGTAGCTGGTGCCAATAAAGTTGGCTACATCCCGCAAACTCACCGCATTAAGCTGTCCATTAAATCGCGGATCCGATTCATCATACGATATCGACAAGAGATAACTCGCCAAGCGCGCCTCCACCGGATACATCAAATTAAAGCTCAAGGAATCTGATTTCATGCAAAACTTCGTCGTAATCATGTTGAGCATAAATTGAAGCAGAGGCGGATCATGCTTCCCATATTGATGAAGCCATCGATAGTGGACGCCGATCAAATGCACAGGCGATACAGCCTCAACTGAATTCATAAAGTCGATCCCCTGCACATATTCAATATCACCAATCGCCTCTAGCGCCGTTTTAAACGATACAATCAGCGCCTTGCCTTCTGCCGAGGTGTTATATACTTTGACCTTCCCTTTCACAAGAACGTAAAAGTACTCCGCAGGATCGCCCTGCGAACAGATAAGTTCGCCTTGCTCATAGCTGTAAAGCGCCAAATGCGGCATTATGTCCTCATTAAATATCGATGTAATCTGATGAATCTCCAAATAATGAGCGAGTTGTTCACGATCCTTAATCTCTTTCATAGCGCACCTTCACCTCTGCCGCAAAATTACATCTTCAATATAATCACTCCGGCGATCATCATCCCAATGCCGATGAACTGCGCCAGCTTCATCTTCTGCTTCGCTACACCGAACCATCCTCTACTGTCGATG
Organism: Paenibacillus sp. MER 180; assembly: GCF_023713665.1. Classification (NCBI taxonomy): domain Bacteria; kingdom Bacillati; phylum Bacillota; class Bacilli; order Caryophanales; family Paenibacillaceae; genus Paenibacillus; species Paenibacillus sp. MER 180. The sequence goes on along the minus strand of NZ_JAMAVT010000014.1, from coordinate 102,163 downwards.
ATGAAGGTTACACTTAGCTGGGCAATTAACACCATTGCAATCGTCAGAGTCACTCCAATCTGATGAATGGCTGTGATATTGCTCGATATGATAATTGCTGCCAAGGCACCTCCAGCCAGATATATCGGCTTCACTTGCTTGACTCTTCTCCATTGTCCATCACGGACGAGCAGCAGAAGGATAAAGGCCAGTACTAATCCCGTGAACTGGGTAATCGTTGCTGCTTGCCATGTGCCAATATGTTGACTGATATGGGAGTTCGCCACGCCTTGCAGCGTTATGAACGCTCCGCCTAACAATGCAAATAGGATTCCCGCCATCATTCCCGCTCCTCTAGACATGAATTCAATTTCACTATTATTTAAAATCAGACCCATGGCTTGGGGGAAGGACATATGTCCCAAGTGTATCAAAAAAGCAAAAAACAGCGTAGAGGCGGTATATTGTATCAGCATCCGCGTTCACACTGTTTAGGTAAACAAACCGCTATTGTATGTATGACTTTCTACTACCTACTGATGGACGGCGCGCGACCAAACTCTCTGCAACCAACAGATTTGGCACCCAGCATAGCCAAGCGATCACTGCAAATGTGTCATTGGGATCTGAAAGCCCGAAGAGTATCGCTGCCAGCGGCATATACAGGCGCAGAGTAATTGCCGCACATGTAAGCGCATAGTTGCGAATCATCCAGCGACCATGTCCGGCTAAGTCGCGAGCGACAACAATGCGGACTATCCCTTGATACAGAGTATACATCCATAAAGTAGACAGTACTCCGAAGCCTGTTGCGGCGAGCCAACCGCCATCCGCGTACCAGGATAAATAGAGCCCTGTAATCCCCCCAATCGCAATCAGGCACGCATACACATAGCCGATTGCGCGGTGTAGATTAGGCTTTTGTACTCGTAATCGCTTGATGAATTGAAGCCATCCGATAGTAATAGCAAGTCCTGAAGATATGGCGTGCGCCCACAATACTGGATACCACAACGTCGGCAATTCCCCTTTGCCTTTTACAAGCGGAGCTTCTTGGATATGAGATGGTATAGCATACATCGCTAAAGCATAAATTCCGACCATGATTGCCAGAAATGCCATTATCCCAAAGGCCCATGAGCGAGCCGCACTCTGCACTTTCATCCATCATCCTCCATTCCTCTATACTGGAAGGAGTGTATCATGCACCCTTAGCTACTTCACTCCGTCTGCAGAAGTATTTTGCTTTAGAGCTGATCCTAGTTACGCACCATGTGTCTCAATTCCTCTATTTCTCTATTCCTAAATCATAGTTTCTCACATCCAAAATAGAATGATTGTCCAATTGTGTAATTCGTGTTAATATAAACACACTGAACAGTAAATTATATTTTACCGGTAAATTCTAGTGAGGTGTTTCGATGACTGTGACTAGCGTCTATAAAATTCAGACTCATGAGCAGCTAAAAGCAATTGCCGATCCGCTCCGGACGAAGATGCTTATGAACCTTGTCAAGCAAGAGTATACCGGGCAGCAGCTTGCCGAAATGCTGGGTATTACGCGGAATAATATTTACTTTCATTTGAAGGAACTAGAGAAGCATCAAGTGATCCATGTTGTACGCAAAGAAGAAAAAAACGGCATCGTTCAGAAGTATTATCGAGCCGTTGCAAGCCGCTTCATCCCCGAAGATCATCTTCTTCCGAGCATGGATCTGATCGAGACGTCACGACAAGTGTTCATGGAGACCGTCGAGGTCACTCGGACTAAAGTTGAACGCGCACCAGCGGAATCGTTCGCCTTGGACAGCAGCAATCTGGATCAGCGCAAAAACATTGCCGCCACCTATCAGCTGCAGGCATCCGAGAAGAATTTCCACAACTTCGTTGAGGAGTTCAAACTGCTGCTGGATAAGCATTTTACGAAGCATGAGAAGTATGACGAGCATGAGAAGAGTGTGAAGCAAGAGAAAAATCAGAATAATGGGATAAATGAAGGAAATAAGGATCAAAATTGCAAGCAGGATGAGCGTAAACAACATGCTAAGCAAACAGAAGAAACGCAAGAACAGAAAAGCTACTATTTGTCCTTAATCGCCTTTCAAGATGACAGCGAAGATATTGCCATTCAATGATTACATTCTTCACTTCCTGGAGGGATACCGCATGCAATCTAACACAGCTAATCGTGAGCAGCACGCAACAAAATATCCTATTGTTATAGACGATCCCTGGTTCACCGTCTCGAAGCTTGACGACTCCACGTTTGCAATTAGCGAATACGGCCATTGGGAGAGAGTTCATTCTTATCTGCTCATCGGCAGTGAACGAGCCGCTCTCATCGACACAGGCCTTGGTATCGATGATATTACGCGAATGACTAGACAACTAACTAGTCTGCCCATCACGGTGCTTACCACCCATGTTCACTGGGATCATATTGGCAGCCATGGCAAGTTCGAGCGGATTTACGTCCACGAACTGGAAGAAGATTGGCTCATTAATGGCATTAAGGGATTGCCGATTGAGCAGATTCGCAAAGATGTGTCGCGTGATATTACGAGACCCTTACCGCCTACCTTCGATCCTGTTGCCTATACTCCCTATCAAGGCAAGCCAACTGGTCTGCTGCAAGATGGAGATACCATCGATTTAGGGAATCGTAAACTCTTCGTTTATCATACGCCCGGCCATTCCCCCGGACATATCGCCGTGCACGATACAAGCAGAGGCTACTTATTTACTGGCGATCTGCTGTACGATGAAACACCGATCTATGCATTCTATCCTACGACGAGTCCAGAAGACCTTGTGGCCTCCTGGCAGAAAATTTCGGGGATTGAGGGTATTGTACAAGTATTCGGCTCCCATAATCGGCTTGGGCTGGAGCCCGAATTATTAGGTGCGTTGAAAGAAGCGGCTGCAGAGCTGCTTGAGAAGGATCTTGTCCGCTTCGGAACTGGCGTTCACCAATTCCGTGGCTTTTCAGTTCAGTTCTAAGGCGCTGGTAGACCTTCTTATGCAAAAAACGCTTGGGCATCTGCCCAAGCGTTAGCGTTTTTATTTACCTCGCCTCTATTTCCTTCTGCTTCCCAGCTTGCATGCGATAATTTCGGAATATCATTCCGTTCGCCTTCATCATGCCGAAATGTTCATAATAGGGAACCAGGTCATCGTCGCAGCATAAATCAATCATATAGATGTCATCCAACGCTTTCATCATTTGACTGACTAATTCTTTGCCGATCCCCTTGCCTTTATATGCTGGCAGCACTTCAAGCAGTGGAATATAGGCAGACAGTACACCGTCACTTATCGCCGTGATAAATCCTACGACCTGACCCGTTTGTTCATCCATCGCCAGAACCACTTTGCTGCTGTTCTTCAATAACCGCAGGTGAGTTTCCGGGCTTGGCGGATTCGGCCAATCTACAAAAAAGCCTTCCAGCATTTCATCTGTAATCCCGTCGACTGAGTGCTTGTATATCATATTCGATCATCTCCTCATGTAATTGTTCTGAGGTAGATCGACAATATCAATAGTAAAGTAACAAACCAATACCCTCCGTATCATCAAAAGAAGCACTATACACCATAATACGGAAGATTCATATATTCCACAACCATAATTTTCTTTCTCCAGCCTGCCTTCTGCTGGCTATGCTGTCCAATGGGCCGGTCGAGACAGCCTTCCCGGCAGTTGAGTATGCGAATCTCCCTTCGCTGCGTTAATCTGTACCTGAGTCAGAAAAATACTGTCTCTCAAATCCGCGCCGCGAATATCTGCATCGCGCAAGTCCGCTCCGATGAGGTCGACTGCGCGCAAATTCGCATGCTGCAAGTCAGCCGCGATCAGATAGGCTCCTCTTAAATCAGCCCCTCTGAGATCAGCTGCTTTTAATTTCGCACCCATGAGATCGGCTCCGCGGTAATTCTTCCGTCTCTCCTTCGAATTTGCAAGCAATTCTCGCAATCCGCCCGCAGGTCGGCCCAATGTATATTCTTACGTACATGAGAGTGATCTCGGTTTTCCTCTAGCAAGTAGAGCACCTCCGATGTGCTAATAATCTGAGACGATTATAACGGATGTGCTTGGTACTTTCTAGCAAAATGATAATTGTGTCATTTCTACATTACCGTCAATTTCGTTCATACTCCACTGCCCTCAATATTGCATGATGGCTACGCCCGCGGCTTGAGACAAACTGTCTTGTGTAATATCCAGCTCTTTATAGCTTCTAACCTGCTGACCGGATGCTGCGAGAAATTTATCTACCTTATCAAAAATCAGAAATCCTAGCGGACGGAGCGCCTTCGTACGGTAATGCATCGGAATGGTTATCGTTGCCCGCAATTGATGCATCAGTTGAGCCGCTTCATCTCCGTTAATGGTCATTCTTCCGCCTACCGGAGCCATAAGAATGTCTACCTTGCCGATTGCTTGGCTTTGCTCTTCAGACAATAGATGACCCAGATCCCCACAATGACAGATAGTCAGGCCATCGACTTGGATGCGGAAAACAATATTATCACCCTTTTTCGCACCGTTCACTTTATCATGAAAGGTCTTAAAGCCGCTGATCAGCACCTCACCGTCACCATAGTTGTATTCCTTCGGCTCATTCACAAGCAAGTAATCGCCAACCGCTACCTGAATCTGATTATGATCGCGATGTTCATGCGTAACCAGAACAATATCCGCTTCTACCTCAGGCATTCGATAACGAAGCAGACGTCCGTATGGATCAATCAAAATCCTTGTTCCTGCCTGCGAAGTCAATAAAAAAGCCGATTGCCCGAACCATTTGATTCGCATAAACATACCACCTTTCATTTATAAAAACCGCTTCCGTCCATAATGATCTGTTATATTCTTAAGATATTTCCCTACCCTGTTAAAGTCAACTGGACCCTCTCATATGCGATCCCTTCCATTGCGTGATAGCCCAATATCAATATACATGCGCGTCTCCCCTTCGGCACAAACCGATTGAACATCTTCCTTTCCTGCTAAGTGTGATAAGCTGAACACTAAAGACAAAGTACAAAGTGTTATCCTAGAGTCAAGTGAGTCGCCATCCAGATAGCAAGCAATAAAAAAGTAACTTTCTCATAGGCACTGTTCTACAAAAGAGAGCTATTAGATAAGGGATCAACGTACAGGGAGGATCAGCATGACCAAGCAAACCAAAATTCGCATGGCATTACTTTTTGCAATACTCGTTCTGATCTTAGCAGCTTTATTCATGTATGGGTCTACACAGCAGGAAAAACCAGCCACCATTTCAAGTGCCCCTCAAGACGATATAAAAGAGGCAGCTTCTGTACCACCGACCAAGACATTAGAAGATTGGGCGCAACAATATAAAGATATAAAACTAATAGACGCTCACAATCATAGCGCATCAAATCGGGCATACGATTGGAAGCTAGATATGATGTGGGATAAATACGGCGTGGATCGTATCGTACTATTTGGAAACGTATCCGAACCAAGTGCTGTCGGAACAGATAAAATCACATGGAAGGCCTATCAGCAGCATCCTGAACGGTTCATCCCTTTCGCCTCAGGCATTCATTTATTAGAGCCATCTGGGTTGAAGGCGGCAAAAGATTATCTAGAGCAGGGCTTTTTCGGATTAGGAGAGCTTGCGATCGCATCTACATACTCGGAAGCACTCGCACATTCCATATGGAAGACAGAGCATCCAATGGATGGAATTTTGCCTGCCCTCTATGCATTATGTGCCGAGTACAAGGCTCCTATATTAATGCATATTGATCCTCCCGAAGGCATCCCTATGCTGAAACTGGAGGAAGCGGCCAAGAAATACCCAGATACTATATTTATCTTTGGGCATGCAAATGCCTACAATTCTCCCGAAAATATACGCTCACTGCTAAGCGAACACCCGAATGTCTACGCGGATTTTTTTGCGGGCTTTACGGCATTTAACCCGTCCAGTGCCTATAAGCTGGAGGATTTCGTTCCTATCATCAAGGAGTTTCCGGATCGCTTTTTGCTAAGCACGGATTCAGGTTACGGCCTCACGAGCGAAGAAAACGCAATTCAAGCCATGTACATGCTGCTTAACGCATTAGATGATCCGGTGCTGGCAAAAAAGATCGCTTCAGGCAATATCGAACGCCTCATCAGTGAACAGCCGGCTACACATACTCAGCTTGCCGCAATTCGGCAACTGGAAAACAAGACAGGCAAGAAATACGACATTACGAATCTATCCAAAGAAGATGCCAGCAAGCTATTGCTCCAAGCAGGTCAACCGTTACCAGGCACTGAAGATGAGTAGACGCTTTTGAGCATTCCTTTGCTCCCGTACCCCCGTGACGGCAGGTAAGGGAGCATCCATTATTCTCAGATAAATCAAACTTTAGCCATGCATCATAGTCTGATATAGTACCACTATAAAAAACTGCATCCCTTTGTTAGACATTATCTAACATGGGAGATGCAGTTTTTTTGTCCCTACAGCATTTACAATTGATAATTCACACTCCATTCTATCTATGCCCCAATTTCCTTACGATTTGTCTGCTGCTCGGTTACCTGCCGTTGCTGCAATAAGAACACAGCAAGTCCAATCAAAATGAGTGCAATGCCAATGCCTTGCTGTACCGTGATAACCTCATCCAAAATGAAATAAGCAAGGATGCACGTTCCGACCGTCTCCCCGAGTATACTCATGGAAATGACCGACGTACTGAGCCATTTCAACAGCCAATTGAATAACGTCTGACCTAAAATCGTTGCGATGAAGGCTAGTCCAGTAAAGGATCACCACGTTTGAGCGGAATAAAGATCCCCATTACTTGCTTCTTTAACAGTAAACGTGATTCTCTTCTAGATGGCTAATTGGGCAACGGAGATCTCAACGAAATTGAGTCGGCATCAAGACTGCGATGTTTGAAGCAAGTAACTCCACTGTCACCATATTATGTATATTTTTACAACAAGGTAGATGAACTCCACTCGAAGCACAGCCAATGGAATTAATCACCTTATATGTAATGTTTCCACTTTTCTAGTATATACTTAGCATTTTTTTGCATTTTTTCATATGTACATATATATAGACAATCATATTCCAACTTTATATAATCGTTAACAGACTGAATTTAAAGGAGAAGATTATGAAGAAACCTGTCTTATCGGCTTTATTGTCGCTACTTTTACTATTATGTTTCATTCCAAGCGCATACGCCTCCACTGGCGTGGAAAAATGGGAACAAAAAAATGATTTTCCAGTGTCGAGAAGCTATCCCCATGTAGCGTTAGCCAATAACACCATTTATGTAATCGGGGGTTCTCCCTCCGGATACTCCAGTTTTGCCAACAATGTATATGCCTATGATCCAACTAATGACTCATGGATCGAAAAAGCCCCCATGCCTACAGCAAGAGTCGGAGCGGCAATAGCTGTCGTGAACGATATCATTTACGTAATGGGAGGAAAGGATCGAAGCGGATACTCTAATGTAGTTGAAGCATATGACCCAAAAACGGACAAATGGTCCAGCAAAACAAGATTGCCCGAAACAAGAAGTTACACTTCAGGAATTGCAATTAATAATAAAGTTTATGTTATAGGGGGATATAACCCTAGTGGTTCAAACTCCAACACCGTGTATGAATACAATCCGGAAACCAACAGTTGGGCTGCGAAGGCGAAAATGCCTTCTTCTAGATCCGGTATTGGCCTCACTACATTAAACGGAAAAATTTATGCAATCGGTGGGGAAAATTCAGCTAATTCAAATTCCCAAAGTATAGTTGAAATCTACGATCCTCAAACAGATACCTGGGAAAATGGAGTACCTTATCCGGAAACCGCCATATATATTGGGACGACAGAGCTTAACGGAAAGATTTATGGGGTTGGAGGCGGCAAACCTGATGGTAGAACAAAAATAAACTCTGTCTATGAATTTGACCCGGTAAAAAATGAATGGACAAAAAAATTAGACATGCCGACTACAAGAAGAGCAGGTGTAGTATCCTTTAATAATGCGATTTTTGCAATAGCCGGCGAAACCACTACTTCCATTAATAAAGTTGAAGTTTATTATCCTGGAACTAGTGAAGAACCAACAGAACCAACAGAACCTACTGAACCTACTGAACCTACTGAACCTACTGAGCCGACTAATCCAGAACAACCTAAAGGTAATCGTGCCATCCTTACAGTTACAATGACGACTGGACTAGAAAAAGAATTCGATCTTTCTATGGGAGAAGTCAACTCCTTTATCTCCTGGTATGAGAACAAAAACGCCGGCGTAGGCACAACATCTTATGCCATCAATAAACATAACAATAATAAAGGCCCTTTTACCAGCCGTAAGGATTATGTAATCTACGATAAGATTTTATCGTTTGAAGTAAATGAATATACTGTGAAGTAAAAAATAAGGAGCTGCTTAACCGCAGCTCCTTATTAATATGCTCTTAGTTAAGAAATCCCTCGTTGACCGCCTCGCCTTAATATGTACTACGAGTAAAGCTGTTTTTAGCTTCAAACGGAAGTCCGATTCCAATAAGAAGTGTCATCTCGTTTGCAAACAATGTCTGACTTGTTTTTTATTTTGTGTTCACCTGACAGAGTTGTGAACACTCTACAGCAGTTTTTAATTCATATTTGTAATGCCAATCTATCTATGTCCCAATTTCCTTACGATTTATCTGCTGCTCGGTCACCTGTCGTTGCTGCAGTAAGAACATGGCAAGTCCAATCAAAATGAGTGCAATACCAATGCCTTGCTGTACCGTAATAACCTCATCCAAAATGAAATAAGCAAGGATGCACGTCCCGACCGTCTCCCCGAGTATACTCATAGAAATGACTGACGTACTGAGCCATTTCAACAGCCAATTGAATAACGTCTGACCTAAAATCGTGGCGATGAAGGCGAGTCCGATAAAGGACCACCATGTGTTAGCAGAATAATCGAAGAAGGATGTTTGCTGACTGAAGGAAAAGAGACTTAACAAGAGCGCACTACTTGCATAGCCGATAATGGAATAAGGAACGAGCGACAACTGTTTGCGAACATGCTGGCCAACAAAGAAGTAAGCCGTAATGACTCCTGCCGCAATAAAGGCTAGAATATCGCCGAACAGCGCCTGCCCGCTAATCTGGAAGTCCTGCCACCCGATGACGAAGCTTCCTGCAATCGCTACGATACAACCGAGTATGGCCCCCATACGGAAGCGTTCTTTAAACAAAAAGTAGCCTCCCGCCATGGAAAAGAGCGGCTGCAAGGTCACGATCACCGTTGAGCTTGCGACTGACGTGTAATTCAATGACTCAAACCAGAGCACATAGTGCGTGGCTAGAAATAAGCCCGACAGCAGTCCATACCCCCATTGCTTCTTCGACAATGAACGTATTTCTCGCATGCGCTCTTTGTCCGCGAGAAGAAACGGCAGCAGCATAACCGCTGCAAAAAACATCCGATAAAACGCCGTAATGCCAGCCGGCGCATCTGCTAACTTCACGAAGATAGCTGAAGTCGATAATGCCAAAACCCCGAGAAATAAAGTCGCATAAGACATAAGCGGTGATTTCAATACTGCTCCCCCTAAACAATGTGTTAATCAACTATACAGCGTTCGTTACCATGTACACATGTAAGTATAATTAGAAAGGCACACAAAAAATAGTAGGGAATGCAAGCCTATTGAAGACCGCAATTATTTGCTGGAAGAGTCCTGAGCGTTTTTGCGGACTCCATACTCTTTTTCTCGCTACTCAAATGGATTGAAATCAAGTCGAGCGGAACAGAATCCTTTACGTTTTTCTATGTGGCATACTATCTCCCTATTGTGCTGCTAGCCCTACCTGCCGGAGCCTGGATATCCGGAAAAACGCTGCAGCATGTGATGGTATGGTCAAATGTCGTCCGCATGAGCGGTATGATCCTGTTCTTTTTACTCTCAAACATGATCCCGATGCCGTGGGTATATGCGCTCCTAATTGCAGAAAGCATTGTCGGTTTATTTTTCATGCCAGCCAGTCAGTCTCTCCTCCCTCAAATCGTTAGCGAAAAAGAACGTCCATCAGCGAATAGCTGGCTTCAGAGGCTATACGGTCGTCAAAATAACAGGTCAGATCTTTACCGCCTTTATGCTCAAAAACGGATCCTCGCCTGCTTCGTTGCTGCTGTTTTCAGCCTTTCTTCTCCTATGTTCGCTGATGTGCATTATGCGTATGAAGCCAAAGGTGAAACAGGAAATGCCGGAACGCCGTGGCCAATGGACTTTGATGAAAGAAGGTGTCCTTTATATTGCTCGTCACCGCCAGCTCGGCACGTTGTTTGTTTTTTTGACGATTGCCATGTTCATTGCTTCCTCAGTGGATTTGATTCTGCTCTCCTTTTTAAGGGATGTGCTAAGTTCAGGCGTTGAAAATCTAAGCTTTATCGGAACAGCTTCCCTTTCCGGCATGATTGTGGGTACGGCTCTCGTTCCAAAATGGTATAAAAAGATAGAGAGAAAATGGCTGATTGTCCCTCCACTTTTCACCCTTTGTATCAGCATCGGCAGCTTATATGCAATCCAAAATTGGCTGGTGATATTGCCCCTCTTTTTCGTGCAGGGAATTGCACTGGGATGCTTTAACATTACATTTGTGACCTACGTTCAGGATATTGTGGAGAAGGATAACTACACTCGCGTTTTCAGCATGTACCATATGATTTCAACCAGTGCGGCTCTGCCAGGTATATTGCTGACCGGAGTGTTGCTTTCGATATGGGGAGTAACAACGACGGTTCTCGTGATCAGCGGAATGTTGCTTGTACTCGGAATTGCCGGAATTTTGGCTATACCATCTCTTGGTAAAGGGAACTCCGCAGAGCAAACGAATATTGAAACAGTGGCGGTTTAATATATGAAAATGTCAGAAAGGAAGTAGAAACGATGTCGTTGAAGTTTGGAATTTTGGGCTTTCTTAGTAAATGGGAAGCGACTGGTTATGATCTCAAAAAGGAATTTGATGATTTTATGAGCATCTTTTGGCATTCACATTTATCACAAATCTATCCGGAACTTGGACGTTTAGAACAGGAGGATTACATTACAAGCCGCATGCAGCCGCAGACGGGCAAACCCGACAAAAAGATCTACGCCATCACGGAAAAAGGCAAGCAGGAGCTGATCTCCTGGCTGCTTTCGCCTCCGGAAACGCCGAAGCTTAAGGACTCCTTTCTGATGCAAGTCTTCTTTATGGACAACATTCCCGCAGAGGAGGTTATTTTCCAGCTAAAGGCCTATCAAAAGGAGCGGGAACAGCGGTTAGCCAAGATGAAACGCATTCTTCATGAGCGCTGGGAAAGCATCCGAGAGCGTAATGTCATGAATTCACGGATTTTAATGAGCTCAGCGGTCATAAGAAGAGGTTTGGAACAAGAAATCCATTATATAAGCTGGTGTAAAGACACGATCGAACTAGTGGAGTCCTGTTCCGCACTTTGGTCGCAGGATATCGAAAAATCAGATTTGCCTGTTGAAGCGTATATTCGATTTTCGGACGTCGAACCTTTATTCAAGAAGTATTATGGCAATTTAACGAAAGATTAACACATAGATAATCATTTTCCGTTATCTGGTTAATCAATGGGCGTGACCTAAAAGAAAAATCCCGATGAATAAATCATTCATCGGGAAAACGAGTCGACATTTTGATGTTGTTGCTATCAGTTTCTTTTATAAACTTCTAAAATATAATCATAAAATCTGCTGGAATTGTTCTCTACTCGAATAAAATATTCCTGATCCTTTATCAACTTTTCAGAAAATTTCAATTCGTTGCGCGAGTCCACTTCTCCGCTCGTGATTTTCTTTCTATTGGCATCATACAGGGTCACTTCGGCTCCCTCAACAGGAAGCTCAATGTTAGCAGCGCCAAAGTCAAATGTATAGAATGTAGTCTCAGGAGCCTTAAACTTAAAATAGTCGTAATCGTCATCGCGGGATGCTTTACCATTGATCATGGTATGTGTTTTTAGAGGAAACTCATTAGCACGCTTAAACGTATCGTTATTTTCAATCTCATTAAAAAAATCAATTGCTGCAAACGCTGGCGTGGATAGGCCAGCTACCATAGTAAGCCCCAAAATACCTGCTATGATCTGTTTTTTCATCAATTAATGACCTCCTAAAATAGTTTGAAGCGCAAGGAATCTGAGGTGTCGTTCTATCTATCATTTTACGATTCAAATATGCTGCCCACTAGGGTAGCGATATGACATGATTCAATGAATAAATTTACTTTTTTATGAAATGAGTAGACTCAAACAAAACAAAGAATATGTAAGCCCGAAGCTCGTCATGAGACGAAATCGACCGGCAAATGCCGAGCTCCGGATCCATCAAGTTATATCAATGCAATAGCGAGTAATGTGAATAAGCTTAAGGTTATGATATCGTTATTAACGAAAGGAAAAAAGCCTGACGTTCTTACAGCTCCATAATTCGCTTCGGGACGCAAATAGACATTTTGATAATCTACCTTAACAACCGTCCCTCGGTATTCTTGGCGGTCCATTGTCAGGATACGAACTTTTTTGTTCATACAGTACAAGCAATTCTGATAGGCTTCCAATTTTGTTCCCCTCCTCCCTATTCACCATATGACACAAATCCAGTTGGGACACGGCGAATATACATCGTAGCGAGGGGATTTTGTCTGCCTAGCAGCATCTACTTACCACTTTCATCCATGAATAAAGTCATTGTCCCTTCATTTTCTTCTTAAAGCCCATCACCGCGATAGCAAAAATGAAGACTGATGACGTATTGCGGCGCTATTCGAAAGTATGTCATCCAACCAAGTGAACATTCCCTAGTATTGAAGCAGATTCGATGCTATAATTTAGGTGTTTTACATTAAATGATTAACTTTTAAATGGGAAGGAGTGAGTACCTGATGAAAAAGAGAGCTTTGAAGAACCTATCCTCCGGTATCGGGTATTCTACTGCTGTTTTCTTCTAGAATTTAATGTGACGGGATAAGTCTGTCCATTTTGAAGGAAATAACCGAAACCATTTAAAAGGAGATATTACTTAATGACACAAACCAATCCTATCGTTTCCAGATATAATCCTAAATCAATTGCCAAGCCGGTTGGACACTACAGCCATGTAACCAAAATTAGCAGAGATGCGGAGCTGTATGTTTTTTCTGGTCAAATTGGAATCGATCCAAACAATCACATTCCCACTGACTTCAACGAACAAGTAACGAACACGATGAGCAACATTGTTGCCCTCCTTGCTTCTCAGAAGCTAACGCCTGATCATGTCGTGAAAGTGAATATTTGGGCGACGGAAGAAATTGACTGGGATCATTTCGATGCGGAGTGGAATCACTTATTCGGCGCTCCCTCTCCTTCCATGACGATTGCCTATGTTGCTGGATTAGGTCTTCCTGAATTGAAAATTGAATTGGATGTATGGGCCGCAGGCTAATAGACGGCTCACATCATGTTGATATGAAAGTCCCCCTCATTGAGGGGGACTTTCTTTTGATAAGGCTGGATAGTTCTCGTAGAGATTTTGCCTTCTATATAATTACCCTCGCGCTCATGGGGATTACAGGGGATTCCAAATGGATCACGAGCCTTATCCGCCATTCTACTTGGTTTGATTTATTAGCAAACCGGATTCGTAGCCCTTTACAACAGCACCAATGCGCGTCTTAACTCCAAGCTTATCAATAATAGATGCAATGTGATATTCAACGGTTCGCTTGCTCATCGCAAGAATAACAGCGATCTCTTGATTGCTCTTTTCTTGGGCAATCAGTTTAAGCACTTCCCGCTCCATAGCGGACAATTGATCTTGCTTTAGACCGCTTAGAACTTTCTCCGGTATTAGGATATGGCCTAATACACTTTGCCTAATCGCATTAATGATTTCCTGGTAAGTCGCCTGTTTGGATAAATAAGCATGGACACCAATATCGTACGCTTTTTGGTAGAACTCCTCATAGGTGTAGCCGGACAACATAATAATTTTCATAGCTAGTCCGAATTTTTCTTTGCATAGCTTTGCCACTTCGAAACCATCCATATGCGGCATTGAAATATCCATAACGAATACATCTGGCTTTACATGATCCAGCTCTTGAACACCCTCGCGTGGATCCGTGAAAGTTCCGATTACATGAATATCATTCTCTTCGTTTATTCGGTTTTTCAATCCTTCCATGACTAAAGGATGGTCATCCAGCAGCATCACTTTAATTTTATCCAACATGGCAATGATCCTCCATTACTGGCACACAAATATGAACATCTACGCCTGTACCTATTGAAGAATGAATATTCATTACACCGCCCAAATAAGTGACCTGATGATGAATGGATACAAGACCAAAGTGACGTTGATCAGAGTTATGTCGGCCCAGTTCCGCGACGTCAAATCCTGCTCCATTATCCTGCACCCTACATTGAAGTACACGCCCAGTATTCCAAATCGCTAGGACTACCTTTGAAGCATTGGCATGTTTGACTGCGTTCGTAAGCAATTCCCGGATGATTCTAAAAATATTGGTTTTCACTAACGGTTGCAGCACCAGATCGGGCGAAAGCTTGTATTGAAATTCGATTTCAAGCTCCGCTCTCTCCTTCGTTGAACGAATCAGCCATTGCACAGCGTCCTTTAAATCGGTTTTATCAACAATATGCGGATGAAGGCGGTCACATAACAGGCGAATCTCACTCTGTGAGTCATAGATACAATGAAGCCAGAGCTTCACTTTCTGTTTATTGATCACTTTGGAATCATACAGCTCTTCTAAATCACGGGAAAGAAAAATGAGGTTTTGCAAGATTTGATCATGTAAAAAGTAAGAGGTCTGTATTCGCTCGGATTCCTGTGCCTCCAATATTACATAATTCATCTTGTTGTTAGGATTGGCTGCCTCTTTGGTATCATCATCTTGAACTTTTGCCGATAAATAGTTTTTTTGCATGTTGGAGAGTAATTGGGCATTCCTTAACAGCCGAAACACTTCCATATGTATTTTTTCTAAAAACTGAAGTTCCTCTGCCGAGAAAAACGTATCATTGCTCTTATGCCCAAGGCATAAATAATCCTTCTCCCCTACACGTAACACTTCACTAAAATGATATTTTTGCCTTAAATCCAGCTCGCTACAATCCTCCATGATTAACTGTTCTTCCAGCTCTTCGAATACACCTACGCAATAGGCATGTTGTTGAACGCCGTCTCTCCATATGACACAGATGCCTTCTACGTCGATTACTTCTTGGATCATCTCCACCAGCATCATCATTAAATCACGGTTATTCTTCTTCTCCGTAAGTTGAATCGAGAGTTTAAGTTTTTCTTTCTCTAGCCATAGCTTTCTACCGTTCACTTTGTCGTTAGCCCATTTCAAAGCCCACTGATAACTTCCTGTATAGGCGAATAAGAAAAAAATATAAATCATAGGTGACCACTTAAATGAAATCGAGCATAAATAAACAAAGAACAGTCCGGCAACAAACAACGTATGGATAGATAGCCGGGAAATATAAAGTTGCATATCAACCATTCTCTGTTTAATCAAAATGTACATAATCGTGGAGGAGAAAGGAATAAGCCCAATCATCGCATATTCTGGTGCTAACATGTACCGTAATCCCACTACATTCGGGATCGCATATAAAAATAAAAAGGGGAGAAAGCTGAGAGAAATTCCAGTGACAAGGATCAACAAATAGTTCTTTCTTATTCGATCAAAACGACTCCAATGAAGTCTCCCCAAAACTAATATAATCCCAATAACAATCATAAATTGAATAAGTGTAATATCCCTGATCCAATCGGGAATTCTGCCAATCGTGATGGTGAATGAGGCATAGAGGGCAAAAACAACGAGCACAGCTTTAGCGCAGGTAAATAAACTTTGCACCACAAGTCTTACCTTTGTAAAAATCAATTGAAGGAACATGTCGAGCATCATGTAAGGAATCCAGATCGAGCATGCGGCCAAGATTACATTCGCTATGATCAATTCAGTCGCATAAATCGTCAAAATGATGAACGCCAACACAATATTCATTTTGAAAAAATCGCGTATCAGATGTGATTCAGGCTTCCTGAAGTAAGTAAAGCTTCCGATTCCGACGAGTATCAATTCAACTCCAATCGCAAAGATCTGTTTAAAAAAATCCCGCTGATCCACCTTGCCTTGTATTTCTGTGCCGTGATGGAGGAACGTATACGTCTTCACTTGTTTCATATCGATAATCTTGCTGTGTGGCCAATCGGTCAATCTCTTTCCATCCAAGGCTATGAGCTCGTCGCCTGGTTCGATTCCTATTTCTTCTGCTTTCCCGCCAGGATCAATCCCTGTCACGAACCATTTTTCATTCTTATTCTCCAATTTAACGCCTATATATGGGTATTCAAAAGACTGCCAATGAATATAGAATGCAGCGAATAAAAAAAGAAACAAAGATAGAAATACGAAATACTGATGTTTGCCCCTTACATTTTTCATTACATTCACCTTGGTTGACATTTAATATTAGTAATATTAGTCGTGTAGCATAGATTCTTTACTCATTTTACACTCCAACTAGTTTAAAAGTAATGATACCCCAAATCGTATTCACAAAAAGATGAAGCAAAATGGCACCATAAATATTTTTCCGGAGTTTGACTAATATCTCTTCGGGAATAAATATGGATAGAGGAATGAACGCCCAGTTCTGCGGCGCTTGCCACATATGATAAATTTGAAATAACACTGCAATAATTAACCAATCAAACTTAAGCGAGCCCACTTTTCTGAGCAAGTAACCACGAAAATAGATTTCTTCTCCCACAAAATTCCCGAACACCCCAATCACCAACAAGTACCACGGAAAATCATAATATCCTTGCTGCCAAATATGCCACTCTCCCATGTGGAAATACGGGAGGCTATTTAAATATTCATGCAAAGGCGGAAAAATGAACCTCATATAGGGAAGGGAGATCAATGTAAATAGAATCACAATTACTGGAAACACAATAATAAGCCCTTTTATATCCAGTCTTGTAAAGCCTAAATATCGAAGGGATTCTTTAAAGGAGAGCTTATCAGCATATCGTAACATTGCAAATGGAAAAAATACATGCCAGACCGATGCCATAATAGCCAAGATGAAAAACTGCGTGTTGTGACTAGATAAACCCGTCAATTCCATAAACGGTTCACGGAAAAAATAGATAAGAATATAAGTCAGTACCCCTGGAATGAGAGCAAGCATTAAATAGAATGTAATTTGCTTCTTCCCTTTTGCTTCATATTTTCGCAGAAAATCAACATAGTCTGGATCCTGTAAATTAAAGAAATTTTTCAGCCTCTGATAAAATACCGTCATCTGTATTCACTCCAATCTATTGAACTTCAATGCTTTTTAAAAATATCATGAAGCCATAGATTGGCGAATCTGTATGTAGCGCATGATTTGCATGCAACGACGCAATTATTTTTGCGTGATCTCGCAAAAATGGGGCTCGTTTCTTCTATTCCATTCAACTTCATGTCAGGCAGCGAAATGGAAATAAAAAAGACACTGCCCCGCTTTTGCGTCAGGCAGCATCCATCTTGTTGACGATTTTTAGATGATTTGTAGATATGGAAGGTCGGCAATTACAGTATTACGGTCGCTTCACCCTACCGCGTCCCGAATAGGCTGCCTTCATTTCCGGTTAATCACGGAAGGCAGCTTCTTCCGCTACACGCAGATGAGGAATGCAAGTATTCATCGCACACCTCCTCCTTACACTACTTGCGTCTTCAGGGTACGATTCCACACGACCTGCGTTCCGTTCTTGATTACACCGAATGTATGATTAATGCCGAAATGATATGGCAAGTAAGCTAGGTTAGGCGCATCAAAAATGGTCAAGTCCGCCCGCTTGCCGACTTCGATAGAGCCGATGTCTGCTGCGCGTCCGATCGCAGCAGCTGCATTCAACGTGCATGCTGTCAAAATCTCTTCAGGCTGCATTTTCAGATTCAAGGATGCCAGCATGATGATGAGCTGGATCGATTCCGTTGGACAAGATCCAGGATTGTAATCGGTGGAGAGTGCGACAGGCAGCCGGAACTTGTCGATCATATCGCGGGCGCGGGCATGCTGGGACAGACCAAGGTTGAAGGTCGTTCCCGGAAGCAAGACCGGAATCACGTTACCTGCGGCCAGACTGGACAATCCTTGATCAGTCGTCATCACCAAATGCTCGGCTGAGACCGCTCCTACCTCTTGGGCCAACTCAGAACCGCCTAAGGCTACAATTTCATCCGCATGAATTTTCGGAATGAGCCCATGGTGTCTGCCCTCCATCAAGATAACGCGGGATTGCTCCACGTCAAATACGCCTTCTTCGCAGAAGATGTCGCAAAATTCCGCTAATCCTTCTGCTGCAACGGCCGGGAGCATTTCCTCAATGATTACGGCCACGAATTCCTCTGTCCGTCCTTTATACTCTTCGGGTACAGCGTGTGCACCCATAAAGGTAGAGGCGATGTCCACCGGATGCGTATCATGAAGTCGACGCGATACTCGCAACTGCTTCAGCTCTGTCTCCAGATTCAGGCCATAGCCGCTCTTCGCCTCTATCGTCGTCACCCCTTGGAGCAGCATTTCATTTAGGCTTCGATAAGCCTTGTCGTATAGCTCTTGCTCGCTCCATTGCCGAGTTGATTTGACCGTGCTTAGAATTCCGCCGCCCTTCGCCAGGATGTCTAGATACGGCACGCCCAAACGCTTCATTGATAGCTCGTGCTCACGGGAACCGCCATGAACGAGATGCGTATGCGGATCGACTAATCCGGGAGTCACGATGCGGCCTCCGGCGTCAAGCGTCTCGCGAATAGCTGCTCCTGCCAAGGCAGCCATCACTTCATCCTTATGTCCTACCAATACGATCTTTCCTTTATTTATGGCAACAGCTGCATCCTTAATTTCCCGAATCTGTCCCATCTCATCCCCATATCTGGGCCCGTTACCTTCGGGGGTGTATAAGCATCCTATGCCTATTAGAAGCAAATCAATCTGTTCCAAATAAAAGCAACCTCCCTCGCTGTGTATTAAGATAAGGAAATATTCCGTTGGTACTTCGCCGTACTATCGGCAATTTCCCGTGCTGTCAGGACTGCTGGCGCATTGCAATGTTGATTCCGTGCTCTCAGGACTGTTGACGCATTGGAATACAGATTCCGTGCTCTCAGGACTGCTGCCGCATTGGAATACAGATTCCATGCTGCTCCGCGGTCGCAACCGCTTCATCATATCCTGCGTCTACGTGGCGGATGACTCCCATCCCCGGATCGGTCGTCAAGACGCTGCGCAGACGTTCCGCAGCTTCATCCGTGCCGTCGGCAACGACAACCATACCGGCATGCAAGGAATATCCCATGCCAACGCCGCCGCCATGATGGACAGATACCCAAGATGCTCCTGCCGATGTATTAATAAGTGCATTCAAGATTGCCCAGTCTCCTACAGCGTCGGAGCCATCCTTCATTGCCTCCGTCTCGCGGTTCGGGGAAGCAACGGAGCCGCAGTCGAGATGATCGCGGCCAATAACAATCGGAGCGCTTAGCTCGCCTGACTTCACCATCTCATTAATCGCTAAGCCGAACTTGGCGCGATCTCCATATCCGAGCCAGCAAATACGGGCCGGTAGACCTTGGAAGGACACCCTCTCTTGGGCCATCGTAATCCAGCGGCGCAAATGATCATTATCCGGGAACAGCTTCAATACGAGTTCATCTGTCTTGCGAATATCTTCTGGATCGCCCGATAAGGCAGCCCAGCGGAATGGCCCTTTGCCCTCGCAGAAGAGCGGACGAATATAAGCCGGAACAAAGCCTGGAAATGCGAACGCATCTTGTACACCTTGATCGAATGCCACTTGGCGAATGTTGTTGCCGTAATCGAACACAACAGATCCGAGCTTCTGCAAGTCCAACATCGCCTGCACGTGAACCGCCATACTGGCCTTCGCCAGCTCGATATAATGCTTCGGATCACGGACGCGAAGAGCAGCCGCATCCTCTAAGCTGTAACCAGCTGGGATGTAACCGTTGAGCGGATCATGAGCAGAAGTCTGATCGGTTACGAAGTCGGGCTTGATGCCGCGGCACACAAATTCAGGGAACAGCTCGGCCGCGTTGCCGAGCAGTCCGATCGATAACGCCCTCTGCTCATTGATTGCTTGCTGTGCGAGTTCCAATGCTTCATCTAGGGTCTCGGCCAATACATCACAGTAACGCGTTTCAATTCGGCGTTCAATCCGAGAACGATCTGCCTCGACTGCAATCACAACGCCATCGTTCATCGTCACAGCAAGAGGCTGGGCACCACCCATGCCGCCAAGACCGGCCGTTAATGTAAGCGTGCCGCGAAGCGACCCTCCTGCATGCTGACGAGCAGCTTCAGCGAACGTTTCATATGTGCCTTGGAGAATGCCTTGCGTCCCAATATAAATCCAGCTTCCCGCAGTCATCTGGCCATACATCATCAGCCCTTTGCGTTCGAGCTCACGGAAGTGATCCCAGTTCGCCCAATTCGGTACGAGCACAGAGTTCGACAAGAGCACGCGGGGTGCCCGCTCGTGTGTGCGGAATACACCGACCGGCTTGCCGGATTGAATAAGCAGCGTCTCGTCGCTCTCCAGCCGCTGCAGTTCACGGACAATGGCCTCGTAGGAAGGCCAGTTGCGTGCCGCCTTGCCAATCCCGCCATAGACCACCAAGTCTTCCGGTCGTTCCGCCACTTCTGGATCCAAATTGTTCATCAGCATGCGCATGGCTGCTTCCTGAACCCACCCCTTGCATGTCAATTCATTACCGCGCGGTGCACGAATGCTTCTCTTTACCTGATTCATCTTGTTACGCCTCCTTTTCATATGAAACCTGATGTTCTCTTCTTGTAGTCGACTTAATATAATCGGCCTGCTACTTCCTCTACGGCATGAAGGAACTCCCCTCTGCTAAGCGCAGATGCAACGGCTTCAATCTCCTTGCTTAAAGAGCGATCCGTCGTTACCGGCGGTACAAGCTTGCGCACCAAGTCGAAGAGCGCACGCGTCGAAGGAGCCAGCTTCTCTGCGCCTCGGAACTCGGCGGCTTCTGCCGCACAGATCAGTTCAATGGCCAGCACCTTGGACACATTGTCTACCACTTGTGCCGCATGGCGAGCAGCCGTCGTGCCCATCGATACATGATCCTCCTGATTGGCGGAGGAAGGGATCGAGTCGACGCTCGCCGGATGAGCCAGTACTTTGTTCTCCGAGACGAGCGATGCGCTCACGTACTGCGGAATCATCATGCCAGACGCCATACCAGGCTGATGGCTAAGGAAAGCGGGCAGCCCGCCTGACAATGCCGGATTGACTAGCCGCTCCGTGCGCCGCTCCGCTATGTTGGCTAGCTCGCTCATCCCTATTTTCAAGAAATCCATCGCAAACGCCATCGGCTGTCCATGGAAATTCCCGCCTGAGATGACTGTGCCCTGTTCCAAAAACAAGAGTGGATTATCGGTTGCTGCGTTCATCTCCACATTCAACTTATCCTCCACATAAGCAAGCACCTGTCGCGATGCGCCATGAACCTGAGGCAAGCAGCGCAGGGAATAGGCATCCTGCACACGAATGTCGCCTTGCTTCGTTGTCAACTGACTGCCGCTCAGCAGTGTTCTCAGATTGGCAGCGACGCCAATCTGCTCTGGATACGGCCGGACGCGCTGAAGCTCATCCGCGAACGCATCCGTAATCCCAAGCAAGCACTCCACCGTCAGAGCCGCGATCGCATCCGCCGTCTTGGCAAGCCGCAGTGCATGCACATAAGTCAGTGCACCGATTGCTGTCATAATCTGTGTGCCATTGATGAGCGACAGTCCTTCCTTGGCCTGCAGCTGCACGGGCTTCAGACCTGCCGATGCCAATGCATCATGACCGGACATGCGCGTCCCATGATAGACAGCTTCCCCTTCACCCATAAGAACCAGCGCCAAGTGCGACAATGGGGCCAAATCTCCGCTCGCGCCAAGTGATCCCTGCTCAGGGATCACCGGATGAACGCCCCGGTTGAGGCAATCGATGAGCAATTGAAGCGTTTCCAGACGAATGCCGGAGAAGCCCTTCGCGAGGGCGTTCGCCCGCAGCAGCATGATCGTGCGCACCGCTGCCTCTGGCAAGGAAGAACCAACGGCACAGGCATGGCTCCGAATTAAGTTGGCTTGTAATTCTGCCGAATCCTCCGGCGAA
This sequence comes from Paenibacillus sp. MER 180, assembly GCF_023713665.1. Classification (NCBI taxonomy): domain Bacteria; kingdom Bacillati; phylum Bacillota; class Bacilli; order Caryophanales; family Paenibacillaceae; genus Paenibacillus; species Paenibacillus sp. MER 180. The sequence goes on along the minus strand of NZ_JAMAVT010000014.1, from coordinate 79,887 downwards.
ATCATGACATCGCTGAACTTGCCGAACCCAGTCGTCACCCCGTATACCACTTTATTCGCATCCACGAATTCCTCGACCATTTCACGGCATCGCGTGACGCGCTGCACGGCGTCGGACGCGAGGACCACTGGAGCGTAACCATAGGCAATCGCAGTCAGTTGACCTAGTGTCAATTGTCCTCCGTCCAGCGTGATTGGCCCCGTATGCTCTTTCTGTTGCAAATGTTTAACTGCCACAACCATCCCTCTCCTTTCTTGCTTTACCAAAAGAAAGAGGCTGTGCGGAAGTCGTTAGCTTCCACACAGCCTCTTGTTCAAAAGGGCCGACCTATGAAATTGCTCATCCCAGTAACAATGATGAACGCGCATCACTCTGCATCGCCCTTTCATTTGAATTAGATAGGCAAATATATCCATTTCATTTACTATTACATGTGTATTCATTTCTGTCAAGTATGGTGCATCAGCAGACTGAAGGATTAAGCGCCTTGGCCATCGCATCCACATAGCCCTGGCTTGCGCGTCGGCTCACTTCCGCGTCGGGGACGAACACTTCGAAGCCATGATAGCTTCCAGGATACAGATGGAACTCAACATCTACACCCGCTTCCGCAAGTCGAGTCACATAATCAATCGTCTCATCTCGGAACAGATCGAGCTGGCCAATACACGTATAGGTCGGCGGCAGCCCCGCCAAACTTTCTGCGCTCGACGGCACCGCATATGGGGATACTTCGCGAGTGTCGCTAGCATCTTCCAAATACATGTTCCAGGCTGCTACGTTATTCGTCCGGTTCCAGGTTGCGTTGTCGGCCATAACTTCATAGCTTGATGCCGACTTATTTCGGTTGTCGAGCATCGGATACAGCGGCATTTGGAAGATAAGGGCCGGACCGCCTTTGTCGCGAGCCATTAAGGCAAGCGCTGCGGTTAGACCGCCGCCTCCACTCGCACCAGCTATCGCGACTCGATCTACATCAATGCCTAACGATTCGGCTTTATTCGTCATCCATATCAGGCCGGCATAACAATCATCGATTGCAGCTGGGTAGGGATGCTCGGGAGCAAGTCGGTAATCGACCGATACAACGATGCAATTCGCTGCCTGCACGAAGCGTTCGCACAAGGTATCGTCCATATCCGGATGTCCCATTACATAGCCTCCTCCATGAATCCACAGCATGGCTGGAAGCTTGGCGCCCGTTCGCGAGGCAGGTTCGTATACTTTGGCCAACATCTCGCCTGCTGCCCCCGGAATCATCTGGCTTGTCGTATGTACATGCTCTGACTTCTCAATCGGAGGATTCGACAACAAGCTTCTGCTCCACGCTAATTTCTCCTCTAGTTGAAAACCTGGAAATTGTGCTAATGCCGCTCTTAATTCCGGCAATACCCGACTTTCAAAATTCATGTAAGCTCCTCCCATACTGAGATGTAGTTTCGAAGCACTTGTTCTATTATCTATAACAACTTTGCATTACGCTTGAATTCCCGCTTAAGCTTCCCACTTGCTAATTTCTTCCCGAACTCGTGGCGCAACCTCCGTCCCTAACAGCTCAATCGCTCTCATTACTTGGTCATGCGGCATCGTACTTAAGGGCACATACATCATAAAGCGTGTAATGCCTATGTGCTTGCGAAGGTGTATGATCTTGTGAGCAACCGTGTCCGGATCGCCAACATATAGCGCTCCTTCAAAGCTGCGGGCGGCGTCGAAGCTGGAACGGTCATAATACGCCCAGCCCCGCTCCTTGCCGAGTTTATTCATGCCTGCCTGGGTAGACGGGAAATACATATCAGCTGCTGATACCGTATCCTCTGCAACAAATCCTATCGAATGTGAACCGACCTGCAGCCTTGATTCATCATGACCAGCATGCGCGGCCGCTTTCTTATACAGCTGCACAAGCGGTGCAAAGTTCATCGGACTTCCACCAATGATCGCCAGCATCAGCGGCAGCCCTAGCAGACCTGCACGGATAGCGGACTCCTGATTCCCCCCGCTCCCAATCCATACCGGCAATGGATCTTGAACCGAACGCGGATACACGCCCTGATTGCGAATCGCTGGCCGATGACGCCCTGACCAGGTAACCCTCTCAGACTCTCTTATGTGGAGAAGCAATTCCAAATGTTCTTCAAATAACTCATCATAATCGTTCAAATCATAGCCAAACAGGGGAAAAGATTCGACAAAGGAACCCCGGCCCGCCATAATTTCAGCACGTCCATTTGAAATCCCATCAAGCGCAGCAAAATCCTGATATACGCGCACTGGATCTGCTGAAGAAAGTACCGTCACCGCACTCGTCAGCCGAATGCCCGACGTTCGTGATGCAGCCGCTGCCAACACGATTGCAGGTGAAGATGCCGCATAGTCCTCGCGATGATGCTCCCCTATGCCGAACACATCAAGTCCCACCTGATCAGCAAGTACAATTTCCTCTACGACTTCGCGCAGTCGCTGTGCGTGACTGATCACTTCACCAGTCTGAATATCCGGCTTTGTTTCTACAAACGAAGTAATACCAATCTCCACGGACAATCTCTCCTTATCGTATCGTTCACAGCATATCGAGTAGGCTTGAGAACATTTATTTAACGTCGTATACATCTTTATTTCGAGTGATTATTCAATTCTGTTGAGTGAGGTGATAAGCAATCCGATTCATGATGCTGAATCTGTAGATCATAGGACGCCAGCTTACCTTCATGCAGCAGCACCAACGCGTCTGGTTATTGTCCAAAAAAGGAGAGCTGCTGCACTGACAGAGGCTCCGAGCAAGCATACGCCTCCCCAGCCATAATGTGCATAGACATGGGTTGAAGCAATTGAGCCGCTTGCGCTGCCGATCGAATAGAACACCATGTATCCGGCAGTTAGTCGACTTCGCGCCTCTGCGCGCAAAGGAAGAATCATCGTCTGATTCGTGACGTGTACGGCTTGCACCGCCAAGTCCAGTAGAACTATGCCAATCATTAATGCGAATAAGGACTGCTCCGTATAGCGGATGAACAACCATGAGAGCAGCAGTAGAACCAGAGAAAAGCCCGTCGTTCTCTGTCCATAGCCTCGATCAGCCAGCTTCCCCGCTCGTGCTGCCGCTAAAGCTCCGGCAACACCCGCTAGTCCAAACGCCCCGATAGCACTGTGTGAAAGCGATAGCGGCGGCGCACTAAGCGGCAGTACGAGTGAAGTCCACAAAATGCTGAAATCAGCAAAAATCAGCAGCGCCAGGACAGAGCGGATACGCAGCATCCGTTCTTGTACAAACAACGTAATCACGGATCCGAGCAGCTGAGGATAGGACAGTGATTTGACTTCACGCTCCATATGGGACAGCACTCTAGCAAACATACAAACGATAAATAGCAGCAGCGCGGCGGAGACTAGATATACGGCACGCCAACCTGCAAGATCCGTTACAATACCAGCAATGGATCGGGCAAGCAGAATGCCTATGACAATTCCGCTTGTGACAATGCCAACGACGCGTCCTCGTTCAGCGGGAGCAGCCATCGTTGCCGCAAGCGCCACAAGCGTCTGCGTCACTACGGCAAGCAGTCCCACCAATGCCATGCCAACAAATAGAACGGTACTGGTAGGAGCAGTTCCCACAATAACGAGAGCAATCATGGACAATAGCATCTGTCCAATAATTAACCGGCGTTGGTTCAACATATCCCCAAGCGGTACCAGCAGAAGCAATCCCAGCCCATAAAAGATCTGAGTGATCGTAATAACGATGCCGATAATCGAATGCTCAATACCAAACTCAACCGACAGCTGATCGAGCAGTGGCTGGGCGAAGTAGATATTGGCGACAGACATGCCGCAAGCAGCCGCAAACAACAGAATCACATAACGAGACATCGTCGTGCGCTGATCAGAATCAAGCGTAAGCTGTGATTCCTGTGCGGAATTCCCCTTGGAATGGGCATGAATCGCTGCCTTTTCTAGAACCTCCTCCATGTTGGACACACTTTACCTCCATTCGCTTAACTTAGTGATTATCATACTGTACCGATCGGTATGTTATAATTCCCAGTTAATATAGCTCACGCCAACTCCTATTGTCAACAAGTATATTTGACTTCATTAGCGTTTATTGAAATGTCCATCCTCTCTCAATTAGGGTAGTCCGATCTATATTTGACAAAAAGAACAGCAAATCATAAAATAATAACATACTGGTCAGTACGTAAAAAGAGAGGTATGTATTGTGGCAAGAACTCGCGAATTTAACGAAGATAAAGTATTAGATGCAGCCATGCAGCTATTTTGGGAGAAGGGATATGAGGCTACCTCGTTGAGCGATTTAACCTCCCGAATGGGTATTCAGCGCCCTAGCATATACGCTGCCTTTGGAGACAAAAAGGAATTGTTCGAAACTGCGCTGCGCAAATACATGATGTCCCGGGCTTCTGAGACACGTGACAAGCTTCAAAGCCACTCTTCTGTCAAAGAAGCATTTGCTGCGTTTTTTGCAGATGTGGTTGCTGAGGAATATGCAGGTGATTGCAGTCGGGGGTGTTTTTGCATTAATACCATGGTCGAACTTGCGCCTCATGATGAGAAATTCGAAATTCTAACAAGAGAACATCAAATGTACTTGTCTGTCATTTTTCAAGAAACGATAGAACGCGGGATTCAATCAGGCGAGCTCGATGCTCATATAGAAGCGAAGGCTTTGTCCCAAGCGCTCATCATCTCGCTAATTGGACTGACTGTTATGTTGAAGTCTCGTCCTCAGCAATCATTTATTGATAATGCGATCAGAGCGACGCTTGCGTTGCTGAAGTAATGTAATGTAGGTCGTCTAGGAAATGAAAAAGCAGCAGTCTAGCATCCGAATAAAGTCCTAGACTGCTGCTTTCTATTTTCAGCTGCTGATATATCTCTCTGTTCTAATCCTCGCCTGTCTGTATCCAGACCTGATAGACGTATTACGATTTATAAATTCGGCTCCTGCTGTGAGAACTGTTGAAGCATTCCTCTTATCTGTTCTACCAATGGGGCCGGCGCTTTATGGGGCGAACCTGCATCAAACGGAGGCTGAGGATCATATTCCAAGATCAACTGCACTCCTTTGCTCATCTCTTCACCCATTTCCCAGGCTACCAATTGGAGTGCCATGTCGATACCGGAAGAGATGCCTGCCGCTGTGACGATTTTGCCATGGCGAACCACTCTCTCATCTGTTGGAATGGCTCCAAGCGAACGAAGAAGTTCGAAGGATCCCCAATGACTTGTCGCCTTGGCACCATTCAACAAGCCAGCAGCACTCAAAATCAAGGAACCGTTGCACACCGATGTCGTCCAAGTCGTGGTCTCATGCAATTGGCGTATCCAATTCAACGTCGCTTCATCATTCATCGGAGCTTTATAGTTTGGCGGGCTGCAGCCAGGCACGACAAGAATATCAGCTGAAGTAATCTCCGAAAAGCTGTAATCGGCATGCATATAGCCCATTTTCGAATCTAATTTAATCAACCCTTTTTCTTTGGCGACAAACTTCACTTTGCATTTCATTGTAGCCGCAAATACTTCATAGGGCCCAATTGCGTCTAAGGCTGTGATTCCATCGTATAGCATGATTGCGATTTCCATCCAAGACCTCTCCCTTACGCATGGTGTTTGATTCGTATTCACACACAGTATACCATACCCCCCTATAGTATATTGGTGTCGATACTGTGAAACCATTGCTGGGTATAATGGAAAATAGCGTGTACATTCTCTATGCACCTGCGGCTCTCAATCAGCAATATATAGTTATCTCCAAAAATGCGCTCGCCTCTAATAGCTCTTACCTAAATCTGCAGCATTCGATCCAGCGCCTTAACAGCATCGACCTTGATCGATTCCGGCACCGTAATAATGCCTACCGGCTTGCCTTGGTCAATCTGCTCCAATGACCAGAGCAAATGAGGCAGGTCGATCCGATTCATCGTTAAGCATGGGCACATATTCGGATTGAGCGATTCAATCTGCTTATCCGGGTGAGTATGGATGATGCGGTTCACGAGATTCATTTCCGTTCCGACGGCCCATTTCGTTCCGGGTTCCGCGGCATTGATCGTATCAATGATATACTTCGTGGATCCTGCATAATCCGATAACGCAACGACTTCACGCGAGCATTCAGGATGAACGATAATCTGAATCTCTGGATCTCGCTCCCGAACACTGCGAATATTGTCTACCGTGAACTTCTCATGTACTGAACAATGCCCCTTCCATAAGATAACCTGAATGGCTTGCACATCCTCACGATCTGTCACCAGTTCGCCCAGCTCCGGATCCCACAACGCCATGTCGTGCAGCGAAATGCCCAGATCATAAGCCGTATTCCGCCCTAGATGCTGATCCGGCAGGAAGAGGATTCGTTCCTTCTGCTTGAACGCCCATGCCAATACTTCCTTCGCGTTAGATGAAGTTACTGTCGCGCCTCCATGTCGGCCAACGAAGGCTTTAATCTCAGCCGATGAATTGACATAGGTTAACGGAATAATGGTGTCTCCATACACTGCCTGCAGACGTTCCCACGCCACCTCGGTCTGCTGCATATTGGCCATATCCGCCATCGAACAGCCAGCACGCATATCTGGGAGCACAACGACTTGACTCGGAGATGACAGCATGTCAGCCGTCTCTGCCATGAAGTGAACACCACAAAAGACAATAAACTCTGCATCTGTAATTCGCTGAGCAAGCTGCAGCGAGTCCCCTGTAATGTCGGCAAACTGAATGACCTCATCCTTCTGATAATGGTGGCCGGGAATCAACAATCTCGAGCCGAATCGCTGCTTGATATCACGCACCCGCTGCTCCATCTCTTCCACACTCAGCCGCTTATAGTGCTCAGGCATCATGCCATGTTCGCCTCTCATCACTTCCAATATGGACATCGTCTCTCTCCTCCTCTGTTCCTTAACGAAGTTCTACATCCATGCTAATGTCTAAACTGTGTACCGAATGAGTCAAAAATCCGAGCGATATATAATTCACACCTGTTCCCCGATACTGGTGAAGAGTATTAAACGTAATGCCGCCTGATGCCTCAGTTATGATGCTTCCTGGTGTTAATGACGCGAAGTGCTTCACTTCTTCCGGTGAGCGGTTATCGAACATAATGACATCTGCCTGCGCGGCAATAGCCTCCAACAGCTGTGCCTCCGATTCAATCTCTACCTCAATCCGAATCATGTGGCCGGCATAAGATCGCGCTCGTCTAACCGCCTCTGTGATCGAGCCGCAAGCCGCAATATGATTGTCCTTGATCATAATGCCGTCATATAGACCGAAGCGATGATTATAGCCGCCGCCTACACGCACCGCATACTTGTCGAGCATGCGCAGACCCGGCATCGTCTTGCGCGTATCACAAATTCGGGTATGCTCGTCATCGAGCAGCCGAATCGCTTGTCGCGTCTGAGTCGCAATCGCAGACATGCGCTGCAGCAAGTTCAGGACAACGCGCTCTCCAGTCAGCATTGCTCCCGCAGGTCCCTGTAAGACTGCTATTGGTTCTCCCTTAGATAGAGAGTCCCCATCTCGCTTCTGTAAGGAAATCTGAATCCCCTCTGACATCAGCCGAAAGCCCTCTGTAATGACATCCGTCCCTGCAAGCAATCCAGCAGCCTTACTTTTAATAACCGCTTCGCACTGTTCGCCGTCAAATAGAAATGACGATGTCTGATCCCCGCTTCCGATATCCTCCGCATAGAAGGATTCCAGCAGCCGTCTTAACTGAAAACGTTCCATGATGGCACAATCCTTTCGTTACGCACAATTTGAATTCCTGTCAGGGAATGGACAATTTGTCTACTTCCCCAATTATGATAATCACGATTCGGACAATCGCTCCGGTAATGAGCCCCGCGGCTCTCCTCCCGCAGCAAAGCAGACTCGGTAACAAGCTGTGCCAGCTGCCACAAGTTCGCAAGCTCCAGCTGTTCCCTTGTGATTTTTTGCACTTTCAAGGCCTGTGTCGGCATCTCCATTAACCACTGCTTCATGCCCTGCAATTGTTCCCGATTCCGTTCAATTGCTGCTGCCGCCGTCATTCTACGCTGAAGCTCAGCAAGCGACGTCTGCGGAACCTGTATCGAAATGGAGTGCTGCACATTACCATCAACTATTTCAGCCTCGACTTCTTTAGCCCTGCCTACTTCGCCAGTAATTGCTGCTTCACCCGTGAATGCTTCAGTCGCTCTGGCTCCTCTGACAACGTTTGCTTCAGACTTGTCGGCCCATGATCCCAGTTTCCCGAGTTCACTCGCACGAATTCGCATTGCCGCCCTGCGCCCTGTAACTAGTGCTTCCAGCAATGAATTGCTCGCTAGGCGATTAGCTCCATGGAGTCCGTTGCAGCCGGCTTCCCCAATCGCAAATAATCCGTGAATACTGCTCTCTGCCCATTCATTAACTTGAATGCCCCCCATGAGGAAGTGCATGCCCGGGGCTACTGGAATCCGTCCCTTCTCCAGATCTACACCAGCTTCTTCACAAAGTCGTGTAATACTCGGGAAGCGACTTCGAAACTCTAGACATGCTTGAATATCTATATACACCGCATGCCCTTGCTGCATCTCTTCATGAATTACACGAGCTACGACATCACGTGGAGCCAAATCCTTAAGTTCATGTCTGCCTTCCATAATCCGGCGGCCATGCTCGTCAATTAACACACCGCCTTCCCCGCGCACCGCTTCGGACACTAGTCCATAGCTGCGGTCATCCTTCACAAGCAGCGTCGGATGGAACTGCATGAATTCTAGATCCGTTAGATGCGCTCCTGCACGATAGGCCAGCATCAGCCCATCGCCGGTTGCAATCTGATGATTGCTGTGATGGCGATACAGGCTGCCACATCCACCTGTGGCTAACACGACATGATCAGCATGAAGCATCTCGATCTGCCCTTCCTTGCTTCGGAGAACAACACCATTACAGTGTCCTTTCTCCACAAGAAGATCTATTACAGTAACAAATTCACGTATATGAACATGTCTTGGGATCTGTTGCAGCAAATACTCCACCAGCATCCTGCCAGATGCATCGCCACCAGCATGAAAGATCCGATTCGCACGATGAGCACCTTCACGTCCCAGCATTAGCCTGCCATCGCGATCACGGTCAAAAGGAAACTGAGCCTCTACAAGCTCAAGCATAATTTCCTTGCCCTCCCGAATGACCATCTGCACCATGTTCAGGTCGTTATGCCCCGCTCCGGCTTCAAGTGTATCTGCGATATGACTAAGCATCGTATCATCGGGCAAGTAAGAGGTAGCAATCCCCCCTTGTGCCAGAATTGAGTTGCTGTCTGACACCTTTCCCTTGGTTAATACAGTTGCGTGTATATGTGGAGGCAGCGAGGATAATAACGACAATGCCGCGACTCCAGAACCCACAACAATAACGGAGTGTTCTCCCTTTTCCATATCTCTTCACTTCTTTATTTCGAAAATAAGTGCATGAACTTTACAGACGAACAATCATATAATATATATGTGTCTTTACACCTGTATTGACAGTAAATCTGATACAACATTACAATAAGCTCAGTCACTTTGCAAGCAAGGATTTTGATAAAGGCAACTCATTCCTGGATAGACATAGGAAAAGTGACTGCATGATGAGTAACAAATAACAAGAATATAAAGGGGACTTTCACCGTTGATATATTTGGATTACGCCGCTGCTGCACCTATGGATGAACGGGCGCTGCACCTACTAACCGAATTGAGCCGCGAAGCATACGGCAATAGTCACAGCCTTCATGACACAGGCGGCCGTGCAGCAAATGTGCTGGAATACTGCCGAGAGAAGCTTGCAAGTATGATAGGTGGAGTTAAGGAAGGCATGTATTTTACGAGCGGAGGATCAGAGTCAAATCTATTGACGATTCAATCCATTCTGAACGGGTTGCCAGAGGGGAGAAAGCATCTTGTCACAACGGTAATGGAGCACGCCTCCATCCGTAATGCCATTCCCTATCTGGAACGGCTAGGATACCGGGTGACGCTCATTGAGCCAAATACGAGAGGTATCATTACGAAGGAAATTCTTAAACAAGCACTTGAACCGGACACAGGCTTAGTATCCATTCAGCATGCCAATTCCGAGACAGGAATTGTGCAGCCGTTGGCAGAGCTGTCGCCTCTACTCAGAGCACGAGGCATTTTCCTGCATAGTGATATGGTTCAGACATTTGGCAAGCTCCCGATTGATATCCGCCAGCTGGGAGTGGATGCCTGCTCGTTGTCCAGCCACAAAGTGTATGGCCCCAAAGGGGTGGGAGCCGCCTTCCTTCACCCACGCGTCCCTTGGCAGCCTGTCCTTCCAGGAACCAATCATGAACGCGGATTTCGTGCGGGCACAGTCAATGTTCCCGGTATTGGCGCCTTCGTGACCGCAGCCGAACATTGCGTAGAGAATCAAGCCGAGCTGTTCTCACACTTCCGGCAGCTTCATACTTATTTGTTCACCCAAGCTGGGCGGCTTGGAATTCCACTTACCCCTGCTGTTAGCGAACAAAACGCCGAAGTTGCTCCACATATTGCCGGGTGCCTCTTTGACGGGATGGAGGGCCAATATGTTATGCTAGAATGTAATCGCAACGGAATCTGCATTTCGACCGGAACGGCCTGTGCAGCAGGCCATCAGGAGCATTCCCCCTCTCTTGCCGCTATTGGACTTTGCAAGGAGGAAGCGCTTCGGTTTATCCGCATTTCCTTCGGCAGATCCACAACTACTGAGCATCTGGACAGCCTATTAACATTGCTGGCGTCCTTGAAAGGAGCAAATCCAATTGGCGACTAACATCAAGCTGACAGGCGAAGAGCGCCGAACGAAGCTGCTGGATTGGCTGAAGTCCTCCTCCCCACTCACGGGAACCGAGTTGGCCCAACGAGCCAATGTATCACGCCAAGTAATCGTGCAAGATATGACCTTGCTAAAGGCGCGCAATGAACCCATTCTCGCGACTAGCCAAGGATACGTATACATGGATCAAAGCACAAAAGAAAACGCCTCGTTGTTCGAGCGAGTAATTGCTGTTCAGCACGCACCCGAGCAAAGTGAGGAAGAACTGCTGCTTATCGTCGATTATGGCGTAGGCGTCAAGGATGTTATCGTGGAACACCCCATATACGGGCAAATCTCGGCACAAATCCGCGTCAATACCCGCAAAGAGGTATATGATTTCATGAACAATATCCGCAGCAGCGGAGCAGCCTTCATCTCAGAGCTTACGAACGGAATTCATCTCCATACCTTGACCTCCCCAAGCGAAGAGCGATTGGATGAAGTATGCGAAGCACTCAAAAAGGTCGGGTTCCTTATTACGGACTAAGCACGGGCACATTCTTACGGATAGAGGTCTAATTGACGTCTACATAGTTCCTGTGAAATGAAGAGATTCTCGATAATGGCAAATGAAAAGCGGCAGTATCAGGAATGACGAATCCTGAGCTGCCGCTTTCCGATATATACATCTTCATGACGCTAACATCACGAGCAACACGAACATCATGCTTTACTTCTACAGGTCATCAACCTGTGAAGGCCTTGTATAGAACTAGAACTCAAGATCATCCTACTCTACTGTGATACGCAGAGATACTTGTTTGCCGCCATATGAAAAGGTAAGGACAGCCTTCCCTTTACTTACTGCAGTGATCATCCCTTGATTGGCGGTCGCCTTGCCATTCGACTTCGACTTGGCAAGTGACGTGACATCGGAAGTGTTACCACTGCTGTATACGGCCTGTACTCGATAGCTCGTCGATTGATGAGGCGCAAGCTTCGCCGTCGATGCCACAACGGTCAGCTTTTTCAACTTTGGTGTGACTTGAACCGGGATTTCAAACGTACGATCACCGTACACGCCCACAATTCTCGTCGTTCCCTCCGTAAGTCCTTTTACGCCGGAAACGGTTACTTTGGCAATTTGATCATTGCCGGACTTCCATGCTATCTTGCCAGCAAGAGACACCTTTTTGCCGCTCGATAAAGTGCCGATTACTTTAATGGGCTTCGCAGCTCCCGCTTCCACCACGAGAGATGTAGGCTGAACATCAATACTCACCAAGTTTTCCTGTAGTACAACGGGAAGAGTTACACCTTTCCCTCCATAATACAGTTTTACACTGACGCTTCCCTTTGGCTGCCCCACCGCCGTAACGACACCGCTGCCAACATCGATGCCCTGACCTGACGCTTTCGCCGTCACCAGTGAAGTTACATCTCTTGTGCTCCCGCCCGCATAGACCGCTTGAACGGAAAAAGCCGCAGACTTCCCGGGAGACAGTACCACCTTCGTAGGAGTTACAATTAGTTTTTTAATCGTAGCAGTGACGTGTACGAAAATATCGAACCTTTGTTGACCATATACGCCTGTAACGGTCGTACTTCCTTCCGCCACGCCCTTGATCGTTGCGCCGCTCATTTTCACAACTTGCTCGTTGCCTGACTGCCATTGCACCTTCGATCCAAGCGATACTTTTTTGCCATTAGATTCATATCCGTATACTTTAATCGACTTGGAGGAACCCGCACCTAATGTGACAGAATTAGATGGACTCACGTCATATTTCACAAACTCCTTAACGGAACCTGGCTGATTGCCGTATGTCACCGATACCGCGTCGCTCTGGGCATATAAACTTGTTGGGCATGATAAGGCCAGGATAAGCATCGAACAAACGATGAGCCACCCAATGCCGATGCGGCCTTTTCTAACTTCAATTACTGACTTCATAATTTCTCCTCTCTCGACAATTAGGTTCTCTGTGTATAGTTAACGATTAGACTATGGTGGAATCAAAAAAGTTCACCTGTCCAATTATTTACTATATTATTTATTAACGGCTTATCGTGAGAAAAAGTGAACATCTCGCACGCGGTATAAGGTTTCCTTCTCAATCCTCCAGCTAGGTTATGTAAGAAACTACTGCAAAGAAAATCAATCTTGATGAAGATTACTCATTGGCACAAAAAAAGAATCCATTTTGAATAATGACAAATCAAAATGGATTCTTTGTATTGAATGTTCCGTTTACATAGTACTTAATTATTTATGAAACTTTACACGCTCTTCTAACGGTTTGAATTGCTTTTCACCTGGTGCAGCTGTTGGATTACCAAATGGCATTTGCGCAATAAGTTTCCAATTAGCAGGGATATTCCATTCTTTTTTCACTTCATCATCAATCAGTGGATTGTAATGCTGCAAAGATGCTCCCAATCCTTCTGCTTCCAATCCTGTCCATACCACTAATTGGTGCATACCTGATGCTTGGTTTGACCAAATTGGGAAGTTGTCAGCATATGCAGTAAATTGTTCTTGAAGTGATTTCACTACAGCCTCATCTTCAAAGAATAATACAGTACCATAACCTGCTTTGAAGGAATCCATTTTTTGTTGTGTTCCAGAAAAGTCTCCATCACCAACTACTTTTCTCAATGTTTCCGTTGTAATGTCCCATAATTTATTATGTGCCTCACCAGACAATACAACCAAACGCGAAGATTGTGAATTGAACGCTGACGGAGTGTGTTTCACAGCAAATTCGACGATTTCTTTGATTCTTTCATCTGATACTTTGACCTCTTTATTGATTCCGTAGTAAGTACGTCTTTCTTTAAGTGCAGTATAGAAATCTTTTGCCATCGTTTTCTTCCTCCTAAATTCGATTATCCTTTAAATCGATATATGTTGTGGAAACATGTGTAAATAAATTAATTGCATCATTTTCAATACTTTTTCATCCATCCTCAATTAATGTATCCTGCGTGTTTCGCATTTATACAAATATGAACAACAGCTATTTGGGATGGCACCACTTTATCTTGGACTAGAGTATCTCTAATTCGAGATAATTATATAAAATAAAATGAATATAGTCAACAAGAAAGAAAAATGACTTTTGAATTTGAATTATCTATACTAAATGAAATAACAAGTAAATAACCTACCGCACTTCCAATATAGAAGGAGAGATTTTGATATGAAAGGGATTGGCATTGAAACATACGGAGATGAAACGACGCTTATGTTGGTTCACGTTCCGACAGAACCAGTAGGCCCAAACGACCTGCTCATTACGATAAAAGCTAGTGGGGTGAACCCTGTAGACTGGAAAGTACGGGAAGGATACTTGAAAGAAAGCTTTCCGTATCAACTTCCTCTGATCTTGGGGTGGGATGCGGCAGGTAAAGTGGCGGCTGTCGGAACGGATGTAACCAAATTTCAAGTAGGAGACAATGTGTTCTTCAGTCCAGAAATGGAGAAGCAAGGCACGTACGCCGATGAGATTGTTGTTCCTGCAAATCTTGTTGCTCCAATGCCTCGTTATATGACGTATGTTGAGGCAGCATCCCTTCCACTCGTGGGCCTTACCGTATGGCAGGCTCTCGTAGAAGTGGGAAATGTTCAGGCAGGGGATCGCGTGCTTATTTTAGCTGGAAGTGGTGGAATTGGATCCTTTGCCATTCAATTGGCGAAAGCGCTGGGAGCTCATGTGACCACGACAACAAGCGCTAAAAACATCGATTTTGTAAAAGAGTTAGGCGCAGATCAAGTGATTGCATACGATCAGGAAAGCATCCGAGATTCAGGACTAGAGTTTGATTTCATGCTCGATACGCTCGGTGGTTCTTCATTCGAAGAGGCATTATATTGCATGAAGTTGAACGCAACGGTGGCTACCATATTCGGTGGGCCAGATGAAGTTCGACCTGATTCCATAAATAAAATAGAAGCAGAGCGTCAATTAAACATTAAGTACGTGTTCACGCGTCCCGATGGCGAAAACATGAATCATATTCGCAAACTGGTTGAATCACAAAAAATTAGACCAATCGTAGGGGAAGTCTACCCGATGACGGTTGATGGAGTAAGAAGAGCACATCTGTCTAATCAAACAGGACGAACACGAGGTAAGATCGTTCTAAGCAGAGAGGATTGAACATCTTTTTTACTAGATGTAAGTTGTATCCGTATTTGTTCTATAAAAGATGTAATAAATGAATAAATGGCCCATAAAAAAGTAAAAAAGTGCTGTCTCCAAGGTCGATAATGATCTTAGAGACAGCACTTTGAACTTTTATCTTTGGACAAGCCTCCCTACTCCTTTTTCAATGAAATCTCAAATATAGAGCCGACCTCTCCAGCAAATACAACCCTTCCGTTATCCGGCAGCACAACTTGATTGTTACCGCTGACCACGGTGTGATTGATACATATCCCCGCCTAAGTTCCAGCGAATCTCGGCCAGCCATCGTTGGAATTTGCAGTTTGTTGACTGCTTTGTTTGCATCAATGATTGTAATATTCAACACATAACCAGAAACATCCTTCACGCTATTCAATTGTAGAATCGGCTTTGCATTAAAATAAGTCATCGACGAATATTTCTCACTTAACACGTAATATTTTTTATTTTCATGCTCTTTCCATGCAGCTGCAGTATCGGGCGATAATTCGTTGGCCTCTAGCCTCTCTGCCTTATACTCTGAAATAGCGATCTGTCCAAGCTTAGGTATCGAAATATAGGAACGCGCCGCCCAGAGGAAAGTACGTCCATTTTTCTCAACAACGAATTTGTATTTTTGCGAGCCATCCTCATTTACAAACGAAACATCATTGCTTTTACCGATTTGGGAGATAGAATTCCAACGACTTCTCCTGTGAATATCCGCGAGAATGTAACCAGATCTTCAGCAGTGGAGTAAATCCCTCCGCTTGCAATGACATTATAATTTTCTGTGGGAAGCTGTCCCTCATAATTAGGATGATAGACCCCCGCCAATATCGCTGGATTTACAATATCCTGCGGAGTTTTTGTATTGTTCATTTGCAGAGGCATGGTGAAATACTTGTGTATAAATGCTGTAAAGTCCATGCCGCTAACTCGCTCTACCACTATTTCAGCTAACGAAAACCAACGTTATTATATATTGAGTATGCACCCGGATCTGCTTGTAAGTCCTGAACCGCCAATTCTTTCAACAAGGTATCATGTGCATACGTGTCATGATCATCGAACAAGGTTGAATTTGGACCAATGTATCCGTGAAGACCGGAAGAATGATTCAGCAGCATGCGGGGTGTAATCTGTGTATAACGGCTGTCTCTCATTGTAAAGTCGGGTATATAGGTGACAACGGGCACATCTAAATCTAGTTTTCCATCGTCTACTAGCTTCATAACAGCCGCTGTGAGTATCATCTTGCTCGTTGAACCGATGCCATATATGGTATTGGAAGTGAGCGATACAACAAATGTCGATATTATGACTCTCTTAATTTGCCAGCTACAAATGTCGATATTTAAAGGATGAGTTCAATTCTGTCAAACATACATGATAGAACTTAAACATAATTACGAGAGGCGATGTAGTAAATGAAACCCGAATTACGCATGCGAAAAACAATCGCTGTACTGATGGCATTCCTGCTCATCTTTACAGCAGTCCTTCCTCTGTCGTCTGGCATTACCAAGGCCATGGCTGCAACTGGCTGGCAGCCAATTGGAAACAGCACAATTGGTTTAAATGTGGACGCCACCAAAGAAACGTCACACCCTAACATGGTCAATTATAATAACGAGCTGTACATGGCATGGTCTGAGAGAGCAGGCCAGAATAATAATCTCACGATCCAAATCAAGAAATATAATGGTAGTAGCTGGGAGTATGTTGACGGCGGCACTAGTTTCAGCGCAGATCCATTGGCTACTGCAACTAATCCTGTCATGGCCGTATTCCAGAATGAGCTATATGTGACATGGTATGAATCATCGAATAACGGCAATCAGATAAGGGTCAAGAAATATGACGGCTCAAGCTGGTCTTTCGTAGACGGTGGAGGCAGCAAGGGACTGAATATGAATTCCCCTGCTATTGCATACATCCCTCATTTGATAGTCTATAATAATAATCTCTTTATCGTATGGGTAGAGAATACCAATGGCACATATCAAATCCGAGTCAAAAAACACAATGGTTCAAGTTGGGAATGGGTAGATGGCGGCAGCAACGATGGATTAAATGCAAGCCCTTCTTCATTGGCGAATAGCCCTGAGTCTGCTATTTACAACGGAAATTTATACATATCCTGGGATGAAAAAAGCGGAGGAAAGTCACAGCTGCGAGTTAAAAAGTTCGACGGCACTACTTGGTCTTTTATCGACGGACCTAATGGCTTAGGTAGTGATTCATCCGATATTTCAAACGGTAATTTAACTGTTTTTAACAACGAGTTGTTTGCTGTATTTTCCGAAAAAAATGGAGTTCACACCCATCTCCGAGTCAAAAAGTATGATGGATTAAGCTGGACGTCCGTTGATGGTGCTAACAATGCCGGATTAAAAGTAGATGTTTCAAAAAACGCGAAGCATTCAAGATCTGCAGTTTACGACAATGCATTATACGTAATCTGGACCGAGGCAGCCGGCCGTGATTGGGGTGGAACAATACATATTAAAAGATACGATGGAACAAACTGGAGTGGAACTAGTGAAACCATTCTAAATGTAGATCCATTATCGCCTACAGCAATGAATCCTACTTTGTGCTCATATAACGGCAAGCTGTTCGCTGCGTGGATTGAATCTAACAATTATCAGACTCAAATTAGGGTCAAACAATATGATGGTGTCGCTTGGACGTCTGCTCATAATGAAATTAACGTCGGGTTAAATGGAAATTTGATTTACTCGTATCATCCTGATTTGAAGCAATTTAACGATGCGCTTTATGCAATCTGGGTCGAAAATGGAAAAATTGTAGTTAAAAGCTATTCAAATGGAGTCTTATCTGGCTCGGAAGACTTAAACGTTGATCCTACAAAAGTGGCTGATACTCCGAAATTAGCTGTTTTCAATAACGAATTATACGCACTATGGGTAGAACGCGACAATGCAAACGTCAGAATATTAAGAGTGAAAAAATGGGATGGAGTGTTTTGGGTTGACGACAAAAACGGACTAAATGCCAATTCTCAGGAACAAGCTTTGCATCCTAATCTGTTATCCACGAATGATGCAATTTATGTAGCTTGGTCTGAGTCGGCGAATGTTGGGTATGACGTCCATGTTAAGAAATTTAATGGAAGTTGGGAATCGCTTGGGCGCGCTGCATCACACACTGTTGGCAAACCAAGCTTGGCTATGTTCCAAAATGAATTGTATGGAACTTGGCTAGAGTTGAATAGCGCAAAAAATTACCAACCAAGAATTAAGAAATATAACGGCCAAGATTGGGTGTACGTGGATAATGGAGGCGTTAATGAATCTGTAGATATCGACAACACCAACAGCTCTATAATTGAATTCAACAATGAGTTGTATGTTGTATGGGTCGAGAATGGCACTAATGGTGTTCTGTTGAGAGTAAAACGTTTTGATGGAGCAAGTTGGGAGGCGGTAGAAAATATTGCAACTGATATCGCGCTCGACAGCCCTCCTGCTTTGAAAGTGTTCAGAAATACACTATTTGCAACCTGGACGGAAACAACCAACGGAAAAGCCCCGCAAGTGCGTGTCAAACAGTTTAATGGCACAAGTTGGTCTTCTGCAGATGGTGACGGAGTTGACGGGCTGAATGTCGATGCAACTAAACGGGCGTTTGCTTCTGTTCTAGAAGAGTATAATGGCGAGCTTTTCGCTGCATGGACTGAACATAACGGGGTGTCAAATCAAATTCGAATGGCCCGCTACACAGGGAACATTATTCCACCTGTAACTCCAACGGATCCAAATACACCAGGGCCAGGATCTACAATTACGTTGGATGCACCGACAGGATTTATCGCTACGCCAGAAGATGGGCAAGTGAACTTACGTTGGAATAGTGTAACAGGGGCCACTTATTATCAGGTTTACCAAGGCATATCCTCTGGTAGCTATGGAACCGCACCTGTAGCAAGGGTAAGTGGAGCAGCGAATTCAGCTCTTATTACGGGACTTTCAAACGACTTACCTTATTATTTTGCAGTTCAGGCAGGCAATGAGAATGGTGTGGGTGCACTCTCTCCAGAGGTAAGCGTCGTACCACAAGTGAATCGCAAGACGGATTTGCAAGCCTTAGCCTTGTCTCAAGGGGCGCTTAATCCAGCCTTCGATTCTAGAATTCTGGATTACACAGCGATTGTTCCGAACAGTGTCTCATCGTTAACAGTGACTGCCTCGGTATATGATCAGCAGTCTCCATTAACAGTGACTGCCTCGGTATATGATCAACCGTCTTCGTTAAAAGTGAACGGAGCACTAGTTACTAGTGGTCAAGAAAGTAGTCCAATTCAACTTGCTGTAGGTCAAAACATCATTTCAGTGGAAGTGACAGCAGCAAATGGATTGAAAAAAATCTATTCCATCAACGTAACTAGGGAATCGGCATCCCCGTCATCAGGAACGCGCCCTTCCGATTCTAGCAATTGGATAAGCGATCCAAACAGCGGTAAGTCTACCCGCAATCAATTGGCTTCAAGTATCGTAACGCAAGAAAACGGGCAAACCGTTGTGAACGTATCTCTTGATTCAGCCATTATGGCCTCACAGCTGACAAACGGTGGAGACAAGCAAACATTGTCTATTCCTGTGAGTCAAGAAGCAGATAAAGTGTCAGTGAACCTAATTGGAGAAGTATTAAAAACATTGGATCGATTCAAGCACACCGTGCTTGCAATTTCAACGCCTATCGGTAATATCAAGCTGCCAGCAGCACAGATTAACCTCAATGATTTGTCTGCCAAATTTGGTGGGCCAGCGAAGGCAAGCGACCTATCTGTTCAGGTCGTTATCAACAAGAGTGATTCATCTAAGGAAAAATCAGTTAGGGATGCAGCGAATAAAAGTCATTTTACTGTAATGACTGCACCTGTTGATTTTTCGGTTATGGTCTCTTACAAGGATATAACGGAAAAAATAGGGCGGTTCAGCAACTTTGTCGAGCGTGAAATTCCGATTCCTAGCGGCATCGACCCTAACACAGTCAAGACAGCAGTCGCTCTAAACGACGATGGATCAATTCGTCATGTGCCGACGCAAATTATAGCTCGTAACGGAAGCAGTTACGCCGTTATTAAGAGCTTGACGAACAGCACTTATTTGCTGATCTCACATCAGAAATCTTTCGATGATTTGAAGGGACATTGGGCACAGGGTATCGTTTCCAACATGCTGTCGAGAATGGTGATTAACGGAGTCGACGATACCCATTATGCGCCTGACGCAGCAATTACTCGGGCTGAGTTCGCTGCAATTATTGTTCAAGCGCTTGGCATGGACAATAAAGGACAAACCGTGACCTTCAAAGATGTTGCTGCATCGGATTGGTTTAATGCTGCAGTTGTGACAGCACAGGAATACGGTATTATTAAGGGTTATGAAGATGGAACATTCCGCCCTGGGAAGACAGTTACCCGTGAGGAAGCCATGGTTATGATAGCCAAAGCCATGCAACTGACTGATTTGAAAGCTTATGTTAACAATGCCGATGCGGACTCCGTATTATCCGCATTTATCGATGGTGCATCTGTTGGAGCATGGGCTAAACAAGGCGTCAGCGCAGTAGTTAGCAGTAAACTGATCAACGGAGCCGGCAATGGATTGCTGCCAAAGAAAGACATTACGAGAGCCGAAGCTGCCGTGCTCGTTCATCGTATGCTAGAAAAGGCAGATCTGATTGACGTAGTTCAGACTAAATAATCTTCCGTATCTCAACGAACCTAGTTCGCAAATAAAAAAACCTGGAATGGCTGACTCCTTATGTAGACAGCCACTCCAGGTTTTTCGTTATGAATCGTTCAGCGGTCGTGTGACAGAAAACCAGGAACGCGCGCCGAAAGTAAAATAATCCCCCGTCCCATCACCTTTGGCAGGATTGAAACGGAGTACCCGGCAAAGCTTGGTCTTCATCCAAATAGTACACTTACTTTACTTCTTTCATATATGCTCTAACATTCTCAGCGATTTCTTTGAATTTGGTGTGGTGCAAATAATGCGATCCCACCATGGTGATTATTTTTCCATGTACCGAGTCTTTAACCTGCTCTTCATGCAGAGGTACCCATTCCTTTCTCCCTTCATTATTCGCTTGTACAAAGTATCAAACTCATTTGCTCTACGGTTTTTCCATCGAATGCCAGACCCTTATAGGGGTCTGCACTAAATATAAGAGCAAATCGTAAGAGACCTGATTTTTTGAGGAATTCTAATCTTTTTAATGGGAATTCAACATCCATACCTGGTTGTGTTGGAACACTGCTATCGATTCCGACAAATGCAGTCACCTCGTTTGGATATTTGTCCACATAATCCAATGCCGTAAATGTCGACATGCGTTGAAGCATAGACGGCCAGTGCTTCCTTACCGTCTGCAGCTTCAACTGTTGTGAACCCATCTTTGCGTAAAAACAAACATACAAGTTCGCGAATGTTCGCATCATCATCAGCAACTAGTATAGTAGGCATCCGTTCCCTCTTTTCCCCGTTTTCCATCTATGCTGTAATAATCCATTATACTATAAATGGATTTGAGGCATAAAAACAGCCCGTGAATTTCACGGGCTTATTTGGAGAAGTTGATTATTGCCACTAATCTATCAAAGCTCCCTCTAACTAATCAATCCTTCCTCTTTCGCCTTGTCCACTGCATCTTGCCTGTTATTTACGCCTAGCTTGGAATAGAGAATAGATATATAATTGCGGATCGTTCCTTCCGAAAGATTCATGCTAGCGGCGATAGCTTTGTAACGTGATCCACGGTGCAGCAGATCCAACAACTCGAACTCGCGTTTAATTAATCCATATGGATTATCCCAAATGATATTTCCACGTTCCTTGAGCTGCACCCGCTGCTGCTTCATTTCTTCGAATACTTGCTCCGCGATCTCCTGGGTGATGGACATGCCTCCAGCATGAATGAGGCGAATCGTGTCGATTAACTCCTTGGGCTGTATGGATTTCAACAAATATCCCACTGCCCCGTACTGAAGTGCGGTCACCGCTTGTTCTACATCACTGAAGGTACTCATTACGATCACTTGTAGATCAGGCCACTTTTCCTTAATCACTTGTAAAGCTTCGATTCCATCCATTTCAGGCATACGGACATCCATCAAGATAACATCTGGATGAACCTGCTCGCACAACTCAACAGCTAATTTTCCATTTCCGGCCGTTCCTACTACCTGCAGATCCTCTTGATTATCAAGTATCATGCTAAGACTATCGACAATCAACTGCTGATCGTCGACGATAACAAGCCGTATTTTGCTTTGCACAATTTCATATCTAGGCACTGTACAGAGCACGACCGTCCCTTCATCACGATGAGAGTGGACTGATAAGTGGCCTGACAACTCTAGCAAGCGCTCCTTCATCGTAGAAAGCCCAAAGCCTGGCTGCAGCTGCTCATTACCTACCCCATTATCTTGAATTTGCAAACGCAATTGATTCGCTTCGAAATGCAAATGAACCTCGATGGCCGTTGCTTGTCCGTGACGAGCCGCATTCGTCAATGCCTCTTGTAGACAACGGTACAATGTTAATTTGATCGGATTAGGCACGGCATACTCCTCACCTAATGTTCGATACTTAACTTCAATCCTTGTTGTATCTTTGAATTTGCTAACCAGCTTTTGTAGAGAAGTCGTAAAAGATGCAGGTAGGGTAGATGACGACATTTGATGCAAGTGAGTTCGAACTTCTTCTAGTCCACTGCGGGCAGAGCGCAGAAGAGCATCAATGCGTTCAGTTTGATCGCCTGTTGCCGCCTGACGCAGCGACTCCATTCCCATAATGAGTGAAGTCAACGTATGGCCGATCGTATCGTGCAGTTCCTTAGATAGTCGATTTCGCTCCTCGACTAACGTCATCTGTTCAACCTGAGTCACATGTTGTTCCAAAATCCGATTTTGCTCCTTGATCACTTGCCCTTGCCTATGCGTAAGTACCGCTAATTGAAAGGCATATCCCAAGGCAAATACAATCCCATAATGCAAAATGACGTCTACAATAATATCAATCCAACTTATTTTACTTACCCAGCCGAGAATAAACGGGATGACACCAGAAGATAGAATCGCTGTCCATCGGTAAGTAGGATTACTGCTTAGAAAGCCAATGACAAATACAATCGGGGCATATTGCCATACATTCGATATCCCATACAGATTTAAGAAAATAACAAAACTCCCCGACAACACAATTTCAGCAATCAAATACCACTGCAAATGATACTGTTGAAGCCAAAGCGGGATGAATAATGGAACAAAGGAGAGCCCCATAGCTGCCCAAAGTGGTATCGGCAATCCTCGCTCATGCAATATGCATAGACTAATCACGAGCGTGATCCACCATGAGATCCGTATACATAACATGACCCAATCTGACCACAACCATCGCTTCATCCATTCTTTCATAGGAATACCTCAATCCTTCATCAGATATCTACAAGTTACACCACATACATCCTAATTGAGAACCATTAATTTCTGAAATGATTGAACCTTCGTGCGGAGTAAGGTCTAGTATAAGAAGAAAGAGCAACCGTATCCCGATTGCTCTAGAAATGATTTCCTACTTTTGTACTTGTAACATATGGGATGGGCTTGTGTTACGAATATGGACAAGAATGTCAAACCGTTCCCGCAGGGGCACATTGAAATATGGCGGCAGGCCCGGTATTATCCGCGCCCCTAAGCTGAGGAACGGCTGCTTTTCCTTCACCCATCGCCCTGCCTCTCCCTTCAGATGGCGAGCGTCCAATAGGAACCTCTCGTAAGATACTTTTCCGAACATATCGTTCGTACTGTTTTTCTGCTGCGGTATTGCATCTGTCTTAATCTTTCCGCCGCCACTCATGTCAAACTCGTATGTTGTAAAATGTCCTTCCGTCATCGAGGTTCCTATAACGACGTATTGATCACCTACACGTTCCTTCAGGAACTCCCCAGCTGGCTTCGGATACCATTCTTTATCGATAACACCCTTAGCTACGTGAATATTATGGCCCCAGACCATCGTTTTCCCACCAAGTGTTTCTTTCGCCCATATGGCAAGGTCTGCCAAATATTGATCGTGGAGGGTGACCAAAGACGGATACTCTTCAGGAATCATCATGGTTGTATAATGCTTGATTGCCTTCGCCGTCCCTTTCACCCACGTAAGCTCATTTGAATTAGCCTTCTTCTTGTCTTTTACGGCTACTTTCTCAAGCAATTGGACAACTCTCTCCGCATTCGCTTGGAACCGGGCTTTCTCCTCATGAGTCAGCTTCATATACTCCTGCAAATTGACAGTTACCGCTGGCATATCTTTATAGTTCTGCACGACTTCAGACAGCATATCGGGATGATGCTTCTTCACATAGTTAATGACTGTATCGTAGACGTCTTTATCCAATGACTTTAGATCGAGCCCGATAAATTGAATCTTTTTCTTGTTCTTTGGATTAGCATTGTAATCCTTCATCCACTCCACCATAGTGACGATCTCATCAGTTGGATATAACAGCTTCAAAAATTGCTTGGGATCTCCTTTGCCTGTGTGGATATATTCATTTAATTTCAAACCATTCCCCCAATCCTCCTCCATCCCGAAGTTCGTAAATCCCATCTCCGTAACCAAATATTTCACGAGGCGAAATTTCATCGTAAAAAGTTCAGAACTACCGTGAGTTTCCTCCCCTAATCCTACATAATTGGCTTTCCCGATCATCTTCTTAAGCGGCTTTACATCCGCAAACGATTGAGTCGGATCAATTGTCTTCAATGGAAAAACCTGTGATTCAAAGGACTTCACAATACTATTTTGCGACGTCTGCACGGAACGAGTCACTTCTGTTGACTGAGCACCAGCATTCGAAGCTCCCCCAGCAACCAACAGCGCTGTGCTAACTACTGCAGCCATGCCACTAACCATCATTTTCTTATTCATCTTATTCCACCTCAATTGAGTTATTTGATGAGCGCAATGAACCGCAAGCAAGGCTATGCGTCAATCGCTCAACCCGATTGTCATTCATCCCATATCACTTTTCCTAGTTACTCTCTGTCACCATTTTTGATGACACATACCTCATGTCATTTCGTTACAAGCCTCACTATGAATAATGACGCCCCATTGGCCATACTGAGTTTGCGAAAGATTGAGGGCATCAATATAAAACATTTCTATGAATCGAAAGGAAGGATGTAATTTTGAAATCGCGTGGAAACAAAAACGCTTCGGATTTTGGGGAGGTGAAAGTACAACATGCCAGAAAAGGCCTTACGTTCTTTCTTGGTTTCTTATTCGTGTTGTCACTGATCATGAATACGGCTGTCATCATGTCGGGAAATATTATGCTTATTGTTGTGTACATGTTCGTACCGGCAATCGCTTCGATTCTAACCCGTCTCCTCTTGCGGGAAGGTTTTGCAGATGTATCCTTTCAGTTGGGCAGTGTAAAAGTATGGAGAGGGATCGGACTGGGCCTGCTCATTCCTATGCTCATCTGCGGAATCACCTACTCCACTGCCTGGATGAGTGGTATAGCCTCGTTCCAGCTTCCTGTGGGAGGTACCTTCGAAACGTACTATCATGCTCTTGGTCTGCAGTACTTGCCTACGCCGCTGAGCTTCGTGCTTATGGTCGTAGTGGCTGGCATTGCAGGAAGTATCATCAACCTCATCCCCGTTATGGGGGAAGAAGTCGGCTGGCGGGGATATATGTTGACACGTTTAGTTGAGGCCAAGGCTCCGCGTCCTATTTTGCTTAGCGGATTGATCTGGGCAACTTGGCATATTCCGATTGTCATATCTGGTATGTATGTGGCTGGACCATCTGTCCTTCTCTCTGTCCTAGGCATCTACCTGTGTATCATTCCGTTCAGTTATATTACCGCCCAATTGCGATTAGCCACTGGCAGCGTCTGGCCTTCTGTCATTATCCATACCTCATGGAACTCTGTAATCCAAGGTCCTTTCACTCGTGCAACAACAGGGGAGTTTTCCGATGTCTGGATCGGTGAGTCGGGTCTCCTTACGGCATTTATCATTATCATTGCAGCAATTATAGTGTCACGAACAGAAAAAGTCCGAGAGTTGACGTGACTAGAAATGAAGCTCTCTAATCATTCTCATTGACGAAAAAGAGAGTAACGAATTGGATTGATCATAAAATCCTCCTTAGCACTTAGGGGGATTTTATGTTGTGTCCAGCCGACATCTACTATTTTTGTGAAAAAAAGAACAAGTAGCTATTGACTTGTGAAATAAATCACAGTACACTGTGGTTGTGAAATAAGTCACATTTAACACATTGAAATTAAACCATTTGGTTTACCTATATTTTGCCCTTCGAGGAGGAATTACGATGAAAATTGCAGTGATTGGTTGTACGCATGCAGGAACAGCAGCAGTGGTTAATGCCGCCAAGCTATACCCCGAAGCCCAGATTACCGTTTACGAACGCAACGACAATATATCGTTCTTATCTTGCGGGATCGCATTGTATGTGGGCGGTGTCGTGAAAGAGCCGGAAGGACTCTTCTACTCCTCGCCGCAGCACTTGGCGAATTTAGGTGTCATTACTCACATGCGCCACGAGGTTCTCACCGTTGATACGGATGCGAAAACGATGCAGGTGCGCAACCTGCTGACCGGAGAAGAATTCAATGATTGCTTCGATAAGCTGATTGTCACGACGGGATCTTGGCCGATCATTCCACAGCTTCCAGGCATGGAGCTGGACAACATTCTGCTGTGCAAAAATTACGAACATGCGAACAACATCATCGACAAAGCTAAACAGGCAAACCGCATCACAGTGGTCGGTGCGGGATATATCGGTGTAGAGCTTGTGGAGGCGTTCCAGCAGAGCGGTAAGCAGGTAACGTTAATTGATAGCGAAGACCGGATTTTGAACCGTTACCTGGATGCTGATTTCAGTAGTCAAATTGAGGAAGCGTTCCGCGGCAAAGGCATCGAGCTTGCGCTTGGGCAGACCGTTCAAGCTTTTGAAGGCATGGACGGCACAGTCAATAAAGTCATCACTGACAAGGGTGAAGTAGAAACGGATATGGTCATTCTTTGTATCGGTTTCCGCCCGAATACCCAACTGCTTAAGGGTCAAGTGGATATGCTGCCAAATGGCGCGATCATCGTTGATTCATATATGCAAACCAGCAAGCAGGACGTGTTCGCCGCCGGCGACAGCTGTGCTGTGCATTACAATCCGACCGGCAGAGCTGCCTACATTCCGCTGGCTACCAATGCGGTACGGATGGGGATGCTGGTAGCCCGCAATCTGATGGGACCAACGACAAAATATGTAGGCACCCAAGGGACATCGGGCCTCAAAATATACGATATCAATCTAGCTTCGACGGGTCTTACCGAGGTTGCATGCGCAGATGAGAATATCGATGCCGAAGCAGTTACGGTAATCGACGCCTACCGGCCTGAATTTATGCCATCGGCAGAGACCGTAACTTTGAAGGTTGTGTATGAGAAAGAAAGCCGCCGCCTGTTGGGAGCGCAAATCATGTCCAAAGTTGACTTGACCCAAGCGATGAACACCTTGTCGGTATGCATTCAAAATGGGATGACCATCGACGAGTTGGCCTTCATCGACTTCTTCTTCCAGCCTCACTTTAACAAGCCTTGGAACTTTTTGAATACGGCCGGCATTGCCGCACTTCCCCAGTTCGTAGACGGAGAACTGCAGCACGCTTAAAAGCACTGCCATGAAGGGAGTGTCCCAATAGTCATTGAATATGACGAAGGATACTCCCCTTTCATGGGATTTACCTTCATGACCACCTTTGTTTCTGACATCTGTATGAAATGAAACAAGGAGGCTATTGATTCTCTATCAATAGTTTCTCCTATATGCATCACTCCTCTTATTAAACAAACACTTCGGTTAGTATCCTTTTGAGAATAGCGATAGTTTGGCTACTCTCCCCTTTTTGCCAGATCTTCTTGAGCCCAACCTTTTTTCGCTCAACAAACTACATTTTTATTACGTAACAACAGCAACACATCTGGATAGGAACGTAATGGCATTTTTAATCGTAAGGTTTTTTTACAATTTTTTTTGCAAGACAGATTATCACGCCAATGTAAAAGTACTCCGATATAATAGAAGAATCAACCGAACGAGTAAATTGATGGAACCACCAAGAGAATGTGCATTACAATAGAGGGAGCTTTTGGGTAATAAGCAAGAGCTTCACGTCATGATCGAAATAATCAACAAGAGGAACGAGGCCATGGGAGTATGGAGAGAAAAGTGAAAATTATCGGCACGGGGGTATATTTACCGAAGCAGCGCGTTACCTCGGATGAAATGGATCGGAAGCTTGGCGTACCCGCCGGGTGGTCCCTGAAAAAGTCGGAGGTTCGAGTACGATATTTTGTTGAAAATGAAACAGCCGCCGAGATGGGGGCATTCGCTGCACAAGCCGCACTGCAGGATGCGGGACTTACCTTCGCTGACATCGACTGCATCGTATGCGCAAGCGGTACAATGCAGCAGCCGATTCCATGCACAGCGGCTTTGATACAACAAGCAATGGGGAAAGGGAACTCCGGGGTGCCGTCTTTTGACATTAATTCGACCTGCCTTAGCTTCCTAGCCGCGCTCGACGTCATGTCATATCTGATTGCCGCTGGACGCTATCAGCGTATCCTCATCGTCTCGACTGAGGTTGCCTCAGTCGGCCTGAACTGGGAGCATAAAGAAAGCGCGGTTCTATTCGGCGATGGCGCCGCTGCCGTGATCGTAGGCCAAGCAGCAGCATACGAGCAATCTCGTATCGAAGCCTCATTAATAGAAACCTATAGTACCGGAGCCTCATACTCCGAGATACGTGGTGGAGGTACGGGGCTGCACGCTAAATATTACGATGATGCTCGAATGAGCGACTATATGTTCCATATGGATGGTCAGCCGATTTATAAAATGGCGTCCAAGCTGCTACCTGACTTCCTTGAACGGCTGCTTGGATCGGGAAATACGGCAATGTCGCAATTCCCGCTTATCATTCCGCACCAAGGCAGCGCTATGGCAATGCGCCTGATTAGCCGCAAGCTGGGCATTGCTCCAGAGCAGCTCATGAACATTACATCGGATCACGGCAATACGATTGCCGCCTCGATTCCGATGGGATTGCATGAGGCCATTCACCAAGGGCGGGTGCAGCGGGGAGACCGTATTCT
Source organism: Paenibacillus sp. MER 180 (assembly GCF_023713665.1). Taxonomy (NCBI): domain Bacteria; kingdom Bacillati; phylum Bacillota; class Bacilli; order Caryophanales; family Paenibacillaceae; genus Paenibacillus; species Paenibacillus sp. MER 180. The sequence goes on along the minus strand of NZ_JAMAVT010000014.1, from coordinate 50,670 downwards.
GCTGCTTGGAACTTCTGCCGGGCTGTCATTGGGAGGGCTGGTGCTTGAATATTAGCAGTTCTAGCAGTTCTAGCAGTCCGTCCAACGATATACCGCCGGATGGGAGGCGAACTGTCCTAATTACCGGCAGCCGCGCCCCCGTCTCCTTGGAACTGGCGCGGCTATTGGGGGGTGCTGGGCACCGGATCATCATGGCAGATAGCTTGCTCGTCACAATAGGCTCGGCCTCCCGCTTTGTCACCCGCCATTACTGTTATCCGCCTCCTCGCCATGAACCAGAGCGGTTCCTAGCTATGATAGAGCGTATTGTGATAGACGAGCAGGTGGATTGCATAATTCCGACCTGCGAGGAAGTGTTCTATCTGGCACAGAGACAGCGGACATGGCCCAATGGATGCGAGCTATTTGCTCCTCTATGGGAGCTGCTTAAGCAGCTTCATCATAAGGGGAAATTCATCGAATTGGTCCGGCAAGCTGGCTTACACGCACCATCGACACAGCTGTTGACAACACGAGCGGAAGCATACGACTACATACGGACGCTTGGGGCGGATGCTGCCATACTGAAGCCGGCCTACTCGCGCTTCGCGAGCCGTGTATTATTCGTACGGGCTGACTATGCCCTGCCGGACGACATCCTAATCACCCCGGACTATCCTTGGGTCGGGCAGCAATATATTCGCGGCACATTGTACTGCACGTACAGCATTGTCCGCGATGGCGCCGTACGTGCTCATGCCTGCTACCCCTCCGAATTCACGGCGAGTGAAGGGGCAAGCATCGCCTTCAAGCATGAGGCACGGGGCGATCTGCTGGCATGGGTCCAGCGATTTGTCGCCCCGCTTCGATATACGGGGCAGATTGCGTTTGACTTTATCGTCACGCCGGAACGGAACATCTACCCTATCGAGTGCAATCCTCGCGCAACAAGCGGCGTCCATTGCTTTGCAGTATCCGATCAGTTGGACAAGGCGTTCTTCGAGATGAATGGCGGGATAAATGGCGACACAGAGGTCGGCATAGACGGCTGCACAATTAACACTGCTAATCAAGATACATATCTTGATGCAAATCTTGGCGCGCATCATGCGAGAGCCTACCCCATCGAGCCAACATCCACCCGCCCTGCCATGTTGACGCTCGCCATGCTGGCGTACGGCTGGAGGAGTCCTCGACGGGGCTATTGGCTGAGGGAGCTATGGAAAGGACGAGATGCCATCTTCCGCTGGCAGGATCCGAAGCCGTTTGTCGCGCAGGCCGTTATGCTATACCGCTTCTGGCGAGAGAGCAAAAAGCGCTCCATCTCACTAATAGAGGCCACTACATCAGATATAGAATGGAATGGTGAATCATCATGAGCCGACGAGCATTAGTGACGGGAGGAACCGGATTTCTAGGGCAGCGTTTGGCATTAAGATTGGTCGAACAAGGCTATACCGTCAGCGCCATTGGCCGCAATACGCATGTAGGCCATGAACTGGAACGGATGGGTGTCCGATTTATTCCGCTTGAATTAGGCGATACTGAGCGGATCAAGGAGATATGCCACGGTCGAGATACCGTCTTCCACTGTGCTGCACTGTCTGCTCCATGGGGCGATTATGCTGACTTCTACGCCAGCAACGTCATCGGCACACGCCATGTCGTGCAAGGATGCGTAAGCGGAGGAGCGCGGCTCGTGCATGTGTCAACGCCGAGCATTTACTGGAATTGGCGTGATCGACTGAATATTAAAGAATCCGATCCGCTGCCTTCCAAACAAGCGAATGCCTACGCCGCCACCAAGCTGCTCGCTGAGCGGGAGGTGGATCAGGCCGTAGAAGAGGCTGGGCTGCACGCCATTACGCTGCGGCCCCGCGCGATCTACGGTCCGAGTGATCGCGCTATTCTCCCGCGCCTCATAGAGGCGAACCGAGGCGGCTATATGCCGCTCATTCGCAGCGGCCGGTCGATGCTCGACGTTACATATGTCGACAACGTGGTCGATGCGCTGCTGCTAGCCGCCGAAGCTGACCCGGCTTCGCTTGGCGGCAAGTACAATATTACGAACGGCGAGCCTAGGCTGCTGAGCGATTTGCTGGCTAGGCTGTTTGCCCTGCTCGAAATGCCGTTCCGCCCCATCCCGCTCGCTTACCCGATCGCTTCGGCTGCGGCCGGGATGCTAGAGCTTAACGCCCGCTGGTTTGCCAGAGGCAAGGAGGCTAAGCTGACCCGGTATACGGTTGGACTAATCGGACGGAGTCAGACGCTCGACATTACGGCTGCACGCCAGATGTTAGGTTATAAGCCTAGAATCGGTACCGAGGAAGGCATGAAACGATTCGCTGAAGCATGGATACAGGAAGGAGGCTCGTCAGCTCCATGGACGTGAACAAAGGAGCCATAACAGAAGTTTCCGTGAACTTGATGACCGCAGGGTACTGCACGCACCGGGAATGGCTTACGATTCAAGGCGGGAGCGGCGCTTCCGTGCGCTTTCCGGCCATGTTCGCCTATATCGAGCACCCGCGACTCGGACCAGTCCTGTTCGACACCGGCTATTCCACGCGTTTCTTTCAGGCTACATCGTCCTTTCCCGCGAGGCTGTATCGGTGGACAACGCCGGTTTATATCGGCGAAGAAGAGAGTGCAGCCAATCAGCTGCGCAATCTTGGCGTAATGCCGGAGGACGTGCGGACGATTATTTTGTCGCACTTTCACGCAGATCATATCGGCGGTGTGCACGATTTCGAGAATGCCGAGTTTTATTATTTGCGCGAGGCTTATCGTCCTCTGCAGGACATGTCTCCTTTCCAAGCTACGAAAGCCGGCTTTCTGCCCGGGCTATTGCCGAATCGATTCGGTGATCGCTCCCGTCTTATCGAGGAGACGTGCAGTACCATAAGCTTGGACGAGGGATATGCGCCCTTCACAGAGGGATACGATCTGTTCGGGGACGGTAGCATCATCGGCATCGACCTATCGGGGCATGCGCTGGGTCAGCTTGGCCTGCTTCTGCGCTCTGCAGGGCAAGAATACTTCCTCTGCGCCGACGCTGCTTGGTCAACGGCAGCCTATGCATCGCATCGGCTGCCGAAGTCCATCGTCAAATTGATCAAAGCAGATTGGCAGCAATATAAGGACAACCTTAACCGATTACACCTCCTGCATCGTAGGCGACCGGATCTTCGCATCATCCCAACGCACTGCCGGGAGGCCGAACAGAGATACGTAACAAGCCCTAAGGTTCAAGGAGGTGCTCAGCGTGGATAAAGGAACGATGATCGCTGCCTGGGAATATATCCGCACAAAGTACGGACGAAGTTGGAGTAGCAGGGAAGCACTGGAGCAGTGGCAACATCGTCAAGTGATGAAGCATCTGGGGCGAATCAGGCAGTGCTCCCCCTTCCTCCGCGAACGCATGGGCGAGCTCCCCATTGAGCAATGGCGCGACATGCCAGTCATGGACAAGTCGCTGATGATGGAGCATTTCGATGCCCTTAATACCGCTGGCGTACGAAAGGAGGAAGCGTTCGCCATGGCACTGGCAGCTGAGGAGAGCCGCGACTTCACTCCTGAATGGAATGATATTACCGTCGGTATGTCCTCGGGGACGTCAGGCAATCGCGGCCTCTTCCTCGTCAGCCCACAGGAGAGCATGGCATGGGCCGGAGCGATGCTCGCCAAGGCCCTGCCTGGATCCGTACTGGCACGGGAGCGCATTGCGCTCTTCCTGCGTGCCAACAGTAACCTGTACGGGAGCGTGAGCAAGCGGCTGCTGCAATTCGCCTACTTCGACCTGCTCGACCCGTTGGAGGAGCAGGTCAAGCGACTGAACACTTACGCCCCTACCCTGCTCGTCGCACCGCCGTCTATGCTTCGCATGCTTGCAGAACAGCTGGAGCAGGGCCTGCTCGCGATACGTCCGCGAAAGATTTTTTCCGTGGCTGAAGTCCTTGATCCGCTCGATGAAGCGATAATTAGCGCGGCGTTCCAGCAGCCCGTGCACCAAATCTATCAATGCACGGAAGGCTTTCTCGGCATTACGTGCATACACGGGACGCTCCACTTGAACGAAGACCTCGTCTTCATAGAGAAAGAGTGGCTAGACAAGCGGGAACGAAAATTCACACCGATTATTACTGACTTCCGGCGTATGACCCAGCCGATCATTCGTTATCGGCTGGACGATGTCTTGACAGAGAGAAACGAGCCTTGTCCGTGCGGTTCTCCCTTCACTGCGCTGGAGCGCATCGAAGGGCGGCACGATGATATGTTCTATATGCCCTCACTAAGAGACGGCACACTTACGACTGTATTTCCCGATTTTATTCGCCGTGCAATTCTGTCCGCCTCATCGAAGATTGAACACTATGCGGCGGTGCAGTATTCGCCAACGCACATCACGGTGGCGCTGCAAGTGCCTACGCAATATCGGGCAGCATGTGAACAGGACATTATGCTCGAACTGCATAAGCTGTGTGCAATCGTTCAGTGTGCAGCGCCTGACATTCAATTTACCGAGTGGAAGCCGCAGCCTGCCGGGCACAAGCTGCGCCGGATCGAGAGGAAGTTTACGGTATGAGTATCGCAGTTCTATATGATGCAGCTAATATCGATCGGCTGCCTTGGCCGAACGATGAGGAAGGACAGGCGGCTAAGGCATGGATAGAGCCATGGATACGACATGGGCCGGAACGCGACGTGGATAATATTCAGACCCGGATGATGGTGATCGTCATCGACGACCAATATGTGCTGCCGATTACCGTTAATGAACAAGAGTACGACAACGCATATGTATGCTCGCCTTATACGCACTATGTTACTTATGCGAAGCAAGAGCTCGGCATGCTGAAGCAGCCGCTGCTGGAACGGCCGCTTGCGTGGCTGTTAAGCGGAATCGGATTCGGAATGAAGCTTGCGCGGTGCAATCGCGTCGTGCATGTGAGCAATTATCTGCTGTCTACGAATCTGTATCCACGTATGACGGCAGAGCACGTATCAGCCATCATCGCCCTGCTGCAAGCTCGGTTCCCCGATCACTCGATCGTGTTCCGTTCGTTAAATCGCCATTATTACCCGGAGCTGTGCCGCAGCTTGGAGAAGGCCGGATGCGCACTTGTGCCTAGCCGCCAAATCTATTGCTTGGATACCCGCGATTCCAGAACTCAGAATGCCAAGGCGAGATGGTTAATCAAGCGTGATGAAGGACTGCTTGCGAAGCATGAATACGAGATCGTTCGGCATGAAGAGCTGGTACCGGCCGATGTTCCCCGCATGGTTCAACTGTACAACTTGCTCTATATCGATAAATATTCACCGTGCAATCCGCAGTTTAATGAGCGCTTCTTCGAACATGCACTGGCGGCGAAGACACTGCGCTTCGTCGCTCTGCGCACATCGAGGGGACGAATAGACGGAATCATGGGTTACTTCTGCCGCAACGGTATACTGACGACGCCAATTTTCGGTTACGACACCGCACTTCCGCTGGAAACAGGCCTGTACCGCATGCTCTCTGCTGTCCTGTTCCGTGAGGTGCAGCGACTTGGCATGCAATGGAATGAGAGCTCGGGCGCAGCGCAGTTCAAACGCAACCGGGGAGCTACCGGGCATTGGGAATATTCCGCCATCATGGATCGGCATCTGCCTGTGTACCGCCGTAGCTGCTGGTCATTCATTTCCTTGGCCGCCAATCGAATCGGCGTTCCGCTAATGGAACGACATAAATTATGAGGATACAGACGAGAAAGGAGGATTCATGTTGACATCACCACATACGAAGCCGCAGCATTCTATTGCTTCTCCTTCGCGGCCAATCGCCGTCGTGACCGGTACGTCCAGCGGCTTCGGGCTCTACACGAGTGTCGCGCTGGCGAGCGCAGGATATGATGTCGTAGCGACGATGCGTAATACGGCCAAGCAAGGGAAGCTGCTTGCTGAAGCACAGACATGCGGCGTCTCCGCATACATTCATGTGCTCTGCAGGTGGATACGTCGAGGAAGTGGACATGGACGCTTGGCGCGCCCAACTGGAGACAAATTTTTTCGGCACGGTCGCCGTGACGCGCACAGCGCTGCCTATTATGCGGGAACAAGGCAGTGGAACCATCGTGAATGTGAGCAGCATTAGCGGTCGATATGCTTTTCCAGGCTATGCCCCATATGCCGCCTCCAAGTTCGCCGTCGAAGGCTTTACAGAGGCACTGCGGCTTGAGATGCTGCCATTTGGCGTATATGCCGTACTGATCGAACCCGGCTCCTACAAAACGGATATATGGGAAAAGGGATTCTCTTCTATCCAAAAACGCGAGAATTCGCCGTACAGCAAACTGCTTCAAGCGGTTCTGCAATTCTCGAAGCGAAGCTCTGAAACAGCTCCTCCTCCGCAGGAGGTGGCGCGTCACATCGTCAAGATTTCGCGCACGCCAAGACCGAAGCTACGCTATTTCATGGGTCGAGGGGCGATGCCCCTGCGCCTTATCCGTCTATTCCCGTGGAAGTGGTATGAGAAGCTCGTACTGTGGGCTTTGCGACGATAGACAAGGAGGCTGTGCCCAGTGTGCATGTTGGGCCAGCCTCCTTTATGTTTAGTTGGTGATTGATGAACCGTCAATTCTTACTCTTCGTATTTATTTCTTTATAACCGGAATCCACACTTCGCAGCGATATTCTTCGGATGTCGTATCTCCCGGTGGATACAGCTCGAAATCAGGGATTTCGGCTTGCTCATAATCTGTAGCTGGGAACCACTCCTGATAGATGCGGTTCCATACTTCTTGAATGGCACCAGGCATCGGACCAATAGAGGTAAATACGGCCCACGTCGCAGCTGGAACTTGAATAAATTCAAACCCATCTTCTGATTCCGTCCGATCCGTCTCTACTGCAATCGCGTAGTTAAAGACCTCTCCACCCTGCTGCGCGCCATAGCAAACGCCTAGAATATCTCGATTTTTTCCCAGTGCAGAAATGCTTGCGCCGGTTCCATCTGCGTAAGTATCGCGCCAAAACTTCGGAATCTCGATCGAATTTTCTCCCTCTTTCGTGGTCGTCTGGATCGACTTTCCTACAACGGTAAACGCCTCTCTCTGTACAATTCTATAATCCATTTCTTTGTCTCCCTTCAATGATAGGTGGAAGGAAATGCGCGGAAAGGCCTTCAGCTGGACACCCGAATTTCGAGCCTCGGAGGGCGAGATGCCGTGCAGCTTGCGGAACGCCTTAGAGAACGATTCTGGCGAATCGTAGCAATACTTCATCGCGACATCGATCACTTTAGAGCCACTCATTGCTAACTCTTGAGCCGCCAAGGTTAAGCGCCGTTTCCGTACATACTCAGCTACTGTCATACCAGTCAGCATATAGAACATCCGCTGAAAGTGATGGGGAGAAGAATACGCTGCCTTCGCAAGCTCCGCCATATCCAATGGCTCCAGCATCTTCGCCTCGATTACGTCGAGCGCCGACTTCATTCGGTTCAGCCATTCCATTCGCAATAGCTCCTCTCTGCATACATCATATCAAGGCTGCCTCTTGCCATCCTGTCATTCTGTGCGATCGTGTGACAGACCTATCATTTGTCCGAAACATTATCCCTGCTTATCCTCATCTATAATCAACCATACAATGCCTGAATCATCGAATTAGCATCAGCTATGAACTAAAGTTCGACTATAGCCCTGCAATCCATCATTTTGCGAACGAGTCCACCATCCATTGCGAGAACTTCTCTTTTTCTTCAAATTGCGGATAGTGAGCGGATTGATCATATGTGATAAATTCCTTTTTAGCTGCATCGATTTGATCAAAATACGTTTTGGCTGCTTTCGCAGATGTCATGTAATCGTACTGCCCCATAATGAAATAGACCGGCACTTCCAGCTTGGTAACAAATGCAGGCAATGGTTTCTTCAATGCCTGCCCTATCAATACTTCTTGTGCATTCGAGACGCTGCGATAAAAACGGATGCGATCCAGCAAGTTATACTCCGGTCCGAACAAGCCTCTATCCATGTCAGCATTCACATCAATCAATCTTGCCGCACCGCCATATTTGCGCACATAATTGCGTGGAGTTAATTGTTCTCCGCTTTGCACCTTTTCCGTTAACCCTTGCAAGTACTCCACATCGGTTGTGTTGCCGCCCAATTTTGCTTGATCAATCGTAAACTGCAATGCATCCTTTTCACTTTCCGTAACGTTAGACATCTGTCCGATGCCAATATAGGCTTTATATTTCTCAGGTGCTTGCTGTGCAGCTTGTATGCCAATATAAGTTCCGAAGGAATGGCCCGCTAATATGACCTTCTCTTGATGAAAACGAGCCGATATGTAATCTGTCAAAGCCAGTACATCTTTCACTAATAAATCAGTAGACAGATTGGAATAATCCTCTCCAAAGTGATACGACTTTCCTCCAGCTCTCTGATCGTAACGAACAACCGTGAAATGCTTTTCCAATATGTCTTGGTATTTGGTTACATAGGGGATTTCCGATACAGCCGGTCCACCGTGTAAGAAAATGACAACTGGATTATTCTTATCCTGTCCCCGTATCATCAATTCATGGCCCGTTCCATTAATTTCGACTTCCTCAAGTACGCTTATGCTGTCAGCGCCGTCTATGCTCGGAGTCCATGTGGGAAAAACCAATGCTACCCCAACTAATAAAAGAATGGTAACTCCAATATAAATGAACGCTTTTCTAATCTTTTTCACAGTTTCAGCTCCCTAGTCTTGATAGACGCTCTCATTCTAACATCGATGATCCATGCGAATGATGCTCTTCCATCATTGTAGTCGAGGAAAAATTTGAGAGAGTCGTACGATCGTCGGGATTTATACTGGACTAGGGTCGGGGAAAAGGGACAACATCGGCACCCGCTTCCCCATTCCTTATATTCCACTTCAATACGACTAGGTTAGTCTAGAATTCCGTTGAAAAGGAGTCCTTCTCCTTTTATTTTTATGATTTTTAGACGCTTCGTGTTTTAAATAAATGGTTACCCTTTCATTCTAACAATAAGCACTTCTCATAATCTAGACTCAGTCTTAGATAATCCTATAGCCATGTTCGCCATTAATGAGTCGCTATCTGTAATCAAATCATAGACGGATGGGAATGCGGATGGGCGGGCAAGATTGAAATGAGCGACTGACAGAGGTAACAGGCAACCGACAAACGGGACATCTTTTTGTTGTCTTTTCAAACTAACTATAGTTATGTTACTATATATTATAAAGCGACATCTAAATAAAGGAGGCGAACACGATGACCGATGAAGCGGTTGTTGATCTGGAAATTGGAATCAGTACGTTTTTGGAGGCTTCGACGGATCCGGTGACAGGCGAGCGCATTAGCCATACCGAGCGAATTCGTCGGTCGGTAGAAGAGATTGTTCTAGCCGATCAGGTCGGACTTGACGTCTACGGCATCGGCGAGCACCACCGGTATGAGTATGCTTCTTCGGCCCCAGCGGTCATCCTGGCGGCAGCGGCTGCACAAACGAAACATATTCGGCTGACCAGCGCCGTGACTGTCCTGTCCTCGGATGATCCGGTACGCGTCTATCAACAGTTTGCGACGCTGGATGCCATCTCGAACGGACGCGCCGAGATTATGGCGGGCCGCGGCTCGTTCATTGAATCCTTCCCGCTGTTCGGCTACAACTTGAATGATTACGATCAATTGTATGAAGAGAATCTGGAGCTTCTGCTCGCTATCCGGGAGTCAGAGAAGGTAAGCTGGCGAGGCAGTCGTCATCGTGCGGCTATTGACAATCTTGGCGTGTACCCACGGGCCGTTCAGGAACCGCTTCCCGTCTGGATTGCCACCGGCGGTAACGCAGAATCTTCCGTCCGGGCCGGCAGACTCGGCTTGCCGGTTGCTTATGCGATCATTGGCGGCATGCCGGAGCGCTTTGCGCCGCTTGTCGAGCTCTATAAGAGATCCGCGGCTAAGGCTGGACACGATGTCAACAAGCTGCAAATTGCAACCCACTCACATGGCATTGTAGCCGATACCGCCGAGAAGGCGGCAGATCTTCTGTTCCCAGGGACACAAGCCATGATGAACAAGCTCGGACGTGAGCGTGGCTGGGGAGCTCAGTACACACGCGCAACCTTCGATGAGGACAGCAAGTTGCGAGGCTGTCTCTATGTCGGCGATCCAGAGCATGTCGCTGAGAAAATCGTATTACTCCACCGCAACTTGGGCGTGACGCGCTTCTTCCTGCACTGTGACATTGGTTCAATTCCGCACCGTGATATCATGCGCTCGATTGAACTGCTCGGCACCAAGGTCGCCCCGCTCGTACGGAAGGAACTGGCTCGCAGCAAGGGTAATGCATAAGACATATTTAGAGGATCCATTTACAATCTCTCTATATTGAAATAAAAACACCTCCAAAGGCAGAAATCCATCTGCGCTTTGGAGGTGTTGCATTTTCTCTTTTATGTGACAAACCATTTCACTTCGTTCCCGAAGTTGAACTGGATTTGGTATGGCCTCGTCCCCTAATCATTATGACCATAATTAACCCGCCAAATAAAGAACAAGGAACTCCCTATTCATTTCCAATCCACATCTCTCATGAGACGAAATCAGGTAATTCATAACATTTCAAAGAATTGTCTTGACGATTTTCACTAGTTGTAACTATAATGGTTACAGCCAGTGAGTGCTACAAACAGAAACCTTCCCTACGCGATTTGCATTTTTCGCTGCTTGTCCCAACCAAGGTGCACACTTTATGTTCGAACATTTTCAATATGTAATAGTAAGTCCATTTTTTTTGGAATAGTTGTAACTATTACAGTTACAACAAGAGTCTCATTTTCCACGCCCATCGTTGACGAAGTATGCAGCCAAACATAGGGAATACAGAATGTACATGAACTCATTCGGGCATACTTTACCTACTTTGGGGATCAATTTGAACTGGTGACATTAGTGGTGAAGGTCAGATTTGGAATGCGTTTAATTGCTTAGGTGAATAAGAGGGGAAGCTTGCGCTGGATAGCATTACGTTGCGGTTTCAATAATCGTAATCAATACAAGAAAGAGGGAGATTTTAAGATGTTTCAAAAAAAATCATCTATAGGAGTTATGTTATTGCTTTGTTTCACACTAGTGCTGAGTGCTTGCGCCGGTAAAGCGAACACGACAAACAACGAGAGCAAAGAAGAACCTAAGAAGCAGGCGGCTGAACTGAAGATCACGCCATTCAATCCTGGAGAAAACGGCCTCTTCTCCGTCAGTTCAAGCCTAATTGAAGGGCCGAAAGAGGTAGTACTCGTCGATGCACAGTTCGAAAAGAGCAACGCCGAAAAGCTGGTCAAAATGATCCAAGACACTGGAAAGAAGCTGACTACGGTCTATGTAAGCCATAAGGATCCAGATTTCTACTTCGGCCTGTCGGCAATCCGCAAGGCATTTCCAGACGTAAAAATCGTTGCTACTCCGGCAACCGTGGAAGGAATTAAGGCAACCATCAAGATTAAGAATGACTTCTGGAGCCCAATCCTGAAAGAAAACGCTCCGACAGAGCTGATCGTGCCTGAAGTTCTTGACGGGGATAAGCTGACAGTCGATGGTGAAACTGTGCAGGTGGTCGGTCTTAACGGTTCTGATCCGTCTCACACCGTCCTTTGGGTTCCGTCGAAAAAAACAATCTTGGGCGGCGTACCTATCTACGAGAACCTGCATGTCTGGATGGCAGACAACCAAACCCCAGAGAGCCGTGACCACTGGCGGGAGATTTTGAAGCAGATTCTTGATCTGAAGCCGGAACGGGTTATCCCGGGCCATTACCTTGGCAAGAGCTCCGAGAATACGTCCAGCGTCACATTCACTCGTGACTATATTGCAAAATTTGAAGAAGCGGCTAAACAGTCCAAAAATTCAGCTGAGCTGATTGCAGCGATGAAGAAAGACTATCCGAACTTCAAGAATACAAGTGATCTGGAAATGGGCGCCCAAGTAATAAAAGGCGAGCGTTCATGGCCTTGATTTAACGTTTGTTTCATATAATATAAGGCCGTCATGCCGTCTTCGTTCGGAGCATTCCACCATCAGGTTAGCTCCATTGCAGCGGTATGGCGGCCCTTTTTTATGTAGTCCATTCACGAATCTGTCAGTTCAAAATACCACTCGAGGAAGGAATTAAAGCTTTTCCATTGCGAATCCAGTTTACCAGCATAAAAATCCTCCATTTGCTGACCCAATCCTAAGCCTATCACTTCGTCTGTGTTCATATTATAAAAAAAACCGTATTCCCCTTCAAAGCTATCTAACGGAATATATTCTTCAGGCAGTTTTAAAACGGCATGAGCATTCTCCATTGCTAACATATAATCCGAAGAATTGATCATAAACCAACAAATCTGATAGATTTCATATCGTCTATTATAGAAAGTCGGCCCTTCCTCTGCATGCAAATAAAACGCAGCAAAATCTGAACCCAGATCAATGCCTAAATTTACTAATGCGTTTTTATACTCCTCATCAATGTCTTCAAACCACCAGTTTTTGCTTCTGCAATAATTGACCACTTTTTCCGACAGCATCTCGATCTCCTCCGATATAAAAATAAACTATCTAAAATATTCCTCCGAGTATATCATATTCCCTTTCCTTATCGTTGTTCGCGGTTACCTAGTTGTACTTCATAAGCAAGGCAGGTACAGTCGATAAAATTGATAACTGTTAAAAATTTTATCGGAATGGGATATTTTCGAGCTCCCGATCGTGTTGTATATAGGAGGCGAAAAAATGGAAAGCAATTCTTTATTGCGTACGGATAAGGAATTGGCCGAACTCTATCAACGGCATGTAGATGTAGTTTACAGGCTGAGCTATATCTATTTGAAAAATCCCGCTGATGCAGAAGACGCTGTTCAATCTGTATTTATAAAACTTATTCAATCTCAGGTGGTATTCAATGACCATGAACACGAAAAGGCTTGGTTTTTGGTAACCACCCGAAATTACTGTAAAGACGTATTAAAGCATTGGTGGAAATCCCGGCGCGTCGATGCAAAGTCCCTACCGGAGATTTCCTCTTGGAATGGTCAGGAGGCATCTGGAAAAATGCTCGCAAGGCTGCTGTCACTTCCCGAAAAATACAAAACCGTGCTGTACCTTTATTACTACGAGACGTACTCGATAAAGGAAATATCAGAGTTGATAGGATACAAGGAAAGCACGATTCAAACACAGCTAGCCAGAGGCCGGAAGCTCCTTAAAGCGGACTTGGGAGGGAATTATCTTGAGCGACAATCAGATTAATCGGCTATTTGAGGCTCTTGCGCCGACATCGGAGCAAAAAGAGAAAATGTTTCATAACATTGTCGTACATAGCCAGAACGAAGCGAAAAGACAGAGCAGGTTTACTCCTGCGAGACGTTTAAGACCCGCGCTGCTGTGTGCCATCCTGATAGGCTGCTTGACGACAACAGCTTTGGCAGCGGCCTATATCGGGTTGGATGATGCATTTTTAAAATTCCTGAAGCCCGCAAACCAGGAGCAGGCACAATTTTTATCAAATGGCGCCTATGTCATCGATAAGCATATTAAAAACGAGAATGGCACGCTTACGATGAAACAAGTCGTCGGCGACAGTAATCGAACCTTTATCCTCATGAATTTTACTGCTCCAGAAGGTACTGTGTTAGATGCAGATGAATACCGTTTTGAAAGTACCTATCTTCGCTATGATAGGTCGGGGAAAGATAGGTTCGGATATAGTTCGGGATTCGATGTGCTAGATGACGGACATCCGGATGACAATAACATCAGCTTGATCATGAAAATCACGACTAAAAACTCATTAGCCGGACGAACATTTGATTTCGAATTCGAGAACTTGCAAATCAGAAATCCCCTCACGAAAGATTTTGAAACGATCATACCAGGAACTTGGAAAACCACAGTTAAGCTGGATTTCAAAGAATATTCCAACGTGTATCAGATCGACCAAGACATCGATATGTATGGTTATAAGGCCGTATTAAAAACGATATCCATCTCGCCAATTTCAATTACGCTAAAGCTTGAGAGTAATTCGCTAGAGGAGATTTCCAATACCCCTGACAGAGGAGTAATTGACGGTAAATCTTTGGATAACTTCCCTATCACGATAAACTATAAAGATGGCACCTCAGAGACGACAAACTTTTTTACCGGATCAGTTAGTATGGATCTTATAACTGGGCAAATGTTTACGAACAAAACTTTTAAAAATGTGATAAATGATAAGGGAATCAAATCTATTGTATTCTTTAATAAAGAATTTCCAATCAACGACTAAAATTCCCCGTCAGATCAATTCATAAAATTAACCCCCTTGACATTCAAGGGGGCATTTTTTTAATGATATGAGTTTCGCGATATTGCATTCAATCCGTCTTTGTATGTGTATTTAGCTAAGACAAATCGTGCTCCTAATTAGGAAGTGACGCTTGATACTGTGACCAAAGCGTCTGCACGTCTGTTCCGGTAATTAATTTGATTTGACGTTCTTTCCACAATCTTTTTTCGTTTTCTCCTCCAGTGTTGTAAGGGATCTGGGTCGCATTTAGTTCACGAATGAAGCCTCGTTTTTTCGTATCCTCTATCCAGCGAAGGAAATTCGCTGTCCCATGCGTCTCCCAGCTTCCTCCCTTTCTCGCGCTATAACGGTCATGGTATCCCGCTCTATAGCGCAAGCTATCGGCTATTGCCTCTACATCAAAATTACTATATTGATAAACATGACCGATTTCATGATAAAGGATTCCAATAATTTCGTCGCGCAGCGATTTGGCAGGGCTCTCTACAAACTTTTGCAGATACTGCGCACTGAAGCCTACTGTCTTCAGCGTAGCATCTCCCGATGTCCAGGCTACACCTTCAGGAGAGTCTACTATCGTAACTAATATTTTTTTGACATCTACAGGCGCATCGGCTGGACTCTTGTATAACATCTCATGTACTTTACGTGCGACTGCCAATATTTCTTTTTCTGCATTGGGAAGAGCTTTCTTGAATATTTTACCTATGCCCTTTGAATCAAGGATCTGTACTTCGATTTTCGGGTTGATGGCATGTCCGATATCATTCGAACGCGAGAATTCGACCTCACCCAATTGCATAGAGTTTCCGCTATGATTTTTCATATTGCTGAGTCTATAGTATTGATAAGCTGCGGTATTGTTATCTAGGAGATAATACATACGCTGATGTCGAACCTTGAAAATCTCATTGCTTTTCTTGTCTATACTAGTCCAGTTCTTATTATCGTTCGATCCTTGAAGAACCCAACTTTTAGGGTCGCGTTCAGGTCTATCATCAGCTGCCGTAAGCGAGTAACCATCGATCGTCACCGACTTGCCGAAATCGAATGTGAGCCATGCGGTATTATCTTTTGTTAACCATTTTGTAACGCTAGTCCCGTCCACCAGATTCTCTTTGGTATTGTTAGGCTTATTTTCTCCGCTGGCCGCAACCTCAGGCTTGGTCGTACTCCATTCCT
Organism: Paenibacillus sp. MER 180; assembly: GCF_023713665.1. Taxonomy (NCBI): domain Bacteria; kingdom Bacillati; phylum Bacillota; class Bacilli; order Caryophanales; family Paenibacillaceae; genus Paenibacillus; species Paenibacillus sp. MER 180. Next base: position 35,173 of record NZ_JAMAVT010000014.1, on the reverse strand, counting down.
TTGAGCTCCCATCATATAGCTTGATTTCGGATACCTGCAGCATTCCGCTTCCATTTTGATTATGAAAGTTATCGAATTTCACAAATTTATACGCTGTCTTATTGGAAAATGAATAGGTCTTCATTTGATGCCGAGAGGTGAAGCTTTGATTCTGCTGCACGTCCAGTTGGGTCCAGCTTGTCCCGTCATTGGAGCCTTTTAACACCCAGCTTTTTGGGTCTCTATATGGCTCGTCCTCCGCAGAAGTAATCGAGTATGAGGTTACGACTTTCGCGTCAGGAAACTCGTATTGCAGCCATGCCGGGCTGTTGAACGTCAACCATTTTGAAAAAATATCTTGATCGAATGCCTTATCCTTACCTTGATGTGGCGCGTACTCTCCGCTGGCCGTTGCCTTCCCGCCTAAAGCCAAATTCGTTGGGATTTTGATTGAAGTTTGTTCCGCTGCCGCTGCCTGAATATGTACACTGTTGCTGAAGCCTGCCCCTAAGGTAGCAGCTAAAATAAGAATGCCAAATCTCTTCATGCTTCGCCATCTCCTCTTTACTTTGCTTTGGAATTGGACCGAAATGAGATGGTTATAATTGCTAATTATACATCAAAAACACATACTGGTAAAATATACAATTCAGTCATCCGTATTACCAAACCTATTCCATTTCACGTGATGCTACTATCATGAACAAAATAAAAAGAGAGCATAAAATAACCCCCTTGGCATTCAAGGGGGGGAATATTGTTATCTATAGAGATAAATCCGCCGCTTATTTCTTCGTCCATACTTAGGCATTCAGTTCAAGTAGCTTGTAATAAAGAACCGTCGCATCGAGATTTCCATTTGCCGATCTCGCATAGGATGGGATTATTCCCGCCTGTTGATATCCGATAGAACGATACAATAGGTTTGACGGGTCTCCTTCTCGCGTATCGAGTACGAGCAACGTGCGGCCATCGTTCCATGCTGCTGCTTCCACTGTACGCATAAGTGCACGACCAACTCCCGTTCTCCTAGCTTGTGGCCGCGTCATCAATTTTGCAATTTCCGCGCGATGATTACCATTCGGTTTACCGCAGAAATGGAGCTGCACAGTACCTACCACATGTTCATGCTGCACAGCAATCCATAACTTTATGTCCGGATTCAAGAGGTTAGCCCAATAATCCCGAGCCTCACGATGCAAGATCGGTGGTAAGAAGCCAATTGAAGCTCCGTCTTCTACAACTTGTACGAGAAGGTCTGCAAGCTCCTCGATATAATCGTCAATATTGTTCACTAGTTCAATATGTAACAACGCATCTTTCATTATTTATGGCCTCCTATACCAAGTATTCTTTGCAATAAATATCTTGTAATAGAAGTATAGTTTGCCTAGAATGATTTGTATAACAAATCTTAAGCGTTGCAGTAATAAATAAATCGAATCGAGGAACGCGAATGGATCCTTCTCATTTGGAAGCGTTTATTGCAGTTTGTCAAACGCTCAACTTTACCATCGCTGCCAAACATCTGCACATCTCCCAATCCGCTGTGACGGCGAGAATTCGGGCGTTGGAACAATCTACTGGCAAGCGTCTGTTTGATCGCGACAATCGATCCGTGAGGCTGACGCGATCTGGTACCACTTTTCTCCCCTACGCTGAACGTATGCTCCAGCTCATTCAAGAAAGCAAATTGTCACTGTCCGAACAATATCGGGAACATATCGTGGTGAGTGGCCCTGGCTCCGTATGGCACTACCGATACTTGAATCGGATTCTCGACTTCAGAGATAAGAATCCGCATGTCGCGGTCAAATTTTTGAGCTATATCGACCCGAGTTATATGATTCGTGATTTGCTGCTTGATGGGACTGTCAACCTTGCAATCAAGCTGGATCCACCCGACCATCAAAGCATTTCGAAACGGTTGCTTTTCGAAGACGAAATAATCCTTGTATCTGCTGATGGATCGGCTGAGCTCCGAGAACCCAATTTTTCCGCGCCGACTTATTGCCACATCGATTGGGGCAAGCCTTTCACGGGATGGTTCGCCTCCCTTGTTGAGCCAAGTTTTATTCCGGCTCTTCAAACAGACCATTCGTCCATTATGCTCACGATGCTATTGAGCAATTCTGTTTTCGGTTTTTTGCCGAAATCGATGGCTGATCCGTATCTCCAGTCGAATAGGCTGTATCAAATCCCTCTGCCTGTCGAGTTACCAATTATCAAGGGCTACGCCTGTTTTTTAACTGAGAAGTGCGAGCAACCCCACATCCGGCTGGCGTTGGAACTGCTCGGGGCCGATACAACTTGATTTTGACTTGGAGCTAAAAAAAGGACGCTCCCTCGCCTTCGCTTGGGTTGCGTCCTCTTCCTTTATTTTCGCCAAAAGGTTGAGCAGTTTGCCTTATCCAAAATATTGAACGCAATCATTTTCTCAAGTAATGAGAAAGGAACCGGACTACTCCACGGAATACGAAACAACTGCTTCGTCTGTTCATAGCCAGCCTGCTCAATTTCATCAGAAAAATGAATAATCCCAGCCCTTTCGGGGCCAACAGCTAAATGATTTTTGGATACACTAAAACCAATAATAAATGTACCATGATCGGTAAACATAGGCTGATTCCACGCGATTTTGGGCCTTAAATTCGGAAATTTCTGAATGATCCAAGCCAAAACCTCTTCTGTTCGATCACGATGCTGTGGGTGCTCAATCTTCTCTAAAAATTCCGCAAAAACTTCCATGTCACTCTCTCCTAAAATGAAAACTTATTTTTACATAACATTATTGTCACTGTACACCAATTCCTATCCTTCAATGCTTTAGTGGCGTCCATTTATCAACTGTAGGGATTATTGTTCTATTACACTAGAAACGCTCTGCTGGATAATCATATCCAACAAGTTTTGATGTTGCAAATGTATGTCAAAATGCTTTCAGGGGATCTTTTCCATTCGACTGGTTGTATAGTATTCTAGCCATAGAAGGAGTGAGGAAAAATCCATGGTAAAACAATTAATCGTCGGAGATGCCTTGCAAGAACTGGCCATTACGCGCCGCATACTGGAGCGCTTACCCGAAGAGCATTTGACGTGGAAGCCGCATGTGAAATCGATGTCGTTAGGCGGGCTAGCCACGCACCTGATTAACCTGCTGAATTGGCAAATCGCAATTTTTCGTTACCCGGAATTCGATCTTTCAACCGTGCCGAATCGTCGAGAAGCTTTGGAAAAACGTGAAGACGTGCTGAAGGAATTCGATGCAAATGTCGTGGAGCTTGAAAGGTTGTTAGCTGAATGTGACGAGAACGCGCTTGGCCAGGAATGGACTTTGCGAAACGGTGACCATATCATCCTGCGCCAGCCGCGGGCGATCGCGCTTCGCACATTCGGAATAAGCCACATGATCCATCATCGAGCACAGCTCGGGGTTTATTTGCGGTTACTCGATATTCCGCTGCCAGGCCTCTATGGTCCCTCGGCCGATGAGGAAGGAAAATAAATAAAAAATATACCAAAAGGTCGCAGAGAATCGGCAAACCGCCGGGTACTCTGCGACCTTTTTTTGAGAATAGAATTTTTGCCGGGCAGGTGGAAATAAAAAATATTTTTTGCAGCAAAAAGCCGCACCCCTATTGGGATTGACCTTTGTTTATGGAAAATTTTCTTAAAAAAGGGGGTTTTCATTCTCAGAAGCTCTGTTATAATACAGATCAACGAACGATAAATCTGTATTATAACAGATAAATTTAATGACTCAGGAGGCGTTTGGAATGGACTGCTACTACTGTCATGGCAATGGAGAAATGGAATGTTTGGAATGCGAAGGACACGGAAAACAGGAGAGCGGCCACCAATGTGGCTCATGCCAAGGGCATGGCATCACGCCTTGCCTGCGCTGCAACGGAAGCGGCAGCCTGGATTACGAATTCAATGAACAAGACTCGATCACGAATATTTTGCAAGCCGCCTATTTGAGTCCGGCTTTCAGCAGAGGGAGGTAATTAGTCATGTCCAAAATGCCCGCTAACAATTGCAAGGAAATTGTTGTACTCGGTCACATGCCTGAACCGTACGCCGAGATTTTGACGCCTGGGGCACTCGAGTTCCTCGGAAAGCTCCATGAACGGTTCAATGCCCGCAGATTAGAGCTTCTCTCTGACCGTGCCGAGCGCCAACGCCGACTGGATGCCGGCGAACTCCCCGACTTCCTGCCGGAGACGAGGCACATTCGGGACGGTGAGTGGAGCGTCGCCCCTGTGCCTTCCGATCTCCAAGACCGACGGGTGGAAATAACTGGCCCCTCCGGGGATGCAAAAATGGTCATCAATGCGCTCAATTCCGGCGCCAAAGGCTTCATGGCCGACTTCGAAGATGCCAATTCCCCGACATGGGACAATTCGATCCGCGGCCAAATCAATATGCGCGATGCCATCCGCCGCACGATCACCTTTACGAGCCCAGAGGGCAAAGCCTACCGCCTGAACGAACAAACCGCTTACCTGTTAATTCGTCCTCGCGGCTGGCATTTGGAGGAGAAACACATTCGCATAGGCGAAGAAAATGCCTCAGGCAGCCTTGTCGACTTCGGACTCTATTTCTACCACAATGCTCGTACCCTCATCGAGAATCAATCCGGACCTTATTTCTATCTTCCCAAGCTGGAGTCCCATCAAGAAGCAAAACTATGGAACGATGTATTCGTGTTTGCCCAACAAGAGCTGGGCATCCCTCAAGGAACGATTAAAGCAACCGTGCTCATCGAGACGATTCTGGCCACATTTGAGGCAGATGAAATTTTATACGAGCTGCGGGAGCATAGCGCTGGCTTGAACTGCGGTCGTTGGGACTATATCTTCAGCTTCATTAAACGGCTGAACCGTCATAGACATGCGCTGCTCCCCGATCGTTCACAGGTCACGATGACCGTGCCTTTCATGCGGGCGTACACGCAGTACGTCATCCGTACCTGTCACAAACGCGATGCGCATGCCATGGGCGGCATGGCAGCCCAAATTCCAATTCGGAATGACGCCGAGGCTAACGCGAAGGCAATGGAGCAAGTGCGCGCCGATAAGCAACGCGAAGCAAATGACGGCCATGATGGAACTTGGGTCGCCCATCCTGGACTCGTTCCGATCGCCATGGAAATATTCAATGAACAGATGAAGGGGCCGAACCAGCTTCAGAAAAAGCGCGAAGATGTCCGTGTCACGGCAAGCGACCTGCTCGCTTTACCAGAAGGCACAATTACCGAGCAGGGACTGCGGACGAATATCAGTGTCGGTCTGCAATATATCGAAGCATGGCTGCGGGGATTCGGCGCCGTACCGATCTTCAATCTTATGGAGGATGCAGCAACGGCTGAGATATCGCGCACTCAGGTGTGGCAATGGATTCGTCATCCGGAAGGCCGGCTTACGAATGGAAACGACATCACGCTTGAGCTTGTGTTGAAGCTGACGGAAGAAGAAATGTCCAAGATTGAAGAGTCAATCGGCCAAGATGACTTCGCGGGCCGCAGATTCACTGAGGCGAAGCAATTGTTCGTAAATTTGATTAGCGAAGAAACTTGCAGCGAGTTTTTGACGGTGATGGGCTATGAATTGCTGGGATGAAATCATTGAATATGAGGAGATGGCTGCCGTGACGGATAAGCATACGATTCAACAATTGGAGACGAAATGGAAAGGAGAACGGTGGGAAGGCGTAACGCGTACCTATTCTGCCGATGAAGTGATCCGGCTTCGCGGTTCTGTCCAGGTGGAGCATACGTTAGCCCAGATGGGAGCCGAACGGCTCTGGCATCTGCTGCATACCGAAGAATTCGTGCCCGCGCTTGGAGCATTGACGGGGAATCAAGCCGTGCAGCAGGTAAAAGCTGGCCTGCCCGCCATATACTTAAGCGGATGGCAGGTAGCCGCAGACGCTAACCTGTCGGGTCATATGTATCCCGATCAGAGCTTATATCCGGCCAACAGTGTGCCGCAGGTCGTGAAGCGGATTAATCAAGCCCTCCAGCGGGCCGACCAAATCCAACATGCGGAAGGCAAAAACGAAACCTACTTTTTTGCCCCGATCGTGGCAGATGCCGAAGCAGGATTCGGAGGGTCGCTCAATGTATTCGAGCTCATGAAGGCGATGATTGAAGCAGGAGCCGCAGGCGTACACTTCGAAGATCAACTATCTTCGGAGAAAAAGTGCGGGCATCTCGGCGGCAAGGTGCTCCTGCCTACGCAGCAAGCCATTCGTCATTTGATTGCAGCCCGCTTGGCTGCCGACGTTATGGGTACGGACACCTTGATTATCGCACGTACTGACGCCAATGCGGCCCAACTGCTGACGAGCGATGTCGATCCGTACGATCGGCCATTCCTGACAGGACAGCGTTCTCCGGAGGGCTTCTATTATACGCGTGCTGGGATTGAACAAGCGATTGCACGCGGTCTCGCCTATGCACCATATGCAGATCTCGTCTGGTGCGAGACGTCCGAGCCGAATATCGATGAAGCACGGCTATTTGCCGAGGCGATCCATGCCAAATATCCAGGCAAGCTGCTCGCTTATAATTGCTCGCCTTCCTTCAACTGGAAGAAGAAGCTGGACGATGAGGCAATCGCAGGCTTCCAGCACGAGCTTGGACGTATGGGATACAAGTTCCAGTTCGTGACGCTAGCCGGTTTCCACGCACTCAATTACAGCATGTTCGAGCTGGCGCAAGGCTACAAGGAGCGCGGCATGGCCGCCTACTCCGACCTGCAGCAGGCTGAATTCGCCTTGGAACAGCTCGGCTATGAAGCGGTTAAGCATCAGCGCGAGGTCGGCACAGGCTACTTCGACGAGGTGGCACAAGCGATTTCGGGCGGTATTTCATCTACAACCGCCTACACAGACTCGACGGAGGCAGAGCAGTTCACGTAAGGGGAACCGTTTCAAACCCATTTTTGAACATAGAGCTAAATTAACTAAACGCCCCAGTTTGGAAATCACTCCCCTTTGCTGCCCGCTGCTCTGCAACCTCACCTTCGCTGCTATAAGCAGCTTTCGTAACACGAAGCTCGCTACGGAAGCGCAAAACCTCAGTTCCACCGCAACCTCCCCGGAGCATACAAGGATGGAGCCGTCTCACAGGTCATTGAACAATGGCATAGAGATGGCTCCATTTTTTCATTCAGCAGCCCCTTTCCCAAATGCATTTGTACCGTTTCCCTATCGTTGCTAGTGGATTCAGCCCATTCTTTACTCCCTTTTATATCTGCTTCTTTCGCACTCCTCGCTAATCAACTCTCCAAAACTATCACTGGATGACAAATGCTTCAAAAAGCTATTTACTAGCAAATATTTAATTTACATAGTTGTAAATAATAGGTTTATATGGTAAATGTAAATGTATAACATCATGCTAGCTGTCCCCCTCAACACGCCATTCCGTCAACACACCACAAAAATCTCCTTTTGTATCTTCATGAATCCAGCAATGCTAGAACAGAAAGAATAGAATAATTTTGAGAGCAACTGTATTTGAAAGCGATTACAAAATTAGATAGGAGGCATTTTATGATCCGTAAACTGTCAAGCTGCATTTTGCTACTCTTTATTCTTTTTTACTCTATTCTTCCTAACAACTTGCCGTCTGTTCACGCGCAGGCCGACGATGCCATTGTCAACAATGCCATTGCTAACAATGACTTCCCTATCGTGCTGGTTCATGGATTTGGAGGCTGGGGAAGAGACGAAATGTTTTCGTTTAAATACTGGGGCGGATTGGGCGATATTCAAGAACAATTAAGGAAACACGGTCATTCCGTATATACAGCTGCGATAGGGACGGTATCGAGCAATTGGGATCGTGCCTGTGAGTTGTATGCACAAATTAAAGGGGGAACCGTAGATTACGGTCAAGCCCACTCGGAACTGTATGGTCACGAGCGATATGGCAGATCGTATGAAGGGATGTATCCATCATGGGGAGAGATCGACCCGAATACGGGGCGTCCGAAGCAAATTCATGTAATTGGACACAGCATGGGAGGACAAACCGCACGCATGCTGATTCATCTAATGGAAAAAGGAGATGCTGCTGAACGTGCTGTCACCGATGCATCTGATCTATCCCCGTTGTTCAGTGATCAACCACTTCCGTATGTTAGCAGCCTCGTTTCCCTCGCCGCGCCGCATGATGGCACCAGCTTCACGCATTTTGTAGAGGGAGTCATACCCTTCATCCACCAGCTGATTGGCTTGATTGCCGCAGCTTCTGGCAATGCAGAGCACCCCCTATATGATTTCAAATTGGATCAATGGGGATTGAAGCGAATGCCCGATGATTCCTTTTTCGATTATTTCCAACGGGTAATTAACAGTAAATTTTGGAGAATATCAAAAGACAGCTCACTGTGGGATTTAAGTCCTGACGGGGCCAAACAGTTCAACGAGCAAATACAGGCAAATCCGAGCGTCTATTATTCCTCGATCGCCACCAACAAATCATATCGTATCCCGCTATCGGGATGGCATGCGCCAAAGCTGATGATGAATCCGTTATTGCTGCCGCCGAGCTATTTTGTCGGTTCCTTTTCGTACGATTCCCCAGGGCATGTAGTCATTGATGAGGAATGGTGGCCAAATGATGGGCTGGTAAATACGATTTCCATGGACGGCCCGAAAAACGGATCAAACGATCAAATCATTACTTACCAAGGAAAGCCGCAGATTGGAAAATGGAACTACTTAGGACTCATGGATTCCTGGGATCATCTCGATATCGTTGGATTGGGCCTAAAAAATACGGGAGATTTTTTTCTCGACTTAGCGGATATGCTGACCGACCTGCCTCCGGCAGGCTGATGAAACAGATGTCTATAGGAAATAAAGTGTTACATTGACTTCAATATAAAACCAGCGGCAGTCTCCAACTGAAAAATACAGTCTTAGGCTGCCGCTATTGCTTTTTATCACTTAAAAATTCCCATAATGTAAAATCAGTCAGCAGGCTCTTGAAGCAGCGACGTTCAGTTCCCCAACCTCTAAAAAAAAGAGTGCCCTAATGAAACAAAAGGACACTCTAAAAGGCACTATCTAGTTACAAACCATGTGTTGCGCTCTATTATTTCGTAAGTTAACAATTTGACTGCCATTCACGATCACGCCAACAATGTATGGTTCGATATTGCTTTAATAATCGTACCCCAATCGTCTAAGTGTACTTCATGCCCCATTCCCTCAACCGTCAACAAGGATGCATTTGGTATTTCATTAGCAAGTGCAACACCATGTTCCAAGGGAAGAATTGTATCACCCGTGCCGTGAATAACCAAAACAGGTACATGGATTTCCTTTAACTTTCCTTCGTATGCATCGTCACCTTTCAGTAGTCCATGATTCAACATACTGACTAGATAATTCGCTCGTTTGATCTCGCGTTTTACTTGCTTATACGCTCTATGCTCATCGAAGCGATGCTTGGTACCGCACATCAGTCGAGAGCCGTTAACCAAGTATGTTGCAACCGCCTCCTCATCCAACCAATCCAGTGTTGCTGCATCTGCATGATGAGCAAGAATCTTCTCATCCATTGGAGGCAACCCCCTGTCGATATCATCAGATCCAAAGATTGTTGAGGCAATCAAAGTTATCGTTAGAACTCTTTGCGGATGTTTTACTGCGATGATCTGTGCAATCATGCCACCTAGTGATAATCCCACGATGTGCGCTTGGTCAATCCCATATGAATCAAGCACCCCGACTGCATCATCAGCCATATCCACCACCGTATATTGGGATTCCCCAGTTGGATAAATAATTGAACGTCCCACATCTCGGTTATCAAATCGAATCACATAACGGCCCGAGTCAGCCAAACCTTGGCAGAACTCATCGTCCCAATAGATCATCGAACACATGCCTCCCATAATCAGCAAGACAGGTGGATGATTCGGATTGCCGAAACTCTCTGTGCATATCTCAACGCCATTGATTTTCCATAGCTTTTCACTCATGAGATAACTCTCCATTTCATTCGAATTCGTTAATGCAACCATAGTGGAACAATCTCAAACACAGTTCCTTGGTGCTGATCAGCCACTTTTACAGAGCCATAAACCCCTAAATAGAGTCTAGATTGACTCAGATTCGTTCCCAAACTAACATAATAAGCGGATTGAGACCCAAAATCATAATCCGTTTCAATAACACTAAAATCGCTTAGTTTACAATCCGTTCTTACCCTGGTATATGCTAAAACTCCTCTAACTGGAGGGGGAGATCCTTCATTTCTGGCGAGATCGGTAAACACAACACTTCCCGTTAAACCGGGGATTGCATTCCCCATATATGGCTGGACTCCAGTAAGGGCAGTTCCTCCAAACTTATCGGTTCGGGGATCTTTATGAAAATAACTAACGAGAGGCGCAAGACGCCGCACTGAAGTTGTGATTGCTTCATCGTAATAAGAAATTGCCTTCTCATCCAAAGCCGGATCTGCAGAACAGCCTGTAATGAACGAAGTAGGAAAAGCGCCTTCCCACCCTCGCCAGCCAAAGTTAATAAATCCTTCTTGGTCAAGTACAGAATTCGTCAAAGTCGAAGAAGCTCGAACAAGCTGAGTAACCGGTATGGGTTTATAATGAATGAATGCAAAAATCGACTCTACAAGATCCTGTCCGACACTTCCTACGTATTTGATGTACTGATTATAAGATAACCTTTGAAATGCAATGCCTGGCAGATTGCGGCCCCCTTTGGCCATTACCGTAAGTGTTTCCTGAATAGACACAGGCAGCTCATTAAAACGTGTAACTACGGGCGGATTATCGATAAATGTAGGTTTGGAAATATCAATTTCAATGATTTTACCCGCGATTTCCATATCCGTTTGGCTTAAATTAAATGGATCATAGCCTGATCCGCCATCTCCGGTTGTCAAAATGAGTTTTCCTGTTTCAGGTGAGAAGTTTAAGCTATTGACGCCATTATGATTTAAAAATGGTCTTCTTATATTCAGTAATGTCCGCCGTTTTTGAGGTTGTCCATTCGCATGTAGAATCCATTCCTCAATGGTATCAATATGATCATAATGCGTTTCTCGCTTTATCCACTTTAAGTTTAAGGTTTTAGGATCACACGGGTTCGGCTTAAAAGATTCAAATTCACCTGGAAGAGATCCTGGACCTTGGGTTCCAGCCACTGAATAATGGAGATAAAACAGACCATTAAAATAAAAATCAGGATGAAAAGCTAGCCCTATCAATCCCCGTTCATCATACCCACCATTAGAGGCACCTAATGTTATGATTCGTGAGCGAATATCTAAAAAGGTTCTTATATCCCCGTCCCCTATGTAAAAGATCTCACCTACTTGAGTTGCAATAAATAATCTTTCAATTGATTCACCCGGAAGGATCGCTGTTTTCAAAACAGTGGGCATATTTAACTTGCTTACAATGGGCCGTAAGCCAACCTTAACTTTCATCAAATAACGGAGCACCCCTTCTTATTTTTTATATGAATATGATTCGATCTGTTCTACTAGTACCGAATTAGGGCCTGAAGGTCGGTATACAAAAAGGGCTCTGCCTCCATTGCGGAGCAAAGCCCTTCTCATTTATTGGCTCTTACACATATGTCCTCTATCTACATAACCAAACTCCGTATATCCCCTTACTTAAGCTGTTCATTCAACACACTATCTTCTAAAACAGCAAACTTATCTCCATATACTCTCGTTAAATGCTTTTCACCCCATGCACATAGTGCACTTAGAATCCCTTCTAAGCTCTGTCCATATTCACTAAGCTCGTATTCCACTCTTGGTGGAACTTGATTGTACACGATTCGATTGATGACCCCATCCTCTTCAAGCTCGCGCAGCTGTTGGGTAAGCATTTTTTGTGTGATATTTGGCATGAGGCGCTTTAATTCGCTTGTTCGTTTTTTTCCATGAGTCAGATGACAAAGAATTACACACTTCCACTTCCCACCTATGACTTCTAATGTCGCCTCAACAGAGATATTGTATTTCTTTTTTTGCATCTTGGTTCTCCTCCTTCTTATAGGCACTAAAAAGTACCTATGTTACTTTTAGGTTTCTATACAACTTAAAAGTGCGTACTTTTCTTTATGGATGATATATCTCATAATAACATTTGCCGGCCGATGAATACCATACTTTCTTAAAAATCAATATAACATTTTGAGACGGATGCATTTCAAAATTTATTATTCGCTGGAAAGAAAGTTCCCATTTATATAACAGGTAAAAGGAGGAGATAATATGGAACTAAGTAAAAAGCAAAGCATGTTAGCATTGCTTGCTTTAGCAGTAAGTGCTTTTGCAATCGGGACAACTGAATTCATCAGTGTCGGGTTGCTGCCGCTTATTGCAAATGATTTACGTATTCCCGTAACCACGGCCGGATTAACGGTGTCTTTATATGCGTTAGGCGTAACGTTTGGAGCTCCGATTTTGACATCTCTAACATCAAGTATGTCACGCAAGACATTATTACAATGGATCATGATTGTCTTTATTATTGGTAATACTGTTGCTGCATTCTCAACGACAATTGGGTTATTGCTAGTAGCACGTGTGATCTCCGCATTTTCACATGGGGTCTTCATGTCAATAGGATCGACAATTGCTGCCGATTTAGTTCCCGAAAATCGCAGAGCTAGTGCGATTTCCATTATGTTTACAGGTCTTACCGTAGCTACGGTAACAGGTGTTCCATTCGGAACCTTTATTGGACAGCAGCTAGGTTGGAGAACAGCCTTTATTACCATTGTTATCATTGGTGTTATTGCCTTACTTGCAAATCGCATTCTTGTTCCATCTAATTTGCGTAAAGGAGTAAAAACTTCTTTTCGTGATCAGCTTAAACTAGTGACAAATAGTCGATTATTGCTTTTGTTCATCATTACAGCTTTAGGGTATGGCGGAACATTTGTCGTGTTTACCTACTTATCACCATTGCTTCAAGACATCACTGGGTTTAAAGAAGGAACCGTAGCTGTCATTTTGTTAGCTTACGGTATCGCGATTGCGATTGGGAATATGATTGGAGGTAAGTTATCGAATCAAAACCCAATTGGTGCATTGTTCTATATGTTTATCGTACAAGCAGTTGTCTTATTTATTTTGATGTTTACAGCACCATTTAAAGTTGCTGGATTGATAACGATTCTATTGATGGGACTGTTGGCTTTTATGAATGTGCCGGGCTTACAAGTATATGTTGTGATGCTGGCCGAGCGCTTTGTTCCTAGTGCGGTTGATGTGGCATCGGCAATCAATATTGCTGCATTTAATGCCGGAATTGCGGTAGGTTCCTTTGTAGGCGGTCTTGTGACAGACTCGATAGGGCTTATCCATACGACTTGGATTGGAGCACTTATGGTAGTAGTCGCTACAATTTTAACTGGATTTAGCAGAGCTATGGAACGAAAAGATCAAGCAAGCAAAATATAAAAAGATGTGGAGGTTTTAATTATGATGGCAAAAAATTTGCAAGATTCAACAACTTTGAATAATGGCGTGAAGATGCCTTGGTTTGGACTTGGAGTTTTCAAAGTCGAAGAAGGCCCTGAATTGGTGAACGCAGTAAAAACAGCGATTCAACATGGATACCGCAGTGTAGATACAGCAGCGATCTATGGCAATGAAGAAGGTGTTGGCCAAGGGATCCGAGAAGGCTTGAAGGAAGCGGGCATTTCAAGAGAAGAGCTATTTGTCACTTCTAAGGTTTGGAACGCGGATTTGGGATATGAATCGACGATTGCTGCTTATGAGACAAGCTTACAAGAATTGATGAAGGACGCTGAAATTAAGCCGATGATCAACCAAGTAGAATACCATCCACGATTGACTCAAAAATTTTTAATGGAAAAGAACTAGGATCGAGTTCTCCGCGTGTAGAGAAAGAATACCTCTTTCTCTACACTTTTTTTATGTTGATCAATAAAACAGCGACAGTCTAACTCTTTATTTTCTGCTGACAGTAGCGTTCACGCTTAAGGCGTAAGAGAAAAGGAATAAAATTTCCCTTCCTTATTGATCTTGCCCACGATTGTAGGCTGTTTATCTTTCTTGAATGTGTATTCATTCAATTTAACGGTAACTTTATATCCGGCCAAATTGACATTGAATATAGATTTAACTTTACCGCTTGCTGCAGAAATCGCTTGTTTTGGAGTATATTTGGGTTTGGCAAAGGATTTGGAAAAATCTTTGTCGCTCGTCCAATCCGTATAAATCGTGTCGACTTTCAACACTTGATTTGTTATTGCGTCAATCTTGACGCTATGATGATCGTAATAATCTTCAAAATGCCAAAAATAGCTGCCGGCGACTTCATCCTTTACCCGCTCCGCGTGAACAAGATTTACTTTTTCTCTACTTAATTGGTTAATTGCGCTAGCTGCTTTATTCAACAATTTTTTATCTACTTGGGCTGAGGAATAGCTTTGCAGCAGGCTGGGACAACTCTCCTTCTAGAACAATATTGTCACTAGCATTCGCCATTACTTTGAGATCCGATTTCATCTCATTGCCTTTTGCAATATCCCCTAGAGCTGCTTTGACCTTCTCTAGAACAGTTGAGTCGAGCTGTGATTTAGCCGAGCTTTCAGTAACTTCTGTGTGAGTTTCTGCCTGTACAGGCCCATTAAAAAAGCTGCATGTCAATAAAGCCGCCATAACGGTGAGTAGAGCGATTCTTCCTCGCATTTAGACCCTTCCTTCATCATGAAAAATGTAACTTCATTTTTTTGATTCATTTCCTTGGTAAAAGGTTGCACCTTTACTGACATTAGAATAGTGAACATCATTCCAATAAATCTCCTTATTCAACAAAAAACAGGCGTCTTTTACACCGCTTACTGTGCAAAAAACACCTGTTTGATTATCTAACACTCTTTTGAGTGGCCTTTCCTATCAATCTGAGGTTCCACTGCAATTATCCCACATTGTAACGTGGTTTTAGCACTTCTTGGTTCACTACTTGTTTCTTCTCTTGGTTCTTCTTCGACTGATTACGTTGGCTAGGCACAGAGATAAAGATCGCAATCAAGAAAGAGATCATACACAAGACCGCAATAACGGTAAAGGTAATATGAAAACCACCGAACAAAGCACTAAGGAACGAACCAGCCAAGGCACCTAACCCGAATCCTTGATATATGATTCCATAGTTCTTACTCTGGTTCTTCAAGCCGAAATAGTCAGCCACAATCGCCGGGAAGACAGTGATATTGCCGCCAAAGCAGAATGCGATCACCGCGACACAGGTGAAGAAGATGCCCAGATTCAGAGGTACAAAGTTCAAGGCCATGACGGACAATGCCGTCGCAAAAAGCGCTCCCGCTACAACTTTCATACGTCCTACTTTATCAGACAATGCGCCGAGAATGATCCGGCCGGCCGTATTGAAAATCGCCACCATAGCTACCGCATTCGCTGCTGTGCTGACATCAAGACCGGCAAGCTGTACACCGATGTCTTTGACGATACCAATCAGGTACAATCCACTCATACAAGCAGTGAATAAAATAATGAAGAGCATATACGCTTCTTTCGTACGCAGCATTTCCTTGACTGTGTAATTCCGCCCACTCTGCGACCCCGTATTTGCGTTCGCAGGTGTTTCCGTAATTACGGCTTCTTTGATTAAGAACGAACCGGCAATCACCATCACCATAACGATCAATCCCCAGACCAGAAATGCATAGGAGACACCCATCGTATTGATGAAGTTGGCATTGATATATTTAAAAACCAAGCTGCCTGTCCCAAAGGCTCCCACCGAGATTCCGGATATTAACCCTTTGCGTTCAGGAAACCATTTTATTAAATTCGATAGCGATGTAATATATGCTGTACCATCCGCAAAACCAACAACCACGCCAGCCAGCAAGTACAACATCCACAACGATGAAACCTGTGAGCTAGCGATTAGCCCTGCACCGAGAACAGCACCTGCAATCATTGTCATACGCCGAATTCCGATACGATCCTGAATCTTACCAGCGAACAGTGTCGAGAAAGCCAGTGCAAAACTAGTGATGGAAAATGTAATCGATACGGAGCTAAGCTCCCATCCAAACTTGTCAGCTAACGGCTGATTAAATAAACTCCACGTATATATGGTTCCTAATCCCATTTGTACAATGATTGTTCCAAGGACGATCATCCATCGGTTTACTTGCGACCCAGTTGCTTGATGCGTTCTCATGATAGATCCCTCTTTCCATTCTGCTATGATCAAGAGTTGTGTTTTATCTGTAGGGAAGTGAAAGCTCTTACGCTTTGCTTTTACACCCTTATCTTACAAGATAAAACGCTTACTTGAGCCATGAGCGACATGAAATGACGGGATTGCGGAATGAACTGCATTTATATATGCATCAACTGCCTAAATTCTTTGACTTTACTTCTGCTGACGGGTACTTTGGCATCCATATCACGTAGACGCAGCAGGTAGGTATTATTGAACCACGGAACGATTTCATGGATTTGAGACAAATTGACAGTATAGGAACGATGACAACGATAGAATCGATCTTGTGGCAGCATAGCATGAAAGTCCGATATACTCATCGGCATCGTGTAGGTACCGCTCTTCGTGAATACGTTGGTCACCTTCTCTTGCGCTTCCGCATAGTAGATGTCATCGCTATCCGTTACGATATACTTATCATTTTTCAACAAATTAATGCGTTTCTCCTCAGATCTTTGCCTGCTGTCCGCAGGATTTGAAGTTCCTCCTTGCTGCACATCCCGTTCGAAGGCGGTCTCCAGCTTACGTAACATCGCGGCAATCCGGTTCTCATCGTAGGGTTTCAAGATATAATCAAAAGCTTCCAGTTCAAAAGCTTGGGCTGCATGTTCCTTATACGCTGTTGTAAAAATAACATACGGTTTATGTGCGAACTTGCTGATATTCGTCGCTAGCAGCATCCCATCCAAGGATGGAATGTTAATATCGAGAAAAATCGCATCGACTTCCTTCTCCTGCAGAAATTTGAGCACATCAAGGCCATCTTCGAATCGCTCCACGATTTCAATGCGGCTATGTTTGGTAATCAAATACTCCAGCTCTTCACTGGCCAAAACTTCATCTTCCACAATTATCGCTCTCATCGTGTCTCCTTCTGTATGTCAAAAAAGATATTCGTTCCTTGATCTAGCCGCTCCATTGTAACACCATGCCCGAAAATGAGCTTCACACGCTTGTACACATTGAACAGACCAATATGATTCGGTGGAACGCGCTCCTCTATCACCTGTTTGATGATATCTTCACGGATACCCACGCCAGTATCCCGCACGCCAATCCGAATGTACTCTTCTGTATCTTTGACATAGATAGTGACCGTTCCAGGTCCTCTCTCCTTCAATATGCCGTGGACAATCGCATTCTCCACTAACGGTTGAATGATGAGACTCGGAATCTTCACGGCGACTTCATCCACATCATAAACGACATGCAGCCGATTTCCGAAGCGTGCTTTTTCAATCTCTACGTAATTGCGAACCTGTTCCAGCTCCTTATGGATATCGATCAATTCATCCGTTAGCTCCAAATTATAACGTAAATATCCGGATAAATTGACGATCAGTTCCCTCGCTTGATCCGGTCTAGTTCGGATCGAGGATCCAATTGCATTTAGCGCATTGAACAAAAAATGAGGCTGAATGGTTGTCTGCAGCGCTTTGAGCTCCGCTTTATTCGCCATCTCCTTAATCTCTTCCACACGGGAAACTTCCATTAATGTCGAGATGATCTGGGACAAACCGACGGCCATAGTCTGCAGCGGATAGGTAATTTTATGCGCTTTCCGATAATAAATCTTCAAGGTCCCCGTCACTTCTTCCCGCTCTTTCAGCGGAATAATAAGCAAGGATTGAATGCCGGGCATCGCATCGTCCAACGCATGGTTGCTTATCATGAACTCCCCGCTCCGTATCGTCTGTTTGGTCATATCGCTTATGATCTCATGCCGAAGTTGATAGCGGTCTTCCCCAAAACCGACATAAGCGAGAACGCTCGAGGCATCCGTAATCGCCACCGCATCGGCTTGAATGTCTTCTTTAATAATGGAACAAATCTTGTGCAAGGATTCGGTATTGATGGAGCGGAAATAGGGCAATGCCTTATTTGCAATGTCCAACGCCAACTTCGCTTGCTGCGCAGCGATTCCTTCCCGCTCACTTTCTACATTCTGAATCAACAAAATGATCAATCCCACATTCAATTGCCCGAGAATCATCGGTGTTGCAATTCTGGATACAATCTCATTGCCTAATGTAGTAGGCTGCGCCATGAAAATGATCAACAGCATCGTTAAAGCCTCGCAAGCCATCCCGGCAAGAATCCCGATAAACCAACGTTTTTCTTTTGGTGTGCGAAGATGAATATACCCAGATACCAGCCCCGCAATAATACTCGTGATGAGACATGGAATCGAGGTTACCCCACCGATATCGATCAAATAACGATGGATTCCGGACACCACGCCCACGACTAGACCGACCCAAGGCCCAAACAAGATGCCCCCTGCCGTAATTACGATGATCCGTACGTTGACGAGCGAGCCTTCCACATCGATGCCTGAGTAGGTACCGAATAGTGCAAAGGTACAGAACAGAAGCGTAACGACAGCGAACTCCTTCGTGGTCAGCGATTCCTTTTGCAGAATCTGCTTAAAGCTCGGAATACGAGTTAAGAAAAACAAAATAATGAGCAGTAATGCTGCCCGCTCAAAGAGCTGAAGCAGCATCGTGAAATCTCCGTTTATTGGAAACTACCTCCCGTTATCTCAAGCTGTTGTTTGTTTATTTTATCAAAGTTTGCTCTGTTTTCACGTTCCAAATCCATACATAAAAAAAGAGCGTGTTTTGAAAAGATTGATCAAAACACGCTCTTAACATATTCTATTGAATTATTCATTTATATAAGGTTCGAAAAATGGCATCACAATATTATTCATTATTTTCCATCCACTGAAAGTGAAAGCTTCCCTTTTGATCAAGCCGCTCGAACGTATGCGCCCCAAAATAATCCCTCTGTGCCTGCAGCAAATTAGCCGGCAGTCTCTCCGTCCGATAGCTGTCATAATAAGCTAAAGCGGAAGCGAAAGCAGGAACCGGAATTCCTCTAGTTACGGCAATCGATACGACTTTTCTCCAGGCTTCCTGATAGTTAGCAATAATCCCACTGAAGTATTCGTCCAACAACAAGTTTTTCAATTCTGGGTTCCGGTCGTATGCATCCTTAATATTTTGTAAGAACCTTGCGCGGATAATACATCCCCCGCGGAAGATCATGGCGATGCCTCCATAGTTCAAATTCCAATTGTACGCGTCGGAGGCAGCTCTCATTTGCGCAAAGCCTTGCGCATACGAAGCGATTTTGCTGGCATACAAAGCTTTGCGAACGGCCTCGATGAATTCATTGGGATCGCCGTCGTAGCTTGACGCCGCGGGGCCTTTCAGCTGCTTGCTTGCGGCCACGCGTTCTTCTTTCATTGCAGAGATAAATCGTGCAAACACGGATTCGGTAATAATGGACAATGGAACTCCCAGATCCAATGCGCTTTGGCTCGTCCATTTTCCTGTTCCTTTCTGTCCTGCCGAATCAAGGATGACATCCACCATTGGCATGCCGGTCTCCGGATCGTTCTTTGCGAAAATATCGGCTGTAATTTCGATCAAATAACTATCCAGTTCGCCTTTGTTCCATTCAGAGAAAATGTCATGCAACTGCTCGGTATTTACGTTCAATACATCTTTGAGCAGATGATACGCTTCGCCGATGAGCTGCATATCACCGTATTCGATGCCGTTGTGAACCATTTTGACATAATGGCCGGCGCCGTCTTCTCCGATATAAGTCGAGCAGGGATCGCCGTCCACTTTGGCTGAAATGGCGGTCAAGATTGGCTCGACCAGTTCATACGCCTCTTTTTGCCCGCCTGGCATAATCGCGGGTCCGTTCAGCGCCCCCTCTTCGCCGCCCGAGACACCCGCTCCAATAAAACGGAATCCCTTAGCTTGCAGCTCTTTATTTCTTCTTTGCGTATCAGGGAAATAGGCGTTTCCGCCGTCGATGAGAATATCCCCCTGACTCAGGTAAGGAACAAGCTGATTGATGGTATCGTCTGTCGGTTGTCCCGCTTTGACCATGATCAGAATTTTCCGCGGCGTCTCGAGCGATTGGACGAATTCTTCGACACTGTACGTGCCGACGAAATTCTTGCCTTTCGCCTCCTCCAGAAGCTCATTCGTTTTCTCTGGCGAACGATTGTATACTGCAACTGAGAACCCTTTGCTTTCTATATTTAAGGCTAGGTTTTTCCCCATGACGGCCAAGCCTACTACGCCGATTTGCTGTTTTTTCATTGCAATTCCCTCCCTGTCATTTCTCTCTCTTTGTAGATAAACGTTTGATAAGCTCGGCTTTTTGCGCTTCGAAACCAGGCTTACCCAGCAGCGCAAACATATTGATCTTGTATATTTTAAGCGTAACTTAAAGCTTAGCTGTTTTTTTCCAATCGGCAGCGAATTTATCCATACCTTGATCCGTCAACGGATGCTTGGAAATTTGTTCGATCACCGCAAATGGAATCGTGGCAATATGCGCGCCTGCCATTGCTACGCGTGTCACGTGATCTGGATGGCGGACGGATGCCGCGATAATTTGCGTGTCCAGGTTATGCACTCGGAACAACTCAGCAACTTTCGTGACGAGCTGGACGCCGTCTTCCGATATATCATCCAAGCGGCCAAGGAACGGCGAGACATAGGTAGCACCTGCACGAGCGGCCAGTAAAGCTTGGTTCACAGTGAAAATCAGCGTCACGTTCGTTTTCACGCCTTTGTCGCTCAAGTAGCGGCAAGCTTCAAGTCCGGCGAGCGTCATCGGAAGCTTGATCGTGATGTTTTTGTCATTATTGTTGATTTTGATTAGTTCGTCCGCTTGCGCGATCATGTCTTCAGCTGTCACCGCATCAGGCGTTACTTCAGCGGAGACCGATTCAACTCCGGGTACTTCCCGCAAAATCTCGGCGATTCGATCTTCAAATTTCACACCTTCCTTAGCAACCAACGACGGATTCGTCGTAACACCGGATAAAATACCGATTTTATATGCTTTTTTGATGTCTTCCACATTTGCAGTATCGATAAAGAATTTCATAGGTAAGTACCTCCATTGTTTTATTTGTAATTTATTATTACTTCAGTAGTTCCTTCGTAAGGCGAACCACTTCATTTACGGAGAAACCAAAGTACTCCATAACCTCTGTACCAGATCCAGAAGCGCCGAATGTATCAATCGACAGTACTTTTCCGCCTGGTCCCGTGTAACGATCCCAGCCTAACGAAATGCCGGCTTCAATGGCTACCCGCTTCGTAACGGAATTAGGAAGAACACGCTGCTTATACGCTTCGGGCTGACGATCGAACAGCTCTCTGCTTGGCATGGCAACGACGCGTACGGAGATGTTGTCCCGTTCCAGCTCCGCTTCGGCGTTCATGGCCAGAGAAACCTCGGATCCGGTTCCGATTAGGATGACATCCGGCTGACCGCCCGTTTCGCTCAAGACATAAGCGCCTTTGGCTACCCCTTCAACATTGGCCTTGGTCGCTTCATATACAGGAAGATTTTGTCTACTTAGCACCAAGGCTACCGGGCCTTCATTTTGCTGCAGAGCATACGCCCATGCACTCGACGTTTCATTAGCATCGGTCGGACGAATGACCGTAAGTCCCGGAATGGTGCGCAGCGCAGCCAAGTGCTCGACGGGTTCATGCGTAGGTCCATCTTCCCCAACGGCAATGGAATCATGGGTAAATACATAAATCACAGGCAGCTTTTGCAGTGCAGCCAAACGAATAGACGGGCGCAAATAATCGCTGAATACGAAGAAGGTGCTTACGAATGGTTTTACACCTCCATGCAGGGCCATGCCATTGCCCGCTGCACCCATAGCATGCTCACGAACGCCAAAGTAGATATTCCGTCCCGAGTAAGACTCCACGGCAAACTTTTGCTCTCCTTTGATGTCCGTCATCGTCGAATGCGATAAATCCGCACTTCCTCCAAAAATCGAAGGAACGGTTTTTACGTAATGATTTATGGCTTCACCGCTTGCTACACGGGTAGAAATCGTTTTGGAAGCGTCGAACGTAAGGATGTCAGCAGCCTCAATTGACACGGAACCATCAATGACTTGCTCGAGCTCCTTACCCTGCACAGGATATTGCGCTTTATAGGCAGTGACCAATTTGTTCCACTCTTCTTCTTTGGCCTCGCCCTTACGTTTCAGCTGCTCGAAATGCGCATTGACTTCTTCTGGAACGGTGAACTCTTCCTCATACTGCCAGCCGTAAACTTCCTTGGTCGCCTTCGCTTCTTCTTTGCCGAGCGGATTGCCGTGTACTTTGTTCGTTCCCGCAAACTTGCTGCCGTAACCGATAATCGTCCGAATTTCGATAAGCGTCGGCTGGGCACCGTTTTGCTTGGCAGCGGCGATCGCTTCGGCAATCCGGGAAATGTCATTGCCGTCCTCGACCCGAATATATTCCCAATTGGCCGATTCCGCTCTTTTTTGCATATTTTCACCGAAGGAAAGGTTGGTCGCTCCGTCCAACGAGATGTCGTTGGAATCATACAATACGATTAATTTCCCGAGCTTCATATGTCCTGCCATGGACATCGCCTCGTAAGAGATCCCTTCCATCAAGCAGCCGTCTCCCACAAGCGCATACGTATAATGATCGATTACTGGGAATCCGTCTTGATTGAATTTCGAGGCCAAATGAGCTTCGGCCATCGCCATTCCAACTGCCATCGCTAACCCTTGTCCCAGTGGCCCAGTTGTCGCTTCTACGCCATCCGTGTGCCCATATTCGGGATGCCCCGGCGTTTTGCTGTGCAGCTTGCGAAACTGTTTTAAATCATCAAGCGACACCTGATATCCAGACAAATGCAGCAGGCTGTAGAGCAAGGCTGATCCGTGACCCGCAGACAGAACGAAGCGGTCGCGGTTAAACCATTTGGCATGGCCGGGATTGTGATTTAACAGTCTGGACCAAAGAGCGTATGCCATCGGCGCCGCTCCCATCGGCAGTCCTGGATGACCTGAATTGGCACTGTTGATAGCATCGATAGACAATGTTCGGATCGTATCGACAGCTAATTGATCAATGGTTTCCTTGGTAAGCATATTGTTCTCCTTCTTCCGTTTTAATATGTTGTTCTGGCTTGTCATCGAACCACCAATGGTAGCCGTCCTTCGCCAATAATGCATCGGACTCGGCAGGACCGTAAGTGCCCGCTTCATACCGATGAAGCGGAACCAGATTCTCCTCGAATGCTTCCAAGATCGGTTGAACCCATTGCCACGACAATTCAACTTCCTCCCAATGTGCGAAGAACGTAGGATCTCCTTGCAAAGCATCGTAAATCAAATTTTCATAAGCCTCGGGAACATCGCCCTTGCTCTCATGAAAATTCATTTGAAGGGGCTTGAACTCCCCTTTATGCAAAGGATCCCTTGTATTTAATTGCAGCGTAATGCCTTCGTTCGGACTAATTTCAAATACCAGAAGGTTAGGCGATTGTCTTTCAGTACTTGCCTGTGAGGACATCTTTAACAGTTCCTTGAACTCAATCACAATCCGCGTTGATTTCTCTTTCATTCGCTTGCCTGTCCGGATATAAAAAGGAACGCCGCGCCAAAAGAAATCATTGATCTGCAATTTAGCGGCAATAAACGTATCGTTCATCGAAGTAGAAGCGATCCCTGGTTCCGAGATATAGCCGATTACCGGCTTACCTTGAACGGTTCCTGCTTTGTACTGCCCGCGGATAATGCTCGCGCCCACTTCCTCTTTTTGCAGCGGCTCGAGAGCTTCCATCACCTTTTTCTTCTTAAAGCGCACCATTTCCGAGTCGCTGTTGATTGGAAGATGACTCGTCAGCATCATCAGTAATTGCAGCATATGGTTTTGGAACATGTCTCTTACGGCACCTACATGATCGTAATAACCTGCTCTTTCTTCTACGCCGACGGTCTCGTTTGCTGTAATTTGCACGTTGGCAATGTAACGATTCGTCCATAAGGCATTAAGAACCGGATTCTGCTGCAAAATCTCAAGCTTCTGGATCAGTGGCTTGCCGAGATAGTGGTCGATTCGGTAAATTTCATGATCCGAAAAAGCTTTGCTCAGCTTCTGATTTAAATCACGAGCAGATTTCAAATCATGGCCGAAAGGCTTCTCGATCACGAGACGCTTCCAGCCATTCGCGGAACCGAGCCCGCTTTCCTTAATGCTCGCTGTAATCGTTTCAAAAAATTCAGGTCCGACAGATAAATAAAACAGGCGATTCGGCGGAATATGCAGCTCTTCTTCCCTCTGTTCAATCAGTTGCAGCAGCTTCCTATAATCTTCTTTGCGATCTATATCAAGAACGCTGTAACGGAATGCGCTCAAGAAATCTTTGATTAACGCAGAATTGTTCGCTTCGCGTCTGGAAAAAGTACGGATAGACTGCTCAACATTTGCCTGAAACGATTCATCAGACAATTCTCTTCTCCCAAGACCAAATAAGGAGAATGATTGCGGCAGCTTCCGATCGATATACAAGTTGTAAAGGGCAGGGTATATTTTTCTTTTGGCTAAATCCCCTGTCGCTCCAAACAAAACAAAAGTGGTCGGCTCCATGTTTCTCTCTCCTTCAAGCAGCGCTCTCTTAATCAAGCTCTGGTTTCTATTTCGTAGTTCCACTATAATACGAATATCATCTATACAAGTAATAAATATATTTCACAGGAGCTATAGACCACATCTATGAGTATAAATTACGAATTGTACAAAGTATTTTATTGGGCTGCGAAGACAGGCAGCTTGACTCAGGCTGCCAAGGCCTTATTTCTAACCCAACCTAGCGTCAGCCACGCCATCAAACAGCTTGAAAACAGCTTCGGCGTCACTTTGTTTTACCGGAATTCCAAGGGCGTTGGGCTGACGAGAGAGGGCGCCATCCTGTATTCCTATATTGAGCAGTCACAGATCTTAATATCGCTGGCCGAAGAAAAAATGGAAGCACTTAAAAATCTGGACAGCGGCGAGCTACGGATTGGCGGAAGCGATTCGCTGTTCAAGCATTATTTGCTCCCGTACTTGGAGGACTTTCATGAGAGGCATCCCGGGATCAGACTTCACCTGAATCATGGAACTACGCCGGAAATCATTTCCTTCTTAAAAGAAGGGAAAATTGATTTAGGCGTCATCCGTATGCCTATCGTCGATACCCAACTTGAAGTGAGGGAGACTTTTCAGCTGCAGGAATGCTTCGTAGCGGGGACACGTTATGCCGAGCTCAAGAATGCGGTTTTAACGCTGGATATGCTGCTCCAGTATCCAATTATCCTATTCTCGCGTAATAGCAGAGCACGAATGACCATTACGGAATTATTTCAAAGCTACGGCTATAAGCTCGCACCTAAAATTGAGGTCGGAAGCGTGGATCTTCTCATCGAGTTTGCTCGGAAAGGACTCGGAATTTCATACGTGACGAGAGAATTTGTGTCGAAAGAGCTGGAAGAGGGCACCCTCTTCGAGATTCAATTGGACGTGCGGCTGCCGCCATCTCACGTGGGGATTATGATTATGCGCAACATGCCGCTTTCCATGGCAGCATGCGGGTTTATCGAGATGATTCAAACGTGTCCGCTGTCAAAGTAGGCACATTCAGATGCTGCTTTGCAAGATCTTCACCAACTGGCCCATCATGGCGTGAACCAACAGTAGAGAGAAATAGAGATCAAGGAGAAGGAAAAATGAAAATATGTATATTGGGATCAACAGGGAGAGTTGGAT
Organism: Paenibacillus sp. MER 180; assembly: GCF_023713665.1. Classification (NCBI taxonomy): domain Bacteria; kingdom Bacillati; phylum Bacillota; class Bacilli; order Caryophanales; family Paenibacillaceae; genus Paenibacillus; species Paenibacillus sp. MER 180. Next base: position 9,309 of record NZ_JAMAVT010000014.1, on the reverse strand, counting down.
CAGAGCTACTGAAACTAGCATTACACGATTCGCATGATATTACAGTCTTAGTGCGTGATCAGAATAAGCTTGCAGTTTCGCATAGGAATCTACAGATCATCGAGGGAAATGTATTAGATGAACATGATGTAAAAAAGGCGTTAAAGGAAGTTGATATCGTTATAAGTGCTCTTGGAACAGATGGGAATGGCACGTTGTCGAAAAGTATGCAAACCATTATTAAAAATATGAAAAAAGAGGGGATAAGCCGAATCGTTACAATTGGAACAGCGGGGATTTTACAAGCCCGCATAAATCCGAAGATCTATCGGTTCCAATCGGAAGAATCAAAAAGAAGAAGTACCACAGCTGCCGAAGATCATTTAGCTGCTTATCAAGCCTTAAAAAATAGTGGGCTATGCTGGACGATTATTTGTCCTACCCATTTAATCGATGGCGAAAAAACGGGCATGTACCGAACAGAGGTAGATGTGCTGCCATTGAACGGATCGAAAATCACGGTGGGCGATACTGCTCATTTTGCCTGGTCTTTGATAAATAAAGAAGCATATGAGAATAGCCGTGTCGGCATCGCTTATTAAAAAACCATCCCTGAAAAGGGAAGCCTGTTTTCACCACTACTACATTAATTTCTTATGACACCATTAATCTTAATCCTTGATAAAAAAACACGCTCTTAACATATTCTATTGGATCATTCTATTGAAAACTCACTTGGAAATCTGTAATGGAAAGTGGTACAGTATCGCAACTCTTACCACTCCGCGCCTCAACAATACAAGTCCTTGCCCCTTCGGGGTGGCCGATGTATAGCTTCGAAGGAGGGCCGAGACGGACTATATCGCCCGTCTGCCCTTCAATCAAAATGGCCAGATTTGCATAGACGGCGCTTCGTGGTGCGCTCGACGCGTAAGGTATGCAGATTTAGGAGATCGGGTCGGTTTCCACGATCACCTTGACATTTTGGATGTACCGATCCTCCGGTCCTTTCACCGGAAGCCCCACATCCACATGATCGACAATGTAATCGATGTTGTCCTGGGAGATCACTTCGCCCGGCAGCAGGATTGGAATACCCGGCGGATAGACATATATGAACTCGGCAATGATTCGACCGGCTGATTCCTTGAACGGAATGACTTCGGTATCTCCGTAAAATGCATCCCTTGGAATCAGGGAGAGATGAGGAATTTCCGGGATCTTCACGATTAGCTCATTTGCAGTGTTCACGTTGTAATACGTTCCAGCTAGCTCACGGAGAGCTGTAAGCAGTACCGACACCGTTTCCTCATTGTCGCCCGGGGTTACCAGGCAGAGGATGTTGTACATATCGCTGAGCTCGACCTCAATGTTATAATGCTCACGCAGCCAGTTTTCCGCTTCAAAGCCTGTAATGCCCAGATGGCGGACATGGATGGTGAGTTTGGTCGGATCATAATCAAAGGTGGCCTCGTCCCCAAGGATTTCTTCCCCGAAGCAGTACAGACCTTCCATTTCATTAATGCTGCGGCGGGCTTTTTGGGCAAGATCAATCGTTCTTTGCGCCATGTCATGGCCGTTAATCGCTAGATTGCGTCTGGATGTATCCAATGATGCAAGCAGCACGTATGAAGTAGAAGTTGTTGTCAGCATACTGATGATTGTCTGCACGCGCTGAGGATTCACATAGCCGTTTTTTGTATTCAGGTTGAGAACCGAGCTTTGTGTCATAGAACCCCCAAGCTTATGCACACTAGTTGCGGCCATATCCGCACCGGCTTCCATAGCGGACATCGGCAGATCCTCATGGAAATGGATAAGTACCCCATGCGCTTCGTCTACGAGCACTGGAACATGGCGGCTGTGGGCAAGATCGACGATTTCCTTCAGATTGGCGCATACGCCGAAGTATGTCGGGTTAATAACCAGAACCGCTTTGGCATCCGGATGGCGATCCAGTGCACGCTGTACGGATTTGGTTGTAATGCCGTGATCGATTCCAAGATTCTCGTCGCGAACCGGAGATATGAATACTGGCTTCGCTCCGGAGAAAATGATGGCCGACATGATCGATTTGTGCACATTGCGTGGGACGATAATTTTGTCCCCAGGCGAGCATGTAGACAAAATCATGGTCATAATGGCACCACTCGTCCCCTGTACGCTGAAATAAGTATAATCTGAGCCAAATGCGTCGGCTGCAAGCTTTTGCGCTTCTTCAATAACACCGGTAGGCTGATGGAGATCATCCAGCGGCGCAATGTTAATCAAATCTATGGATAGGGCATTATCGCCTATAAACTCTCTGAACTCACTGTCAGTTCCTACGCCCTTTTTATGACCGGGAATATGAAATTGTACGGGATTGCTCGCCGCATGTTCTTTCAGAGCTGTAAATAGCGGCGTGTTACGGTGGTCCATTTTATGCTGTCACAACCTTTCTAAGCAGTTCCGGCTGGAAATCTTTCCTTTTTACGCCGAATAGCAGATACATGTCCTTTTGGCCGACTTCAGCCAAGTTATATTCACGCTTAATTCCCATCGGAGTTAAGGCTTTGGTTATTCATTAAGCTAGTCTCATCTTAAAATCCTGATAACCAAACTCGCGCACGACGCGACAATTCCCATCCTTCTCCTGCACGGCGATGGCCGGCAGCGGCATGCCGTTGAAGGTATTGGTTTTGACCATGGAGTAGATCGCCATATCTTCAAATACTAATCTGTCGCCGCTCTTGAGAGGCTGATCGAAGGAATAGTCTCCGATGACATCGCCCGTAAGGCAGGTCGGACCACCTAGTCGGTAAGCGTATGGCTTCTCCCCGAATTCGCCCGAACCGACCAGAGGTGGACGATAAGGCATTTCCAGAACATCCGGCATATGACAAGTAGCCGATGTGTCCACGATTGCAATCTCGATGCCGTTGCGATGGATATCCAACACGGAGGTGACCATATAGCCCGCGTTAAGCGCGATGGCTTCTCCGGGTTCGAGGTATACTTCCAAGCCGTATTTATTTTGCATTCGCGTTATGCAAGCTTCGAGCTTCCGGATATCGTAGTCTTCTCTCGTGATATGGTGACCGCCGCCGAAATTGATCCATTCCATTTGCGGCAGCCAAGGTTCGAACTTGTCTTCAACCGCATTCAGCGTGGTCTCCAAATCGTCCGAGTTCTGTTGGCAAAGGGTATGAAAGTGCAACCCCGAAACGCCTTCCAGCAGTTCCGGCTGGAAATCCTCCCGTTTAACGCCAAATCTTGATCCCGGCGAACAAGGATCATAGATCTCATGCCCCACTTGCGTTGAACATTCCGGATTGATACGAAGGCCAATTTTTCTGCCAGCAGCAAGAGCCTTCGCTTTATACTTTTCCAACTGGGAGAAGGAATTGAAGATGATGTGGTCGCAAATGGAAATAATCTCATCGATCTCATCTTCACGGTAAGCAGGGGCAAAGACATGATTTTCTTTGCCCATTTCTTCGTGACCCAGTCGTGCTTCGAATAATCCGCTCGCAGTCGTACCGCTTAAGTATTTTCCGATGAGCGGATACATCGCAGTCATGGAAAAAGCCTTTTGCGCCAGTACAATTTTGGCTCCCGTACGCTGCATGACGCCGTTCAATATTTTCAGGTTTTTCTCGATTAGTGCTTCATCGACTACAAAACAGGGTGTCGGTAAATCCTCGAACCGCATCTTAACGAACGAGCTCCGGCTCTTTAGCTTCCTCAGGCAAGGCGTCAACCAGCACAGGGTTGAAGTCTTCTACCCATGGAAGTCCCCATTTGTTCAGCTCTTCCATGAATGGATCCGGATTGAACTCTTCGACATTGTATACGCCCGGTTTGTTCCATTTGCCGGTGAGGATCATCGCCGCGCCGATCATGGCAGGAACGCCGGTTGTATAGGAGATAGCTTGGGAACCCACTTCTTTATAGCACTCTTGGTGGTCGCAAACATTGTAGACATAGTACGTCTTGTCTCGGCCATCTTTTTTCCCTTTGAAGATACAGCCGATGTTCGTTTTGCCCACTGTACGAGGTCCAAGAGAGGACGGATCCGGAAGTACAGCCTTCAGGAATTGAAGCGGAATGATTTGTTTCCCTTCGTATTCGATTGGTTCGATGGAGGTCATTCCAACGTTTTCAAGCGCCTTCAAATGCATGAGATAACTTTGGCCGAAAGTCATGAAGAAACGGATGCGTTTCAGACCAGGGATGTTTTGCGCAAGAGACTCGAGCTCTTCATGGTACAGCAGATACATGTCCTTTTGGCCGACTTCTGCAAAGTTATATTCACGCTTAATTTCCATCGGTTTTGTTTCGATCCATTCCCCGTTTTCCCAGTAGCGGCCATTGGCAGACACTTCGCGGATATTGATTTCCGGGTTGAAGTTGGTTGCGAAAGGATAACCGTGATCCCCGCCGTTGCAATCCAGAATGTCGATATATTCGATTTCGTCAAAGTAGTGTTTCAACGCATAAGCCGAGAATACGCCGGTTACGCCAGGGTCGAATCCGCTGCCGAGCAGTGCTGTAATTCCTGCTTTTTCGAAGCGTTCCCGATATTCCCACTGCCATTTGTATTCGAATTTCGCCGTATCTTCCGGCTCATAGTTTGCCGTATCCATATAATGTGTTCTGGTAGCCAGGCAGGCATCCATGATCGTCAAATCCTGGTAAGGCAGAGCCAAGTTCATGACGATATCCGGTTTGACTTCGTTAATCAGAGCGATCAGCTCTTCAACGTTATTGGCATCGACCTGTGCGGTTGTAATTTTAGTTTTGCCGCCGTCCAGTTTTGCTTTCAGATCATCGCATTTGGACTTCGTACGGCTGGCGATGCAGATTTCTTCGAAGACCTCGCTGTTTTGAACGCATTTATGAACTGCTACAGATGCTACGCCACCGGCGCCAATGATTAGTGCTTTTCCCATTTTTCAATCTCCTCATCGAATTAAATTTTCTTCACTTCACTGTAAAAACGGCAACAAAAAAAGCAAGCGTAACACGCACCATGCGCATCACACTTGCTTGATATATTCAAAAATAAGATATTCCCAATAAACATGACAGAACAAACTCCTAGCGTGCTTATCAGTCACCCCTAGGACTCATCGTTTCATGGAAGAGCTCTTAATATTCAAATATATTTTGTTAGGATCAGAGTCTATATAGCAAATAACACTATTGCCACTCTTATTGACCGTTTCACAAGTTGTGTGCGTATGCACTGGTTGTAAAGTAACCAACTTATAAAATTTGAGCTTTTAACTCAATCAATAAGGCAACGAAAAGTTGCCAGTCGGCATTTGACCCGGCTGTCCGTATGGCCTTAACTTCCAGAGAGGAAGTGGTCAAAGTTTATCTGCTTGGAAAGATCCTAAATATATATTGAATATTCGCTTTCCAAAATTAATGCTTCTTCATAATAGCAGGATCGGAATTATTGAGCAAGAAGAAATTTAAAAAAAAATCAAACCGTCTTTCCTGCATACGTTGACAATTAATTATGGACATATGTGCATAAATTGGACTGAATCTATGTTTTGGATATCTTGCTGCCCGGTGCCAAGTGAAAAGACAGTGGTACTTGGCAGCCAGCTTCGCCAGTCCACACTGCACTTTATGACGGTTACGCTGGTACAAATTTCCCATGCAAATAAGTCTGCCACTACGCCATCAACCGCTCCAATCCCCGAAATCCAACGCCCCACAAGGATCCCAGCCCCTTCCCGCTAATATGGATGCGAAAAAGGTAGGTGTTGCTTTGAAATAAAGTTTGATTAAAAATACCCCATTTACCTATATTATCCGCAAATAAAAAGAATCCATTTTAATAAAAGATTGATCAAAACGGATTCATGCTTCGGCCACGCTCATTGAAGAATAAGCGGTTATTAGGCAGCTTTCAGGTGAAAAATGTTTACCCTAATAAGGATGAATCCGGATTCCGTGGGATTCAGGCTTACTAAGGAAGAAGCTAGAAAGATTGCTACCCAGTTATTAATAACAGCTGAGGTCTATCGATGAAATCTTTTACAAGAATCACGCAAGACCAATCGAGTTTGGTTGCTCGATATACTCGATATAATGGAGGTAAAAAGAATAATGAAGATGTTCAAGCATAGGATCACCGGGCAGTATGAAGATATATAACATTTTTTTCCTTAATAAATAAACAAATTAAGTAGAATATAATTATCAGGAGGTGATAAAACATGAACAATGAAAAGCAAAGAGATCCCCACCACCACACTGACCCGACAGAGGGAAAATATTGTACAAATGAGGGAGAAAGAGTTTGTACTACTGGTGACTATTATTTAGTATGTGAAAATAATCATTGGAAAGCTGTACATGAATATTGTGAAAGCGATTGTGAAAAGCAATTAAGAGAACCCCATCAAACATACCCCGAGGGACAATATTGTGGGGTTGAAGGGGAAACAATTTGTTCTCGTGGCCATACGTATGAATATGAAGATAATCATTGGCATGGTTTAGATGAAAAATGCGTATTTCTCCTCCTCTAAATTACCTTCATCAATACACTTAATATCAATTGTTTGCTCTAAATCAATCGGATTTTGCATATCAATGACTACGATTTTTCTAGCAAGTAAGTGATAAAATAGTGTAACGCCACTTCCAAAAGGTAAGTGTATATCTGTATCAAACTCATTAGTAATTTCACGGATACTTCGTGAATTATTCAATAGGCGATTCATAAGAGACATGGATAAATCCTCAATATTTTGGTCACCCATTTCTTGATATACATCATAGCTGCGAGTATCAAAAACGGGCGTGCGGTATGGATGTTCATAAAGACAATATTACTGCATGCATCATGACACCTGAAGGAAAGGAGATTCAAACTTTTTCGACTAAAACAATGTTTCTTCTTCAATTAGTGGACTGGATTAAGAAGCACGGCTGTACTCATGTCGCCATGGAAAGCACGAGTGTTTATTGGAAACCTATCGTAAATTTAATTGAGGCTGAAGAGATCGAATTTCTGGTTGTTAATGCCCAACATATGAAAGCTGTGCCTGGACGTAAGACCGATGTTAAAGATGCTGAATGGATTTGCCAACTCCTTCGCCACGGACTCATTAAATCTAGTTTCATTCCAGATCGTAATCAACGTGAGTTAAGAGAGCTTGTTCGCTATCGTCGGAGCATTATCGAAGAACGTGCTAGGCAGCATAATCGGATCCAAAAAGTTCTGGAAGGAGTTAATATCAAACTGGGCTCTGTGGTTTCGGATATTATGGGGGTTTCATCCAAAAACATGCTTCGTGCCATTGCTGATGGCGCAGACGATCCTGAAGAACTGGCCAACATGGCCCAACGCTCACTAAAACGAAAGAAAGATGAACTCGAACTGGCCCACCAAGGTTACACAAGCCCCCATCAACGACTCATGTTAAAGACTATTCTAACCCACATTGATTTTTTATCGGAACAAATTGATAGGCTGGATCAAGAAGTAGCCCAGCGAGTAAGTTCTTATCAAGAAGATATTGAGCGGCTGGATTCCATTCCTGGCATATCAACACGGATGGCCGAACAATCCTAGCAGAAATGGCACGGATATTAAAAATCAATTTCCAAGCGCAGCCCATATGTGTTCTTGGGCGGGACTTGTTCCAGGGCATAACGAAAGTGCGGGCAAAAGGGGATCATCTAAAACCAAAAAGGGAAACAAAAATTTGAGGTCAGGATTAACGGAATCCGCTCATTCCGTCAAAGGTTCCAAGAACTATCTTGGTGCACTGTTTAGGCGTACAGTAGCACGAAAAGGAAGAAAACGAGCAGGAATTGTAGTCGCTCATGCCATGTTACGGATCTCGTATTACCTCCTATCTCGCAAAGGAATGTATGTTGATCTTGGCGAAGACTACTTTGATTAACAAAGACAACAATCAATTGTTCGACATGCTCTGCGTAGACTTGAAGGATTAGGGTACTTCGTTACTATCACAGAATCTGAGGCCTCCTAATCCAAATAAACTCCAATAAATAGCAATCTACGCGCTCTCCTCTTTAAAAAAACGATCGAGCTGCGTCTTCTTTAGTGCTGCCTTTTTCCATACGCTATGAATTTTCATAGTAGTTTAAGTACATTTCTTCACAATTTCCAAAGTGATATTATCATAAATTTCCAATTGTATGGAGAAAATAGAGTATTGGACTGGAAACTATGATTTATTAAGATTCTTGACTAAGAAAAGAGTCAGACTTTAAAAAGTAAGTTATAGATTGCACCTTCGGGGAGTCATCGAAGAGACTTAAACCAGAAAATAAAGTGTTAGACTGAGTGCTGCAGGGCATGCATGGCCATCGCCGTCACCGGCGTACCACCCGCCAGCCCGGCAGCTCGGCTGCATCCAGAAGGGCCAGAAGCACGAGTTCCTGATGGATAAGCCGTTACAGTGAATCTTAATAAACCAAGCTGTTATGATAGCAAAACGTTTATTTCTAAAAGCACATTGCTTATAGCAAACACTAATGAGTTTGATTTAACAGAAGGTAGAGTATATGTAACTACTAGAAACCAAGGTGAAGGTACTTTTGCAGATTGCATATTTTTCTTGAATATCAAAGGCATTGAAGAAGACTATTCCTCAGAATACTTTTGTCTATATGAAGATGAAACAGTTTCAATTTAAAATACATTGAACAATACGACATAGAATACTAACGATGAAATCGAATTTTCAATGAGGTGATTAAAGTAAGAGATAACACAAGGGCGTTTAAAGATAATTAGAACCAAAGATAGATGCAAATAGAGTTGGGATAAGATTGATGATTAGTTGGACATCTTACAGTAAAAATAGAAACAGACCGCCACAGTGGACGGTCAGCTCTGAATTAGATGACTCTAATATACCATGTCCAGTAATGAACGCCATCCTTATATCCGTAAATTCATAGCTGTCACTAAAACCAACGATAATTGAATTACCTTTTTTCAAGTCTCTGTATGTAACTCCTGCTGCTTCAACAGATGTTGCTGGTGTTAAGGCGACTCCAACAATTGTGCTCAAAGCCAGTGATGTGCAAAGAAGAATTTTTTGAATTGGTTTTTTCAAGAAAATAACCTCCTTTTACTGGTATCCGTGCATTACCACTCTAACATACTGCAAAAAGGAAATCAATGGAAATGTATCCAAAAATGGTGTCTTTCATTCTTAAGTCTATCCTGAAAATACTGATCCCCAGAAAACCTAAAAAAGGCAATAAGAAAGTGACCCTTCATCTAACAAAAAATGGAAAGGGAAAATCAGCTTTATATCCTCTGAATAAACAATCAAGAAGCCG